>NZ_JBHUUW010000075.1:0-34763 GCF_042670825.1 Streptomyces sp. NPDC057137 | reverse complement strand
CTCTCGGGCTTTCCTCCGGGCTTCCCTTCGGTTCCTGCTGTCCTGCGTTTCCGACTCTATCAGAACCTTTCGGCGCCTGATTCCCAGTCAGCGGGTTTGTCTTTCCGGCCCTTCGGCCGTTCCGACGTTTCAAACTCTAGCCCGTTTCCCCGCCGACTCACAAATCGAGTCCCGGTAATGGATTTCGGCATGCCGAAATTGTTCCCGGTCGGGGGCGTCCCGCAGAGTTTGTGTGCCGCATTCAAGCGGCCGGAGTGTGTCGTAGAACCGTTACGGCTCCATGACAACTCGAAGAACCTTACGGACCGACCCCGGTGGTGTCAACTTGGGCTGTTCGCCCTCCGTCAACCGCAGGTCAGCCCAGCTCAGTCCAGGTCGGTCAGGCGTCCGCCGGCATCCGGTTGGGCGTGTTCCACGCGGCGGAGGAGGCGGATCAGCAGCTCTCCCAGCACTCCGCGTTCGTCGCCCGAGAGGTCCTGGAGCAGGTCCTCCTCGAAGTTCGAGGCCATGCGCATGGCCTCCAGCCACTTCGTGCGGCCCTCGTCCGTCAGCTCGACGATCACCCGGACCCGGTTGTTCTCGTCCCGGTCGCGCGTGACCAGGCCCTCGCCCGCCATGCGGTCGACGCGGTGGGTCATCGCCGCCGGGGTGAGGCCGAGGCGCTTGGCCAGTTCTCCCGGGCCCAGGCGGTACGGGGCTCCCGCCAGGACCAGCGTCTTGAGGACCTCCCACTCGGCGTTGCTGATGCCGAGGTCGGAGACCTGTCGCCCGTACGCCACGTTCATCCGGCGGTTGAGCCGGCCGAGTGCCGAGACGACCTTCTCCACCTGGGGGTCGAGGTCGTCGAACTCTCGCTGATAGGCGGCGATCTGTTCGTCGAGGCTCGGTTCCTCGGGGGTGTCTGACATGCGGCGCAGTATGGCACGCGCATCGTTCGCGTTGAAGTCCTTCGATGTGTATTGTTGAGGCTCTAACTTTAGCTTTGAAGTCTTCAGCCTTCGGTTCTTGCAGTCTTCAGTCTTCGGCTTCTCCTTCGATCCTCCAAGGCAGGTGAGTGTGACCAGGGTGATGGGCGCCGCGATGCGCCGGATCCAGGCAGGGAACGCGCTGAGCGCGTTCGGGCTCGGGTTCACCGTCCCGTATCTCTATGTGTATGTGGCCCAGGTGCGGGACCTGGGTGCGAGTACGGCGGGGGCCGTGCTGGCCGTCTTCGCCATGGCCGCGCTCGTCGCCCTGCCCTTCACCGGTCGCGCGATCGACCGGCGCGGGCCGCTGCCCGTCGTCGTCGGTGGTGCGGTGCTGGCCGCCGTGGGGGCCGTGGGCATGGGGGTGGCGGCCACCGTGCCGACCGCCGTGCTCTCTGCGGCGCTGCTCGGCGCCGGGACCGCCGTCATGCAGCCCGCGCTCGCCACGATGATCGTCTGGTGCTCGTCGCCGTCGACCCGTACGCGGGCCTTCGCGACGCAGTTCTTCCTGCAGAATCTCGGGCTCGGCGTCGGTGGTCTGATCGGTGGGCAGCTCGTCGACGTCAGCCGGCCGGGGAGCTTCACCCTGCTGTTCGGTATCGAGGCCGCCATGTTCCTGGTGCTGGCCGCCGTCGCGGGGACGGTCCGGCTTCCCCGTACGTCCTCCGTCTCGACCGCGCTTCCCAAGGAGGCGGCACGGACCGGGGGCGGTGGGCTGCGCGCTCTGCTTGGGCACCGGGCGATGGTGCAGCTGTGTGTGCTGGGCTTCGTGCTGTTCTTCGCCTGCTACGGGCAGTTCGAGTCCGGGCTGGCCGCGTACGGCACCGAGGCCGCCGGGATCGACCCGTCGACGCTCGGGATCGCGCTGGCCGCGAACACCGCCGTGATCGTCGTCGCGCAGTTCGTCGTGCTCCGGCTGGTCGAGCGGCGCAGGCGGAGCCGGGTCATCGCCGCGGTCGGGCTGATCTGGGCGGTCGCCTGGATCATCGCGGGGTACGCGGGCCTGGGGCACGGGAGCCAGACGATGGCGACCGCCGCCTTCATCTCCACGTACGCGCTGTTCGGGCTCGGTGAGTCGATGCTGTCGCCGACCGTGGCTCCGCTGGTGGCCGACCTGGCGCCCGGCGAGATGGTCGGGCAGTACAACGCCGCTTTCGCCCTGGTCAAGCAGCTCGCGCTGGCCGTCGGGCCCGCTGTGGGCGGGCCGATGGGGGCCGCGCTGCACGGCCCGTACATCGTGACGTTCGTGCTCTTCTCGCTCGGTGTCAGCGTGCTGGCGCTGCGGCTGGGCCGGCGGCTCACGCCCGTACAGGACCAGCCGTCACTCGCGCGTACGTCGCGCGTGGTGGCCGTACACAAGCCGGAGACCGCCGTGACCGCCTCCTAATGAGGGAGCGCGAACTCGCACCAGACCGCCTTGCCGCCGCCCGGTGTGCGGCGCGAGCCCCAGGACGAGGCGATCGTCGCGACGATCGAGATGCCGCGGCCCGCCTCGTCCGCCGGTTCGGCGTGGCGGCGCAGTGGCAGATGGTCGTCCCCGTCGGTGACCTCGATGATCAGCCGACGGTCCGTACGGCGGAGTCTGAGGCGCATGGGCGGGGTGCCGTGCTGGAGGGAGTTGGCGACGAGTTCGCTGGTGGCGAGCACGCCCAGGTCTCTCAGCTCGACGGGGAAGCGCCACGAGGAGAGGACCCCCGAGGCGAACGCGCGGGCGCGCGGCGCCGCCTCGATGCCGCCGAGGAGGTCGAGCGCGGCGTTGTGGAAAAGCTCGGCCGCCTGACCGGTGCGGGCGGGGTGCTGGAGGACCAGTACCGCGACGTCGTCGTCGTGCTCGGCCGTGACGCCCATCGCGCGGATCAGCCGGTCGCAGACGACCTGGGGTGATCCCTTGGCGCCGGCCAGCGCGCGCTCCAGGGATGCCACGCCCTCGTCGATGTCCTCGCTGCGGCGCTCGACGAGACCATCCGTATAGAGGACGGCGGTGGAGCCGGGCGCGAGGTCGATCGTGCCGGACGTGTGGATCCAGCCGCCGGTGCCGAGCGGGGGTCCGGTCGGTTCGGCCGCGCGCGCGACGGTGCCGTCCTCGGCGCGGACGAGGATCGGCAGGTGGCCCGCCGACGCGTAGACGAGTCGGCCCTCGTTGGGGTCGTGGACGGCGTAGGCGCAGGTGGCGATCTGGCTGGGGTCGATCTCGGCGGCGAGTCCGTCGAGCAGTTGCAGTACTTCGTGCGGGGGCAGGTCGAGGCGGGCGTACGCGCGGACGGCGGTGCGCAGCTGGCCCATCACGGCCGCCGCGCGGACGCCGCGGCCCATGACGTCGCCGATGACCAGGGCCGTACGGCCGGCGCCGAGGGTGATCACGTCGTACCAGTCGCCGCCGACCGCCGCGTCCGTGCCGCCCGGCTGGTAGGTGGCGGCGACGCGAAGGTCGTCGGGCTGTTCCAGCTCCTGAGGGAGGAGCGAGCGCTGGAGGGCGACGGCGGTCTCGCGGAGTCTGCGCTCGCTCGCGCGCAGGCGCTCGGCGGCCTCGGCGTGGTCGGTGACGTCGGCGGCGAAGATGAGAACGCCGCCGGATCCACTGATGTCGACGGGGGTGCAGGTCACCGTGTACGAGCCGTCGCGTGTCACGGTGGCGGAGCCGTTGGCCAGGGCGTGGGCCGTGCCGAACGTGGCCGACTGGACCTTGCGGGACTTGACCGTACGGGGCTTTCCGCTGCGCAGCACTTGGTCCATCAGGGGCATCAGGCCCAGCTCGACCAGCTCGGGGCAGCTCTCGGCCGCGGCCGTGCCCGGCTCGCGTGGTCCGAAGGCGTCGGTGTAGGCGTCGTTGACGTACGCGACGCGGTGGTCCTGGCCGTACACCAGCGCGACGAGGGCGGGGAGGCCGTCGAGGACGTCGCGGACGCCCAGCTCTTCGAGCGCTGGGATCCCCGTCGGGCTGCCGTCTTTTCCGGTCCCGCCGTCTCTTGCCCGTCTTCCGTCCCCGCCGTCTCTTCCGCCCTTGCGTTCGCCGTGTCGTTCGAATTCACCACGGGCGGCGGGCACGGAACTGGCGGAACCCGGCGAGTGCGCCTCTCCGGCGTCCGTCCGCGCGGCGGTGCGGCGCTGTGTACCGGGGAGCCGGGCGCTCCAACGCGTGAAATTCACGGATTTTCAGGCCTCATGGTGTCGTTGCTGTTCGCCTTGGCGGGCTGTCGGGTCGCTCTCTGCGGAATCACTCTGTGCAGATGTGAACCCACCTATGGTCACACGTTCAGGGTCGCCGACCGCACTGACATGGGACGTCAGACGTCTCTGGGGCGTTCCCTTCCGGCGGCGAGTTCGAATTCGGCGCGTGGGTGCTCCAGAGAGCCGAGGGAGACGATCTCCCGTTTGAAGAGCCCGGAAAGGGTCCATTCGGCCAGTACTCGCGCCTTGCGGTTGAAGGTCGGGACGCGGCTGAGGTGGTACATACGGTGCATCAGCCAGGCCGGGTAGCCCTTGAGTTTACGGCCGTACACCTGCGCGACGCCCTTGTGGAGACCGAGCGACGCGACGGAGCCGGCGTACCGGTGACGGTAGTCCCGGAGTGTTTCGCCTCGTAGCGAGGCGACGATGTTGTCGGCGAGTACCCGGGCCTGGCGGACGGCGTGTTGCGCGTTGGGGGCGCATTCGGCGCCGGGTTCGTCCGCCGCCAGGTCGGGGACGGCGGCGGCGTCGCCGGCCGACCAGGCGTGTTCGGCGCCGTCGACGGTGAGTTTGGCCGTACAGCTGAGCCGGCCGCGCTTGTCGAGGGGGAGATCGGTGGCGGCGAGGATCGGGTGGGGTTTGACGCCCGCCGTCCAGACGACGGTGCGGGTGGGGAAGCGGGTGCCGTCACTCAGGACGGCCACCCGGTTCTCGCAGGAGTCGAGCCGGGTTTCGAGACGTACGTCTATGTTGCGGGCGCGCAGTTCGCGGACCGCGTACTTGCCCATGTCGTGGCCGACCTCGGGGAGGATGTGGTCGGAGGCCTCGACGAGGATCCACTTCAGGTCGTCGGCCTTGACGTTGTGGTAGTAGCGGGTGGCGTAGCGGGCCATGTCGGCCAGCTCGGCGAGGGCTTCGACGCCCGCGTAGCCGCCGCCGACGAAGACGTAGGTGAGTGCGGCGTCGCGCAGTTCCGGGTCGCGGGTGGAGGAGGCGATGTCCATCTGTTCCAGGACGTGGTTGCGCAGGGCGATGGCTTCCTCGACGGTCTTGAAGCCGATGCCGTGTTCGGCGAGGCCGGGGACCGGGAGGGTGCGGGAGATCGAGCCGGGGGCGAGGACGAGTTCGTCGTACGTCATCTCGAAGGAGCCGGGGGTCTCGCGCGCGTCGGCCGCCGCGTTGTCGACGTGCGGACGGTCGGAGCTGCCAGGGCCGTCGGTGCCGTCTGAGCCGTCTGCGGCCGCTCGGGTCGCTGCCTCTTCCTCGGACGCAAGGGTGGTGAGCGTCGCGACGCGCTTGGCGTGGTCGATGGATCTGGCCTCACCGACGATGATCGTGCAGTCCGGCAGGACACGGCGCAGCGGCACCACGACATGGCGCGGTGAGATCGAACCGGCGGCGGCCTCGGGCAGGAACGGCTGGTAGGTCATGTACGCGTTGGGCGACACGACCACGACCTCCGCCTCGCCGCGCTTGAGCTTCTGCTGGAGCCGGAGCGCGGTGTACATCCCGACGTAGCCGCCGCCGATGACGAGAACGCGTGCGCGGGGCGGTGGTGCGGGGGTCGTCCCCCGGGAGATCTCTGCCTTCACCACCCCATGAGGCAACGGGCTCCGGGGTTTGTCCACAGCCCCGGCAAATTGTGTGACCGGAGCCCTTCGACGGCCCGACGTGCGCAAATCCCCCTGTGGCAGGGAAGGTTCGCAGGTCAGAGGGTACGGGCCGGAGGGAAGGAGAGTGTCGAATCAGGCATCTTCCGGTCCTTGCTCCGATCGGGGGGCGCACTGTGCGGAACCACCCCCTTCTGAATTCCCCGGGGCTCAACTATGTTCGTACTTCGTCGGGGGGTCGACCGTGACTGGGTCGACGGCCCCGGCTGTCAGGCGGGGAGGTCTCCGGGGGGAGACGTCATTACCGGGGGAACGCTTATGCACATTCAGGATTCTCATTGGCAGGCCGTCGTTTCCATGGACGGCAACGGACGCGCGAGCGCGGGCGGGATCGGCCGTGCCGCACCGCTGCGGGTGGACGCACAGCGCAATCTCGAGCACGTCCTGCGGGCGGCTCGTGAGGTGTTCGGCGAGCTGGGTTACGGGGCGCCGATGGAGGACGTGGCGCGTCGGGCCCGGGTCGGGGTCGGCACGGTGTACCGACGGTTTCCCAGCAAGGACGTGCTGGTCCGCCGGATAGCCGAGGAGGAGACCTCCCGGCTGACGGAGCAGGCGCGGGCGGCTCTGGGGCAGGAGGACGAGCCGTGGTCCGCGCTCGCCCGCTTCCTGCGGACGTCGGTGGCTTCCGGCGCGGGCAGGCTGCTGCCGCCGCAGGTGCTGAGGGTCGGGGTGGACGTCGACGAGTCGACGGTCGTCCCGGAGGCGTCGGACGAGGCACGGGTGCCGCAGCAGCGGCAGTCCGGGCACCCGGATCTGCGGGTGGTCGGTTCCGGTGAGCATGCCGGGCAGCAGCCTTCGGGGTCCCTGGGGTCGGCGGAGGCCGACGGCACCGCGGGATCTCTGGGCGGCGACCTGGTGGACCCGGCTTCGGGCACGGTCGAACTGCTCGATGTCGTGGGGCAGTTGGTCGAGCGCGCGCGGTCGGCCGGCGAGCTTCGGCCGGGTGTGACGGTGGCCGATGTGCTGCTGGTGATAGCCACGGCGGCGCCCGCGCTGCCGGACGCGGCGCAGCAGGCGGCGGCTTCGGCGCGGCTGCTGGACATCCTGCTCGAAGGGCTTCGCTCCCGCGCGGCGTGAGGCGGCAGCGGCTTGAGGGTCGGCGTGCGAGGTCTCTGTCTCGCGCGTCAGGCGTCAACTTGAGGCTGTGGTGCGGCCGTCGGACGGTAGTTCGTCCGTCGGCCGTGCCGCCCCTGCCGTGAGCTGTCCTTCGTGGGTGCCCGTCCAGGGCGTCTCCGGGCCTGTCCGGTACGGAACATCCTGGTGAACGGCGTTTGCGCCGCACCCGATCGAGTTCTTCGCGTACGGCCCCGGGCCGGTGCCCCGTTCCGGTGCTAAATCACGTACGAGTGGTCGCTGTCAACAGGGGTTTGGCGGTGGCGGGCGCTGTGGCACGCTGGCCAGGTGTTTCGGGTCTGCAGGACGCTACGGGGGCTTCCGCGATGAGCGGTGACGGACGGGACGAGCCACTGGGTGGCGGCGGCGCGGGCGGTACGGAGACGGGGGGACCGCCTTCCGGGCAGGTGCCGAACCAGGGTGGGCCAGGAGGTTCCTCCGGGGCTGCCGGTCCCATCGGGCCGGTGACGCCCGCGACTCCTGCCGCTCCCGCTCCTTCCCAGGGCGAGGCGGATCCGAGTGTGCCGCCGCAGCGCGAGGGCGGTGGCGGTGGCGTTCCGGTCGAGGGCGACGCGCTCGTCGAGGGGCCCGCCGCCGATCTGCCGCCGTCGGACGCCGAGTTGATCCAGCGCATGCGGGACGGCGACGACGGCGCGTACGAGGAGTTGTACCGGCGGCACTCGGCGGCCGTACTGCGCTATGCGCGCACGTGCTGCCGGGACGCCCACACCGCCGACGATCTGACGGCAGAGGTGTTCGCGCGCACGCTTCAGGCGGTGCGCGGGGGTGCCGGGCCGGAGCAGGCGGTGCGCGCGTATCTGCTCACGACCGTACGGCGCGTCGCCGCCGCGTGGACGAAGACCGCCAAGCGCGAGCAACTGGTCGAGGACTTCGCGGTGTTCGCCGCGGAATCCGCCCGCTCGGCCGAGGTGTCGGACGACGAGACCCTCGACCTGGGCGCCGATGTGCGCGCCATGCACGAGGCCGAACGGTCGCTCGCCATGCAGGCGTTCCGCAGTCTGCCCGAGCGCTGGCAGGCCGTGCTCTGGCACACCACCGTCGAGGAGGAGTCGCCGAGCGCGGTCGCGCCGCTGTTCGGGCTGACGGCCAACGCCACGGCCGTGCTGGCCAGTCGGGCGCGCGAAGGTCTCAAGCAGGCGTATCTCCAAGCGCATGTGAACACGGCGGTCGCCTCGGCCGGGGACTGCGCGCAGTACGCCGACCGGCTGGGGGCGTACGCGCGCGGCGGTCTGCGGATCCGGGCCGAACGCGGGCTGCGCAAGCACTTGGACGAGTGCGCGAAGTGCCGCCTCGTGGCGGGCGAGTTGGCACACGTCAACGCCGGGATTCCGGCGGTGCTGCCGCTCGCGGTCATCGGGTGGTTCGCGGCCGGGTACTCGCTCAAGGCCGCCGGTGTCGTCGCCGGCGGGGCGGCGGGCGCGGCCGGAGCGGGTGCGGCGGCTGCCGCGGCCGGTGGTGGTGCGTCGGGGTCGGCGGGAGCCGGCGCGGCGGGCGGTGCGGCGGCCGAAGGGCTGGGCGCGCCGATGAAGGCGGGGATCGCGGCGGTGGTCGCGCTCGCCGCGGCGGCCGGGCTGGTGTGGGCGCTGACCGGGGACGAGGTCCCCGACAAGCCGAAGGCGAAGCCGCCCGTCGTACAGCCGGTGACGCCGGAAGAGGCGCCGCCACCACCGAAGTTGAAGCCGCCGGCCGCGCCCGGACCGGCGCCCCGGCCGACCCCGGCGGTGGAGAGGCCCGCACCGGAACCGAAGCCGAGCCCCACGCCGACGAAGGCGAAGCCGACACCGCCGAAGCCCAGGCCCAAGCCCCCGGCGCCGCCCGCCGCCCGACCGAAGCCGCCCGCTCCGGCGCCGCCGCCTCCCGCGCCGGAGGTGTATCAGGTGAACCAGCTCAAGTACGACGTGACGGGCGACGGGTCCGGGCCCCAGGTGCGGATCGGGGAGAGCAGTTGGCTCTGGCAGCGCCCCGGCATGTCGATCGGCGGCACGCGGTACGGGCACGGGGCGTCCATGCACGCGCGGGGTTCGGTGACCATCGAGCTGAACCGCCGGTGCGCCACCTACCAGGCGCTGGTGGGCGTCGACGACATGACGCTCGGGCTCGGCGCGCTGCGCTTCTCCGTGTACGGCGACGGCGGCCGGCTCTGGCGGTCCCCGGTGGTGCGCGGCGGCGACGCGGCGGTGCCGGTGAGCGTGGGGATCGGGGGCCAGGAGACCATCCGCCTGGTGGTCGAGCCGCACACGCCGTTCGACTCGGTGGCGGTGGCGGACTGGGCGCAGTCCAGGATCAGTTGCCGCTGAGGGACCGTCCCCGGTCCGTTGAGCCGGTCCGTCGTCCCCGGTCCGTCGTCCCCGGTCCGTCGTCCCCGAAACGGCTACGGACGCAGCGTCGGGCGGGACGGCATCACGCCGCCCGCCACGGCGCGTTGGCGGGGCGCCGCCGAGCCCGTCCAGCAGGTGCCGCGGCGGGAGAGCAGGCGCCTGAGCCACAGTTCCGTGGAGACCAGGTCGGCGATGCCGTCCAGCGGGATCGGCTCGCCCTCGGCCGCCTTGCGCAGTGCCTTGCGCACCACGCGCGCCTCGATGAGGCCCGCGTCGGCCAGCAGCGGCGCGTCGAACAGGGCCATCAGGTCGTTGACGGCCGCCCGCATTCCGGTGCGGGTCGCGGCGGCCTCCGTCGCGTGCGTCGTGGCGCCCCAGCCCGGCGGCAGGTCGTGGATGCCCGTCCCCGCGAGGACGGTGCGCAGGATGTCGGAGCGGGCGCCGGGCTGGACACGTAGCGATTCGGGCAGTGCCCGGCAGGCGCGTACCACCTGGTTGTCGAAGAACGGCGCGTGAAGCCGCTGGCTGCGGATCTCAGCGGCCTGCTCGAAGATCCGGTGGTCGGCGGCGTGCCGGGCGAGCGCGGCCCGTGCGCGGGCCTCTCCGGGCCGCTGGACGGATGTGGGGCGGATCGCCGCCGCCGTCAGGCGAACCGATACTTCAGCGAGAGCCTCCCCCGTGAGCCAGCGCGCCGCCGGTCCGGGACGCGACCAGGTGAGCGCGGCGAGGGAGGCGCCCAACGGCCCGTCGGCGGCGGGGGCGTCGCGGTCGCGGTGTGCGCCGGGGAGCTGGGCGGCGGCCTGTTCGAGGCCGGTGCGGTACGGCGTACGGGCGAGGCGGCGGGCCGCGCGGTAGACGGTCAGCGGCACGAACAGCGAGCCCGCCGAGGGCCGTTGGGCCTTGGCGAGCGCGGTGGTCGGCCGCAGCAGATCGCGGCGGCGCCGGTCGATCAGCAGGTCGGCCAGGCGCGCCGGGTGGGCGTCCAGCACCTCGCGGGCCCCGGCCCCGGTGAAGTGGTCGGCGCTGCCCGCGGCGAGCCGGCGGCGGTGGCGTTCGGCGGTGACGAGGGACGGGCCGGGCTCGTCGGTGAGCGGGCCTTCCAACTCGGCGTACGGCAGGGCCTCTTCGCCCGCCGCGACGACCACGTGGTGCAGCCGGGGGTTGGAGGCCATGGCGCGGGCCCGTTCCAGCTCGGCCTCGCGCCCGCCGGTGACCAGGTCGTTGAAGGTGACGGCGAGGAGCCGTTCGCCGGCGCCGGTGCCATGGCCGAGGACGGTGCCGGGCGCGCCCGGCAGTCCGGCGGCGAGCAGCGCGAGCGTGCCGGACGCGCTGCCGCCCGACAGGTCGGCGCCGATGCCGGGGACGGGTCCGCCGCGCGCGGCGCGCCGGTCGGCGGGGCCCATGCCGGGCACGGGCCCGGGGTCGGGCCGCGCGGTCTCGGGGGCGTGGCGCGGCGCCAGGAGTCTGGCCCGTACGGCTTCGACGAGGGCGTCCCTGACTCCCTCGACGGCCCGTTCGGGGTCGACCTGGGGCGCGGCGACGGCGAGTGAGGCGACCTGTTCGTACCCGGTGATCTCGCGGGAGCCCTCGCGCAGGACGAGGGCGTGGCCGGGCGGGACGCGTTTGACGCCCGCGTACGGGGTGGAGTCGCGCAGCGCTTCGGGGGTCTCGGGGCAGGCGAGCAGCGCGGCCAGGTGCCCGATGTCCAGCTGTGCCTCGATGAGGTCGGCGAGCGGGAGGGCGGCGGTGGCGTAGGCCGTGCCGTTCGCCCAGGGGGTGTGGAAGACGGGTCTGGCGCCCGCCAGATCGCCCGCGACGGTGATCCGGCGGCCGATCTGCGCGACCGCCGTGTAGCTGCCCGGCCAGGCGGTGAGATGGCGCAGGGCGCCGCCGCGCGCGGCGAACAGGCCCAGCTTCAGCTGTTCGTCGGTGGCTCCGCAGCAGCCGAACACGGCGAGCCGGGTGAAGGCGTCGACGCTGACGACACGTACTTCGTCGTCGCGCCAGTCGCCCACGGCCCACAGCGGATCCGGGTCGCCCCACAGGAGTTGGGATCCGACGGGGTGGACCGACCGGCCCTCGGACTGATCGCCCACGGCTCCCGCCGTGCCGAAGCTCGCGGCGATACTGCTCCACCCCACCAACCAGCGCATCGCCGCCTCCACAGCCTGTGGATCAAGAGTCGTACCCGTTGTCATCGGTCGTTCATGAACATGCTGCCACGACAACGGCACACAGGAGGGGACCCGGCGAGGGAGCGCGAAATGCGAATGCGCCCCTGGCAAAGGACAATTGGGGCGGTGAGGGGCTCAGGTCGGACAGGCAGCATTCAGCCAATCTCCGAGCCTGATCGGCCGACAGAACGTCGGCGAACGTACAGTCCGGGAGGCGCCTTCGCCTCCCGGACCGATCCGCCACCCGCGGGGAAATGAGGCGGCGGTGTCCCCCAGCCCACTGGTTCCAGTACGCAGTGGGCCGACCCACGCAGCACTCATGGAAGCGCTCACGGCCTCTTTTGGCCAAGAGCGCACGGCCGGGCGCACGGCCACACACCCGGAGCACGTTCGAGTCGGGGCGAGTTTTGCGCGTACTCGCGTACGGACAACAATCCCGCCATCCGGACCTCCGCCCCTTAACGGTGGGGATGCGGCGAACTACGCTGGGTTTACGAATGCCACGGGGTTCCTCACAAGAGGAGTCGGCGGGGCGGCCGTCTGTGTGTCGAGGGGTGGCGCATGTCCAGGGAGCTACGCGGGCCGAACGAGAAGCTCGGCACCGTTCTCGCCCTCGCGGGAATCAGCAACGCCGGTCTCGCCCGGCGGGTCAACGACCTCGGGTCGCAGCGCGGTCTGACGCTTCGATACGACAAAACGTCGGTGGCGCGGTGGGTTTCGAAGGGGATGGTTCCGCAGGGTGCGGCGCCCCATCTGATCGCCGCGGCCATCGGCGCCAAGCTGGGCCGTCCCGTACCACTGCACGAAATCGGCCTGGCCGACGCCGATCCGGCGCCTGAGGTGGGTCTCGCCTTCCCTCGCGACGTGGGTGAGGCGGTGCGGTCGGCGACCGATCTGTACCGGCTGGACCTGGCGGGCCGGCGGGCGGGCAGCGGCGGCATCTGGCAGTCGCTGGCCGGTTCCTTCGCGGTCAGCGCCTATGCCACGCCCGCCTCACGGTGGCTGATATCGCCCGCCGACTCGTCCGTCGCGCGGGACGCGGCGATGGCCGAGGCGGCACGGAGAGCGCACGCGGCGCACGGCGGACCCGGGTTGACCGGTCCGCCCGCGTCGCCCCTCCCACCCGGCACCGCGGCCCCCACGGGCCCTCCGGGGGCCGACGGCGGCGAGGTCTCGCCGCTGCGCGTGGGCCACAGCGATGTCGCCAAGCTCCGCGAGGCGGCGGCCGACGCCCGGCGCTGGGACTCCAAGTACGGCGGCGGGGACTGGCGTTCGTCGATGGTGCCCGAGTGTCTGCGGGTCGACGCGGCGCCGCTGCTGCTCGCCGCGTACAGCGACGAGGTCGGCCGCGGACTCTTCGGCGCGACCGCCGAACTGACCAGGCTCGCCGGGTGGATGGCCTTCGACACCGGTCAGCAGGAGGCCGCGCAGCGCTACTACATCCAGGCGCTGCGCCTGGCCCGCGCGGCGGCCGACGTGCCGCTCGGCGGCTATGTCCTGGCCTCGATGTCCCTCCAGGCGACCTACCGGGGCTTCGCCGACGAGGGCGTCGACCTGGCCCAGGCCGCGCTCGAACGCAACAGGGGCCTCGCGACGGCGCGCACGATGAGCTTCTTCCGGCTGGTGGAGGCGCGCGCGCACGCGAAGGCGGGCGACGCGGCGGCGGCCGGAGCGGCGCTGAAGGCGGCCGAGGGTTGGCTGGAGCGTTCGCGGGCGGGCGACGCGGATCCCAGCTGGCTGGGCTTCTACTCGTACGACCGTTTCGCCGCCGACGCCGCCGAGTGCTACCGCGATCTGAAGGCGCCTCGGCAGATGCGGCGCTTCACGGAGCAGGCGCTGTCGCGGCCGACCGAGGAGTTCGCGCGGTCGCACGGGTTGCGCCTGGTGGTGAGCGCGGTCGCCGAGCTGGAGTCCGGGAATCTGGACGCGGCGTGCGCGGCGGGGACCCGTGCCGTGGAGGTGGCCGGGCGGATCTCGTCGGCGCGCACCACGGAGTACGTACGGGACCTGCTGCACCGCCTTGAGCCGTACGGCGACGAGCCACGGGTCGCGGAGCTGCGGGAGCGGGCACGCCCGCTGCTGGTGGCGCCGGCGTAAGTCGTACGGGCCGGTGGGGCCCTACACGCCGGTGGCCGTATGCGCCGGTGGTGGGACCGCCGCCGTAATGCTTGGTGAACGATGCGGGACACGCGTGGTACCTCGGTGGTTTAAGGGCATTGTCAGTGGGCCAGTGCACTATCGGGGTGGGAGGTTGCGCGGGTGATGAAAGACGGCTCGGGTCGCGTGAGCGGCCGTGGCTACGGGCAGGGCTACCGGCACGGCTACGACTGCGACGTGCTGGTGATCGGCGGCGGCATCGTCGGTCTGTCGACGGCCTACGCCCTCACCCGGGCCGCGCCCGGCACCCGTGTGACGGTCCTGGAGAAGGAACCGGGCCCGGCGCGGCACCAGACGGGCCACAACAGCGGAGTCATCCACAGCGGTGTGTACTACCGCCCCGGCTCCCTCAAGGCGCGTTACGCGATCAAGGGCGCCGCCGAGATGGTCAAGTTCTGCGCGGAGTACGGCATCGCGCACGAGGTCACCGGCAAGCTGATCGTCGCCACCGGCCGCGACGAGCTGCCCCGGCTGCACGCCCTGGTCCAGCGCGGCAGGGAGAACGGCATCCCGGTGCGGGAGCTGGGCCCGGCGCAGATCATGGAGTACGAGCCGGAGGTGCGCGGTCTGGCCGCGATCCACGTCGGCACGACCGGGGTGTGCGACTTCGGGGCCGTCGCGGCGCGGCTCGCCGACTCGGCCGAGGCGTCGGGCGCGTCCGTGCGGTACGGCGCCGAGGTCACCGTCATCGACCGGCGGGCCTGGGGTGTCGCGGTGCGTACGTCCTCCGGAGAGGTGGTCAGGGCCCGCGCCCTCGTCAACTGCGCGGGGCTTCAGTGCGACCGGGTGGCACGGCTGACGGGCGACGACCCGGGCATGCGGATCGTCCCGTTCCGCGGCGAGTACTTCGAACTGGCCAGGCCCGGTCTGGTCCGCGGACTTGTCTATCCGGTGCCGGATCCGGCCTTTCCGTTCCTGGGGGTGCATCTGACGCGCGGCGTCGACGGCGGCGTGCATGTCGGCCCCAACGCGGTGCCCGCACTGGCCAGGGAGGGCTACTCCTGGTCCGCCGTGCGCCCCCGTGAGCTGGCGGGCACACTCGGCTGGCCCGGCTCCTGGCGGATAGCGCGCAGACACTGGCGTTACGGCGCGGGCGAGCTGCGCCGCTCGCTGTCCAAGCGCGCCTTCGCCACCGCCGTACGCCGGCTGCTGCCCGCCGTGACGGACGCGGACCTGCGCCCCGCGACGGCCGGGGTGCGCGCCCAGGCGGTGCTGCGGGACGGCACGCTGGCCGACGACTTCCTGATCCAGGAGTCCCCGCGCACGGTGCACGTGCTCAACGCCCCGTCGCCGGCGGCGACGGCCGCGCTCCCGATCGGCCGCGAGGTGGCGAGGCGGGCGCTGACGATGCTGAAGGACGCCGACGGGGTCTAGGTCCGTAGAATCGGTCAGGATCCTGTCCGCTTCGACGTGCCCGAGAAGACGTGTCCGAGACCCAGATGAACGTGAACAGCGACCGTGACCGCGATGGTGACGGGGCGCGCGCCGACGACGCCCACCCCTGGTCCCGGATGTTCCCCGAGGGCTCGGGACCGGCCGCCGACCCCGCCGGATCGCACTTCGAGCGCCGTATCCGCAGCTTCCAGCCGCGCCGCAGCCGGGTGACGACCGGCCAGGCCGATGTCCTGCGGCGGCTGTGGCCGTCCTGGGGCCTGGACATCGACGGACAGCGGGTGCTCGATCTCGACGCGCTCCTCGGCGGGCTGCCGGTCGTCCTGGAGATCGGCTTCGGCATGGGCGAGGCGACCGCGCGGATGGCCGCCGACGACCCGGGCACCGGGATTCTCGCCGCCGACGTCCACACGCCGGGGCAGGGCAATCTGCTGCGTCTCGCCGAGCGGAACGGGCTGTCCAACATCCGGGTGGCCAACGGCGACGCGATCATCCTGCTCCGGGAGATGCTGGCGCCCGGTTCGCTGGCCGGGATACGTGTCTACTTCCCCGACCCGTGGCCCAAGACGCGCCACCACAAACGGCGGCTGATCCAGCCCGAGTTCCTCGACCTGGCCGCGCCCCGGCTGAGGCCCGGTGCCGTACTGCACTGCGCGACCGACTGGGAACCGTACGCCGAGCAGATGCTCGACGTGCTGACCGCGCACCCCGCCTTCGAGAACACCGCCCCGGACGACGGTTACGCGCCGCGGCCCGACTTCCGGCCGCTCACGCGGTTCGAGGGCCAGGGCCTCGACAAGGGGCATGCCGTACGCGACCTGGTCTTCCGACGCGTCGCGGAGGACGTCGCGGACGGCGTCGCGGAGGACGGCGTTCCGGACGGCGTTCCGGCCGAGTAGGACGTCGGCCGGGACCGAACGGGCGCCGTCGCGGGATGTCGGTGGCGCTCGTTAGGGTCAGAAGGTGTCCGAACCGTCCCGACCACCGCCGCACGCCCCTCCGCACATCCCTCCGCTCCCGCACTCGCAGCCGTATCCGAACCCGCACCCGTACCCGCACCCGGCGATCCCCGCGTTCGAGCAGCAACAGCAGCTCGGTGACATGTGGGCCGCCGTGCCGGAGCGGGCCCGCTGGCGCTACCGGCCGCACCGCTCGTTCTGGCGGCACCCGGCGGTGCGCGCGGGCGCGGTGATCATCCTGCTCGCCATCTGCGGTCTGCTGATCCTGTCGCTCGTCCGGGAACAGACCGGCACGCAGGGCTTTCTCGTCGGCCTCGGTCTGGCGACCCTGCCCGTGCCGCTGCTGATGGCGGCCTTCCGCTGGCTGGACCGGGTCGAGCCGGGGCCCTGGCGGAATCTGATCTTCGCCTTCGCCTGGGGCGCCTGCGCCGCCGCCCTCGTGGCGATCACGGCGAACTCCTTCGCGACCCAGTGGATAGCCACCGCCACCGCCGACCCCACCGGCGCGGAGTCCCTGGGGGCCACGGTGGTGGCGCCGATCGTCGAGGAGAGCGCGAAGGCCGCCGCGATCCTGCTGATCTTCCTCTTCCGGCGGAAGTCGTTCACCGGTCTCGTGGACGGGGTCGTCGTCGCCGGCTTCACCGCGACCGGCTTCGCCTTCACCGAGAACATCCTCTATCTCGGCAACGCCTTCGGCGAGGACCAGCAGATCGGCAACTCGGGCCTCGCGTCCGTGACCGCGGCGACCTTCTTCGTACGGGTCGTGATGTCGCCGTTCGCCCATCCGCTGTTCACGGTCCTGACAGGCATCGGCTTCGGCGTCGCCGCCCTCGCCACGCGCCGCCAGCGCGTGCGCCGTTGGCTGCTGCCGGTGCTCGGCCTCACGCTCGCCATGGGCACGCACGCGCTGTGGAACGGCTCCTCGTCACTGTTCGGCCCGTACGGCTTCTACGCGGTGTACGCGGCCTTCATGGTCCCCGCCTTCGCCCTGCTCACCTGGCTGGCGATATGGAGCCGGCAGCGCGAACTGCGCACGGTCTCGGCCGAGTTGCCCGCGTACGCGGCGGCCGGCTGGCTCGGCGAGACCGAACCGCTCGCGCTGTCCTCGATGCGGGCGCGCTCGACGGCGCGCGATGTCGCGGGCCGTACGTACGGGCCTGCGGCGGCCCGCACGGTCCGCGAGTACCAGGCGTTCGCGACCGCCCTCGCGTTCCTGCGCCACCGGGCGGGACGCGGCGCGGCGGACCCGGACTTCGCCGAGCGCGAGCAGGAGCTGCTGCACCACATGTGGCAGCGCCGGGAAATGGCGTCGCCCGCGCTGGCGTACGCGGCGCGGGCGACGGGGCGGGTGTGGACTCCGCCGCCGTACATCGACTACGGCGGCTACAACCCGTATCGGAGCTAGGAGGCTCGACCTGTTCTTTTAAGGAGTGAGTCCCTTGCTGCGGAGCCAGCTCAGCGGGTCGATCCCGCTGCCGCCCGCGGTGTGCACCTCAAGGTGCAGGTGCGGACCGGTGACGTTGCCGGTGGCTCCCACGCGTCCGACGGTCTCGCCGGTGGTGACCTTCTGGCCGGCGGCGACGGTCATCGAGGACAGGTGGGCGTACCAGATCTCCGTACCGTCATCGAGCTCCAGCACCACGCGGTAGCCGTACGACCCCGACCAGCCGGCCGACTTGACGGTCGCGCTGTGGACGGCCTTGGCGGGCGTGCCCGTGGGGGCGGCGAAGTCCAGGCCGGTGTGCTGGCCGGAGGACCACATGGAGCCGCTCTGGCCGTACGTAGAGGTGAGCGTGTACGAGGAGGTGGGAAGCGAGAAGCTGGCTGCCAGCTTCTCCAGGCGCTCCTTCTCGGCCTTGCGCTCGGCCGCCTCCTTCGCCTTGCGCTTCTCCTCGGCGGCCTTCTCCTTGGCGTCGGTCTGCTGCTTCTTCGCCTCGGCCGCGGCCTTCTCGGCGGCGGCCTTCTCGGCGCTCGCCTTCTGGGCGGCGTCGGCCTCGGCCTGCTGCTGCTCCGCCTGCTGGAGGATGCGGGCGCGCAGCGCCTCGCCGGAGTCGGTGGTGCCCTGCTGGGCGTCCGCCGCGGTGAGGCCGGCCGTGGTGAGCGGAGAGGGTGTCTCGTCACTCTTGTCGTCGCCGTCGGACATGAAAGACCCGACACCGGGAAGAGACTTGGCGTCGGGGAAACTGTCCGAGAGCGCGTCGGGAAGTGATATCGAGACCGCCGGCTTGTCCTGCGCGGAGGCTATGCCTCCCGCGCCGACCGCGGCGATGACGCCTACTCCGAGGACGGTGGAGCTGCGGGCGAGAGCGTTGCGCTGCTTGGCGACACGGTGTTTGCCGCGTACGGGACGGATGGAGTCCGCGGTGGGATTCCACTCCTCCCAGCCCCTGTTCGCCTCGTCGTCGGCGCGATCGGTACCGGCGAACCGGCTCCCGGGACCGAAATGGACCGGGGCTGAGGCTTCGGGGGCAGGCCTGTTGGACGCCACTGGGGCGCTCTCCTTTCCTTCCTTCTCGCCTACCGGGTTAGCTGACGGGTTCGGAGCAGGAAGGTCTCCTACGAGCGTTCTTCGCCGCACGAGGCAGCAAGAGACGCCCGATTCACCCCAATTGGTGGTTCCCCGGTTTCCTTGCGGAATTCGGCGCGTGCGCACGGTGCCGTCTCTTCGACGGCTGGGACAACCGCGCTGCGTTATCGAACGTTAATAGACGACCGGGGCTTATTCCAAGCTGTTCCGGGTGATCGTTAGCGGACGCGGCCTGGACCAACCGGGACACAAGCGGGTGGAATCGGGCGAGTTGATCGCCCTTCGGGCCGTGTGCGATCACACACTCGAACTGACGGTGCGTCAAATGTTATGCGGAGTGGTGCGCCTCAACTACGCAGCGTGGCGGGCGAGATGACGGCGCACGGCACGCCGTGTCCCGTCCGGCCATGACGGGTCACGACGCGATCGAGTCACGGCACGACGGGCATCGTCCGGCGCCGCTCCGGCTGTCGCGGGGTGGGCCGGCTGACGGCCAGCAGCGCCATGTCGTCCGTACTGCCGCCGCCGGTGTGCAGCCGTACGTCCCCGACGATCGCGTCGAGCAGCTCGTCGGGGCCGGGGAAGATCCGTCCCGCGAGCCGTTCGCGCGGGTTGTAGAAGACACCCGCAGTGTTGCGCGCCTCGGTGAGCCCGTCGGTGTAGAGGAGCAGCGTCGCCCCGGACTCGTACGGGACCTCGTCCGCGCGGTCCGGCCAGGTCCCCAGCTCGCCCATCCCGAGCGGCAGCGCCGGATCGGCGGGGGCCAGCACGGTCAGCCCGCCGTCGGGGGCGAGCAGCAGCGGCTCCGGGTGCCCCCGGTTGACCACGCGCACCATGCCCTCGACGTGCGGGATCTCGGCCAGTACGGCGGTGGTGAAACCCTCGAACAGGTCGATCCCGTCCCGCCGGGTGCCTTCGCGCGCCAGCGCCCGCTCCAGCCGCTGCGCGACCCCTTCGAGCGACCGCTCCTGCTCGGCGGCCTCACGGAAGGCGCCGATGACGACGGCCACGGTCTCGACGGCGCCCATGCCCTTGCCGCGTACGTCGCCGACCACCAGCCGTACCCCGTACTCCGTGTCCTGGACGGCGAACAGGTCACCGCCGATGAACGCCCCCTCCTCCGCCGCCTCGTAGCGCGCGGCGACATGGAGCCCGCCGATCCGGGCGGCGGGCGTCGGCAGGACGGCCCGCTGGGCGGCCTCGGCGATGACGCGCGCCGAGGCCAGGCGTTCGCCGCTGCGGCGTACGACGCCGTTGATGGCCAGCGCGAGAACGGAGACCGTGAAGACGGTCAGCGATTCGGTGACCGTCTCGACCCCGGTCACCGTGTCGTTGAGGAAGTGCAGCCCGACGACGGCGACGGTGGCGAAGATGCCGATGACAAGGGTGCGCAGGAACGAGAAGAACGGGGCGGCGACCAGCGGCGCCGCCGCGTAGAGCGGGGAAGCGGTGATGGCGGTCGGGGTCGCCTGGTCCAGGACGATTCCCGCCACGATGATCAGGCCGGGCAGGATCTCCACGATCGGATGCGCCGGCCGGGCCGCGTGCCGGCCGCGCCCCCGCCCGGCCGGACGGGGGTCGTCGGGACCGAAGCCCGCGGGGTGCTTGTCGACGGAGGACAGGCCGTCCCAGGTGGGATCGTCCGGGTCGAAGGCCGGCGGGACCGGGGCGGCCGGGCGGGAGTCCGCCCGGCGGAAGCCCGCGTCGGCGCGCTCGAAGCCACGGCGGAAGCCGCGCCGGGCGCTGTTGCCGAAACCACGGAGCCTGCTGGACAGGCCGGGACGGCGGACAGCACTCTCGGCGGGACGGCGGCCGTCGTCCCCGCCGCCGCCCGCCGTCCCGTCGTCTCCGCTGTCTCTCTGCCCCACCAGTGGTCTCCTGCCCGGTCCGTCGACGGCTGCGGACGGTACCGCGCCCTCCCTAGGCTGGCCCCTCACGCGCCGGGCGGCTACCCGCCGTCGACCGACTGGGCTATCGGTGGGCCAGTGCGGTGACCGGGGGCGGGGCGGCAGCCGGCCGGTGGTGGGCCGGTGGTGGGCCGGTGGTGGGCCGGGAAATCGGCCTGGTGGGGCGGATCGTCAGTCGGTGAGGTGGCGCTCGGCGTACACCTTCATCGCGTCCCGTACGAGGACGGCCGCGCCCTCCGCGTACTTGTCGTAGTTACGGCCGAAGCGCGCGTCGTCGACGTACATCGCGGTGACACCGATGACGTACGACCTGGAAGGGCTCGTGGTGGTCGACAGCCAGTCGCAGTGCCGGGCGGCGATGGCCTGGGCCCGATCGCCGTCGGCGGCGAGACCGTCCTTCTTGGCCTGCCCCCAGTCGCGGGCGATGTTCTCGTGCAGGTCCATGAACTCCCGGCGCTCGCTCTCGCTCAGCGACCGCCACCAGCGGTCCCCCCGCTCGTACGCCTCCCGGCCCCATCGCTCCGTCACCTCCTGCTCGTACCGGGTGTGATCGAAGCCGTCGAGAATTTCCTCGGCCATGAGCTGTTCTCCCCTCTCGGTCTTGTGGAGAGTGGTCCGCACCGACGCGATCAGACGTCCCACGCGCGCCCGCTCCTGTTCGAGCAGCGCGAGATGGGTGCGCAGGGCGGCGGCCGTGTCCTGTTGGCCGTCGAGGATCTCGGCGATCGCGGGCAGGCCGAGGCCGAGTTCACGCAGCAGCAGGATCCGCTGCAACCGGACGAGGGCGTCCTGGTCGTAGTAGCGGTAACCGTTGCCGCCGACCCGGCTCGGGGCCAGCAGTCCCAGCTCGCCGTAGTGCCTGAGCGTGCGGCTCGTCGTGCCGGCCTTCTTCGCGATGTCCTGGATCGACCACTCCATGACCGGAACGCTAAATCTTGACGTTACGTAAAGGTCAAGCCGCGATCCGGCGCCGATGCGGGCGCGCCCTGGACATGCGGGTACGACGAAGGCCCGGATCCAGTGGATCCGGGCCTTCGTCTTTTTCCAGTAGCGGGGACAGGATTTGAACCTGCGACCTCTGGGTTATGAGCCCAGCGAGCTACCGAGCTGCTCCACCCCGCGCCGTTGAATGCAACATTACGCCATCCGGACCAAGATCATCTCCATTTACCGGCCCGGCCGCCTCCTGAGGCCCCGATCGGCCTAAGCGGCCTCCACCACATCGGCCCGGACCGACGCGGCCCACTCGACCAGCAGCCGCTGATACTCCTCCTGCTCGGCGGTGGACAGCGCCCGGCCCGCACGCGCCCACAGGGCACGGATCTCCGCGTTGACGACGGCGGCGGGACGGACGGGAACGCTGGCATCAGAGGAAGCTGACATGGAGTAAGGCTACGGCCAGCCACTGACAATCGGCAGAGCGTGTGCCCCACGACCTCGTACCGCCCCCATCCGGAGCCCCGCAGCACCTACGCTTACCCCGGTGATCGAAACCATCGTGTTCGACGTCGGCGAGACTCTCGTCCGCGACGACCGCTACTGGGCTTCCTGGGCCGATTGGCTCGGCATCCCCCGCCACACCATCTCCGCGCTGGTCGGCGCCGTCACCACCCAGAGCAGGGACAACGCCGACGCCCTCCGTCTCATCAAGCCGGGCATAGATGTCGGCGAGGCGTACCGGGCCAGAGAGGCCGCGGGCCGGGGCGAGCACCTGGACGAGTCCGACCTCTACCCCGACGTACGGCCCGCCCTGGCCGGTCTGCACCAGCTCGGCGTACGCGTCATCATCGCCGGCAACCAGAGCGTCAAGGCCGGTGAGCTGCTGCGGGGCCTCGATCTGCCGGCCGATCTGGTCGTCACGTCCGACGAGTGGGGGGTCGCCAAGCCGTCGGGGGAGTTCTTCGCCCGTGTCGTGGAGGCGGCGGACACCGCGCCGGAACGGATTCTGTACGTCGGTGACCACCCCATGAACGATCTGTTCCCCGCCCAGCGGGCCGGCCTGCGGGCGGCGCATCTGCGGCGCGGCCACTGGGGTTATCTGTCGGCGGACGATCCGGACGTCGTCGCGGCGGCGGACTGGCGGATCGACACGCTCACGCAGCTGACGCCGATCGTGGCGGAGCAGCGGCAGCCGACCTGAGCGGCTCCTGTCCGGGCCGGTTCGTCACTCGGAGCCGTACTCGTGCGGCTGCCCGCCCTGCCACTCCACCCAGGAGGGGTCGTCGAGCAGTTCCCACGCGTCGGGCAGCCCGGCGAGCCGGAGGAATTCGATCAGATGGTCGTCGTTGTGCGCGAGTCCCATGATCCGGCCGCGGACAGTGACCCGCCGGCCGCCCGTCCCGGACGGCCGGTGTACGACGATCGGTGCGTCACTCATACGGTCAAGAGTGCGACTCCCGGGGCCGGCGCGCAGCCTCGGGGTCCGGACTTTGCCCGGAGACCGCCGCGAAATGGGCCGCTTACCTGCCGTTCCATGCGCTTTGTCACCGCCCGGATGCGGGATACGACACACGCCCCGATGCTGGGAGTGAACCCCACAAGGGAGGACGAGTCATGTCGATGCTCGACAAGCTCAAGGGTCTGGTCAAGGGCCGCGAGGACACCGTGCGAAAGGGCGTCGACAAGGCCGGCGACGCCGTCGACAGGAAGACCGGCAACAAGTACAAGAGCCAGGTCGACACCGCCCAGGAGAAGCTCAACGAGCAACTCGGCTCCCAGGACCGGCCCACGCCGGGCGACGACCGCCCGCCGCAGAGCTGACCCGACGCTCACGAAGGCTCCGACCGGACCCTGTGTCCCGGTCGGAGCCTTCGCGCGTCGTACGACTCCGAGGGCCTACAGCGCGCCCGCGCCCGCGCCGACGTACTGCTGCACGAACTCCCCGATCGGTTCGATCGGCGTGATGAAGTCGATCAGCACCCCACTGGGGTCGGCCACAATGAAGTGCCGCTGTCCGAAGTCCTCACTGCGCAGCTTGAGTACGGGGGTCAGCCCCTCGCCGTGGACGAGCCGCTCCCACTCCGCGTCCACGTCCGCCACCTCGAAGTTGAGGAGCAGCCCCTGAACCGGTTTGCCGTACCCCGCGGGCACCGTCGGGTGGGTGGGATCGAGGAGCGCGAGCTCGTACGGGACGGGCCCCGGCCGCCGCAGGCTCACGTACCAGTCGGCCTCGAACGTCGTCTCGAAACCCAGCAGCCGGATGTAGAAGTCGCGTGATTCCTGGAGTCGCGTGGTGGCGATCACGGGATAGAAGCTGGTCAGCCGCATGACGGATTCCTTTCGCATACCTTTGGTACGCGAACAACGCTATTCACATACCTTGAGTACGTCAAACTGGAGAGGGACGCGATGCCGCAGGAGCAGGGGACCCGGGCCCGGCAGCGGGAGCAGACCAGGCAGGCTCTGCTGCGCGAGGGCCGGAGGCTCTTCGCGGAGGTCGGTTACGGCGCGGTGAGCCTCGCGGAGATCGTCGCCGCCGCCGGTGTGACCAAGGGCGCGCTCTACCACCACTTCGACAGCAAGACCGCCCTCTTCCGTGCCGTACTGAAGGACGTCCAGGAGGAGGTCGGCGCCCGTGTCGCGGAGGCGGCCGACGCGCGGGACGACTCCTGGGAGCAACTGGTCGCGGGCTGCCAGGAGTTCATCACCGCGACGACCGCGCCCGACATTCAGCGGATCATGCTCGTCGACGGGCCCGCCGTACTGGGCTGGACCGAGTGGCGGGCGATGGACGAGGCGTCGTCGGCCCGCCATCTGACGGAGGCGCTGGCCGGGCTCGTGGCCGAGGGCGTCATCGCCGCACAGCCGGTGGCGCCGCTCGCGCACCTGCTGTCGGGCGCGATGAACGAGGCGGCGCTGTGGCTGGCGACCTCGACGGACCCGGCGGACCTGACCGACACGAGGGCCGCGCTGGGGCGGTTGCTGGGGGCGCTGCGGGTGGGGTGACGGGTGGGGAAGGGGGGCGGACGGGTGGGGCGCCCGATGTGGGGTGCCGGATGTGCGGCCGCCCGCGCCGCCGCGCCCTCAGCGGGTGAGGAGGTCCCGTACCGCCTCGACGACCTCTCCCGGCGCCTCCTCGGCCATGAAGTGGCCGCTCGAGACGGTCGTGTGCCGCAGGTCGGGTGCCCAGGCGCGCCAGCGCGCGGCGGCGTCGAAGCCCAGGGCCGTACCCCAGTCCTGCTGGAGGACCGAGACCGGCATCCGCAGCTGGTTCCCGGCGTCGCGGTCGGCCTGGTCGTGGGCGACGTCGATCCCGGCGGAGGCGCGGTAGTCGGCGACGATGGACGGGACGGCCGCGCGGGAGGCCGCCAGGTACTCGGCCCGGATCTCGGGCGGAATCGCCCGCGGGTCGCGCGTCCAGATGTCGAGGAAGTGGCCGAAGAAGGCGTCGGCGCTGGCGCTGATCATCCGCTCGGGCAGGCCGGGCGGCTGCGCCATCAGATAGAGGTGGAAGCCGACGGCCGCGCCCGTGCCGTGCATGACGTCCCAGGTGTCCAGCGTGGGCAGGACGTCGAGCGAGGCGAGATGGGTGATCACCTCGGGGTGGTCGAGGGCCGCGCGGATCGCCACGAGGGCGCCCCGGTCGTGTCCGACCAGCGCGAACCGGTCGTGCCCCAGGGCACGGGCGAGCGCGACGGTGTCGGCGGCCATGGTGCGCTTGGCGTACGTGACGCCTTCCACGGCGGCCGGCTTGTCGCTGGCGCCGTAACCGCGCAGGTCGGGGCAGATGACGGTGTGGTGGGCGGCGAGTTCGACGGCGACGTGCCGCCACATGAGGTGGGTCTGCGGGAAGCCGTGCAGGAGCACGACCGGGCTGCCCGAGCCTCCGACGGCGACGTTGAGGGTGATGTCGGGGGTGATGTCGGGGGTGACGTCGTCGGCGACCGGGACGCGCTGGTAGGTGAAGCCGGGGATGGTGGGGTGCATGGTGCGCTCTTTCGTAGGGTGGCGTGCGTAGCTTCGAGCTGCGTGGCTTCCAGCGTGCGGGCCTCGAATCAGCAGTCGGTCAGCACGCTCGAAGAGCGACGGAAGAGGGCGGATGGCACAGGTCCTGTTCGGTGTGCTCGGCCCCGTGACCGCCGAGGGCCGGGACGGCCCGATCGCCCTCAAGGGCCCGCGCCACCGTGCCGTACTGGCGCGCCTGATCGTCGCCCGCCGCCGGGTCGTCCCCGTCGGCCGGCTGGTCGCCGACCTGTGGACGGAGGATCCGCCGCCGTCCGGCGCGGTCGGCGCCGTACAGACCTTCGTCGCCGCGCTCCGCCGTGCCCTGGAACCGGACCGTCCGCCCCGTACCCCTGCCCGGCTGCTGGTCACCGACGGCCCCGGATACGCGCTGCGCGCCGGGCCGGACGCCGTCGACGCCTGGCGTTTCGAGACGGCCGTCGGCGAGGCGGCGAAGCTGCCGCCCGCGCAAGCGCTGCGGCGGCTCGACGAGGCGCTGGAGCTGTGGCGGGGGCCCGCGTACGCCGACTTCGCGCAGGAGGAGTGGGTACGGGGCGAACGCGCCCGCCTGGCCGAACTGCGGCTCCGGTCGGTCGAGCGCCGGGCCGAGGCGCAGTTGGCCGTCGGCCTCGCCGCCGACGCGGTCCCCGACCTGGACGCGCACCTGGCCGACCATCCCTGGCGCGAGGACGCGTGGCGGCTGCTGGCGCTGGCGCTGTACCGGACGGGCCGCCAGGGGGACGCGCTCGCGGTCCTGCGCCGGGCCCGGTCGACGCTGGTGGAACAGCTCGGGCTCGATCCGGGGCCGGGGCTGCGGCGGCTGGAGGCGGACATGCTGGCGCAGGATCCGGCGATCGACGGCACCGCGGGCCCCACCGAGGCGGCGGCACAACTGTGGACGCGGGCCGCCGCCGCGTACGACCGCACGGTCGCGGCGGGCGCCCGCGCCCGCCTGGAGACGACGGTCGGCCTGCTCCGCGACCTCGCGGTGACCGGTGGCGGCGGGCTGACGGCCGCGCGCGAACACCGGCTCGCGGCGATCACCGCCGCCGAGGAGTTCGGCGACCCGGAGCTGACCGGCCGGGTGATCGGCGCCTTCGACGTCCCCGCGATCTGGACGCGCGGCGACGATCCGGAACTGGCGCGGCGGATCGTCGCCGCCGCCGAGCGCACCCTGGCCGCGCTGCCGCCGCCCGACGGGCGCGGTACGTACGACGCGGTGCGCTGCCGGCTGCTCGCCACCGTCGCGGTGGAGATGCGCGGCTCGCACTCCTCACGCGGCCCCCAGGCGGCGGGGCGCGCGGAGACGATCGCGCGCCGCCTCGACGACCCGGCGCTGCTGGCGTTCGCGCTGAACGGGACGTTCATGCAGTCCTTCACCCGCGCGGGCCTCGCACCGCGCCGATCCGAAATCGGCGCGGAACTGGTCGAGTTGGGCGCCCGCCACGGCCTGGTGACCTTCGAGGTGCTCGGCCGTCTGATCCGCCTTCAGGCGTACGGCGCCCTGGGCGACTTCGCGGCGGCCGACACGCATGCCGCCGCCGCGGATCGTCTGGCGGCGCGCCACGAACTCCCGCTGGTGGGCGTCTTCACCCAGTGGTACGGCGCGCTGCGCCTGTCCGCGTCGGGGGATCTCGCTGGGGCGAGGTCGGCGTACGAGAGAGCCGCCACCGGCCTGCCGGACGCCGGTATGCCGGGCCTGACCCACGGCATCCTGCCGCTCGCCCTGCTCTCCCTGCACTTCACCTCCCCGCACTCCTCCGACGGCCCCCGTGTCCCGCCGCGCGAGGCGGTCGACCTCCGGGCGGACTGGGGACCGTACCGCCCCTGGATCACCCCGCTCGCCTCCCTGGCCGCAGGCGACCACTCCGCCGCGCTGCGCGCTCTGCACGCCCTGCCGGAGCCGCCCCACGACCTGCTGTACGAGGCGTGCTGCTGCCTGGAGGCGACGGCGGCACTGGCACTCGCCGACCGCGCCGCACTCACCCGCGTGCGCGAGCGGCTGCTGCCCGCGTCCGCCGAACTCGCGGGCGCGGGCAGTGGTTTGCTCACGCTGGGACCGGTGGCCGGCTACCTCACGGCGATCGACGCGACGCTACGGGGGTGAGCCCCAGCTCACCCGCGCGCAGCCCCGCCTGGAAGCGGGAGTCCGCCTCCAGCTTCACCATCAGGTCCGCCACCCGCCGCCGATACGTACGCAGTGGGACGCCGAGCCGTTTGGCCGCCGATTCGTCCGTGCGGCCCGAGGCCAGCGCCGCGAGGATCACGCGGGCTTCGGCGTCGAGGTGCGGGACGTCGCCGCTCAGGTAGGTGTCGAGATCCACGGCGGCGTCCCAGATCGCCCGGAACATCGAGTGGACGCCGTCGACCAGGGTCCGCGACGTCGTCACGGTGTACTCGCGGCCGGTGGGGGTCTCCCGGCCGGCGAGGATCATCACCCGTCGGTCGATGAGGATGGTCTCGTGCGGCAGCCGCGAACCGCTGATCCGTACGAGCGCCCCGGCACGCCGCACCTGCCGCAGGTGGGCACGGGCCTCCTCGTCCGCGAGCGCGACCGGGCTGAGTAGCTTGCGTGTGATGAAGCCCGAGGCGCCCGGTGCGTCCGAGGCATCTGAGGCACCCGAGGCGGCCGATGCACCCGAGGCGGCCATCCGGGCCCCGATCACCGCCCTGGCCTCTGGCTGTGACCAGGTGTTGAGGTCCCGGGCCGCGCATACGAACTCGGTCTGTGCGGATTCGAAGAGATGCCCGGCCCGCGCGACCAGCTCCGCGTCTCCTTGCACTGAAAACACTTGTTCGTTCCGCATTCCTTCAGTCTGGCACCAAGCTGCCACCGGCTCGCCGGGCGTCGCGACCGCGCGCAGCATGGGTCTCATGACGATCAAGACTTTCTCCCTCGGCGGAGACCTGACCATCAACCGGCTCGGCTTCGGCGCCATGCGCCTGGCCACAGGCACCTTCGACGGCCCGACGCGCGCTCACGAGACCGGCATCGCGGTGCTCCGGCGGGCCGTGGAGCTGGGCGTGAACCACATCGACACGGCCGGCTTCTACGGCAGGGAAGCCGTACAGGCCAACGAGCAGATCCGTACGGCGCTGGCCCCCTACCCCGCCGGCCTGGTGATCGCGACGAAGGTCGGCCCGCTGCCTGGACCGAACGGTATGCCGAGCGGACAGGCGACGCCCGACCAGCTCCGCGGCCTGGTCGAGACGGATCTGCGGGCCCTCGGGCTCGACCGGCTCGACCTGGTCTATCTGCGGGTGGGCGGGATGACCGGGCCGGGCGGGGAGTCGATCGCGGAACGGTTCGCGGTACTGGCCGAGCTGCGCGCGGAGGGGCTGATCCGGCACCTGGGCGTCAGCAATGTCGATGCCGCCCAGTTCGCGGAGGCCCGTGCCGTCGCACCCGTCACGGCGGTGCAGAACCAGTACGCCGATGACCACGGGCTGCTCGCGGAGTGCGAGGCGGCGGGTATCGCGTACGTGCCGTACTTCCCGCTCGGCGGTGGCGGCACCCCGCTCGACACCGAGCGGCTCGGCAAGGTCGCGGCCCGCCTGAGCGCGACCACGGCGCAGGTCGCGCTCGCCGCCCTGCTGGCGAGGTCGCCGTCGATCCTGGCGATTCCGGGCACCGGCTCTCTCGACCATCTGGAGGAGAACCTCGCGGCGGGCGACCTCGTACTCAGCGACGAGGACCTGTCCGAGCTGCGAGGCTGACGGGGCGGGCCCGGCCACGGAGAACAACCTCCGCGGCCAGCACACGCCGACCGACTGCCCGACTGCCTGACCGGCTGCCCGCCTCACGTCGGGATCGGCTTGACCTTGCTGCAGTTCTTCCATTCGACCCAGGGCCGGGCGCCGCCGTTCTTCGGCCCCGTCGCGTACGTCGGGTCGCCGGTGATCGTCTGGTTCTTCTCCTCATGGGTGATGTCGATCCCGAAGAGCTTGAACCCGAGGGTGAACTGCCCGGCGGAGATGCCGAAGCCGATACCCAGTGAGGCGTTCCACCAGTCGGTGTTGGCCTTGTAGTCGAGCCTGCTGAGCCTTCCCTTCTCGTGCAACAGCCGTTCGAGCGGGCTCGCGTCCGGGCCCGGCACCTTGGCCGCGTCGGTGGGGGAGGGCAGCGGGTTCTTCGCGGGCTGGTCGCCGTTTCCGCGCAGCCAGTCCTCGACGAGGACGCTGTCGGCGTCGTTGTCGAGGATGAGTTCGGCCGTCTCGGTATGGATCTGCGACTCGGTGGATCCGCCACCGCCGCCGACATCGATCGTCACGGGGCCGGCGTTGGCGCCCGCCTCGACCTTGACGCCGCCGCCCCCTCCGGCCTCCTCGCTGGTGGTGATCACCAGCTTCTCCGGGCGGTGCGCCTTGCCGTCCTCTTCCTCCTGGTCGTACGTCGCCGCGTCGTAGGTGACCGCCACCTGCTGCATCCGCTCGCCGGTGGCGATCCCGCCCGCGCCGCCCGCGCCCTTGACGGTGAAGGTGTAGACGAAGGTGATCTTCCCGGCGTTCGGCCCGGTGTGCGCGCGCATGACGACGACGTCCTCGGTCATCGTGCCGTTGGCCAGCTCGCCGGATATCTTCCCGAGGTCCTTGGGGCCGTCGCCGGAGTCCTTGCCGCCCTTTCCGCCCTTTCCGTTGCCCTTGAACTTTCCGCCGAAGTTCACGTTGCCGGAGGCCTCGATGGACGTCTTGGTGATGTCGACGTCGGGTGCCTTCTCCGGCGGCAGGTCGGGCTTCTTCTTGTTGGCGTGGTAGCCGCAGATCATCCCGAGTTCGGAGGAACGGGGCCCGGCGGGGCGGGAGTTGCACTCGTCCTGGGCCTTCAGATACTCGGTGAACTGCTTGGCGTCCTCCAGGTTCAGCTCCAGGTCCTTCTGCGGGTCACCGGTCTTGTTCCCGGAGAACAGCCACTGCCCGCCGCTGCCGCTGCCCGCCAGATACGTACCGCTCAGCTTGGCGCTGCCACCCCAGTCCTCAAGGCCACGGATACCCGCCGAGATGCTGGCCGTGACCCCGCCGCCCACTTCGGTGATCCGCTCCAGCGTGACGGTGCCGTCGGACCACTGCTGCAGCTTGACCGTCTCCGAGCTGCTGATCTTGATGAAGAAGATCTGGACGACGACGGTGGTCTTGGTCTGATCCTGGGACAGCAGACACCTCGTGGGCTCGAACGGGTCGCCGTTGGGTACGAAGGGGTCCCCGCCCTCGCCACCGCCTCCGCCGCCCTCTCCCCCGTCGCCGCCGTCCGCGAAGTCGCCGGTGGCACACGCCTCGTTCCCGCTCAGCGGGTGCAGTACCCGGCACACCGCGCTCTTGAGCCCGGTCGCCTCCTCCTCGGGCAGGCTCAGACCGACGATCGCGGCGATGATCGCGGCCACGACCCCGAACACCGCGGCGTACTCGGCGCCGCTCTGCCCTCGATCACCCCGGCCTCGATCACGCCATCTTCCGCCGCGCCATCTGTCGTTCCACCCTCTGTAACGCTGCCGCCTGTCGCGCACCTGTACTCCCGCCCTACGCCGTCGTGCCCCCGAGCGGCAGCAGCGTAAGTACAGGTCAGGGCCCATCCGCAGGGCCCACGGACCCACGCGGGGGCCCGGTCCCGGCCGAACCGGCAGGTGTTCATCTGCCGGTTGACCACGGTCCGTTCAAGGGCCACCCACCGTCCAGCGGACGTAGCGCCCGAAGCTCTCTGATCAGTGCGCGGACCGCGATCGTCGTCGCCAGTTCGGGCGTCGTGACGTAACCGACGGAGCGGGTCGGCCGCTCGGGGCCGAGGTCGGTGATCTCGGTGGTGAGCGGTGCGCGTGTCAGTGAGAGCGCGGGCATGATGGCCATGCCGAGTCCGCTGCTCACGATCGAAAGCACCGCTCCGTCGTCCTCCGCCCGGACGGTCGCGCACGGGATCCAGTCCTGCTCCGCCCACCAAGTCCGGGTGTACGACGAGCAGTTCTCGGTCCAGTCGACCAGCGGCAGCGAGCGCGGGTCCGGATGGCCGGCCGGGTGCACCAGGGCGTACGGCTCCTCCAGGAGTACGTCCCCGATCAGCCCCGGCGGCACCGGCGAACTCGTACCGATCGTCGCGATCCCCACGTCCGCGCGCCCCTCGGCGACCTCGCCCGCCGTGCCGGGGCCGACCTCCCTGACCACCCGTACCGTCGGCTCGATCCCGGGATGCCGCGCGGCCAGCCCCTCCAGCGCGCGCGGCAGCAGATGCAGGGCCGCGCTGCGGAAGGCGGCGATGCGCAACGGCCCCGCGACGGTGTCGCCGCCGTCGGCGCCCGCTCCGGCCCCACGCGCCTCCGCGGCGAGCGTGTCCAGCATCCGAAGCACCCGCCGCGCGTGCGCCACGGCCCGGGTGCCCGCCGCCGTGGGGCGCGCCCCGTACCGGCCGCGCTCGAAGAGCACGGCGCCCACCTTGCGTTCGATGCCGCGCACCGCGTGGGAGACGGCGGACTGCGTCATGCCGAGCGTGCCGGCCGCCGCCGAGAAGCCGCCCTCGACGGCGACGGCCACGAGGGTGCGCAGCTCCTGCGGCGAGAGGTCCGCGGCGGCGGGTGCGGCCTTCGGCAGGGGCGCGGTCAGTGGCACGGTCACGGGGGCTCCTACCTGCGGGTATGAGGACGCTTCATGGATGCGGTCGTTCCATGAGCGCAACCCTCTGCCCGGCCGTCTCATTCCTCTCTACGGTCACGTCCCATGACCGCATCCAGCCCCGCCTCAGCCACCACCGCCTCCGCCACCACCGCCACCACCGCGCTCGCCGTGCACCAGATCGCCCGCCCGACCGGCTTCCCCACCCCCGGCCACTTCCGCTTCGTCGAGTCGCCCATCCCCCGACCCGCCCCCGGCACGGCCCTTGTGGAGAACCTCCACTGGTCCGTCGACCCGTACCACCGCGAGATGATGGACGGCGACTTCGAGCTGAACTCCCCGCTGGAGGGCCGCACGCTCGGCCGGGTGATCGACTCCCGCGACCCGGCGCTCCCGGAGGGGGAGATCGTCCTCCACCGGCACGGCTGGCGCACCCACTCCGTCGTACGCCCCGACGAGACGAGACGCCTCCCGCACCACGACGGTGTCCCCCTCTCCGCCCACCTGAGCATCCTCGGCGGCACCGGCCTCACGGCGTACGTCGGACTCACCCGGATCGCCCAACTCCGCGAAGGGGAGGACCTGTTCGTCTCGGCGGCGGCCGGTGGCGTCGGTACGGCCACCGGGCGGTTCGCCCGGCTGATGGGCGCCGGACGGCTCGTCGGCAGCGCGGGCACCCCGGCGAAAGTGGCGTATCTGAAGGAACGGGTCGGCTACGACGAGGCGTTCGACTACCACGCCGGCCCCGTCGCCGACCTCCTGGCGAAGGCCGCGCCGGCCGGCATCGACGTGTACGTCGACAACGTCGGGGGCGAGCACCTGGGCGCGGCGATCGGCGCGCTGCGCGAACGCGGCCGGGTGGTACGGGTCGGCACGGTCGGCCAGTACAACACCCCGGACGCGCCACCGGTGCGGTTCAACCACGCCGACGTGGTGGAGAGGAGCCTGCGGATGGAGGGCTTCCTGGTGCGGAACTACCAGGAAGTACAGGAGGAGTTGTACGAGTTCGCCGTACCGCGTCTGGTCGGCGGGCAACTCGCCCTGGACGAGACGGTCGTGGCGGGCTTCGACCGGATCGTGGACGCGTTCCTGTCCATGCTGCGCGGCGGAAACACCGGCAAGATGATCGTGAGCCGGCCCTGAACGAGGCCGATCCGGTCTCCTGGACGGCGGCCTCAGGACTCGTAAGCCGGAAGGTCTCGCGCGGCGAGCAGCGCGCGTACGGTCCCAAGTCCGCGTACGGCTCCGAGGGCGTCCCCCGGCCCCCCGGCGAGCTGATCGACCATGACGCCGCACCCCACCCAGGTCGCCCCGCACTCCTCGACCATGCTCCGGACGGCCGCGGCCTGGCTTCCGGTCTCGATCCAGTCGTCGACCAGCACGACACGGTCCCCCGGGCCCAGCGAGGACCGCTGGAGCCGCAGCGTGTGGCGCAGGTTCCGGTAGTCGGGGGAGGTCCGGCGTACGGCCTTGTCACCGGGGAAGAGGCCATCGCCCTTCCGTACGGGCACGAAGCCGACCCCGAGTTCGACGGCCGCGGCGCCGCCCAGCAGGAATCCGCGCGACTCGATCCCGCAGACCGCCGTGACGCCCTCGTCCCGAAACGGTGCGACGAGGCCGGCCACCACCGCGGCGAGCGCCTCGGCGTCCCGGAAGATCGCCCAGACATCGGCGTGACCGTCGATCCATCGGAAGTGCCGGAGCGTCAGGTCACGTGCGTGCGCGGTCATGGGCGGGAGTCTTCCGACTGCCGATCGGCACGGCAATCCGTTATCGATCGCCCGGTTTCCGCGTAACCGCCCCGCTGCAGAATCGTTCAACCAGGCATCGTGCGCGTGAGCATCCGATCCCCTGATGCTCACGCGTCACGGCTGAGGGCCGACCCGACCTAGCGACGGGCCGGCCCTCATGCGATGCGGCCCCGTCCGTGCCGGGAGGGGAGAGCGCGCCGGCGTGGTGCCAGGAGGTGTTCACCAGCCTGGGCCTGCTGCGGGCTTCCTGAGGGGCGGAAGGGCTCAAGTCGCGGATTGCGGAGGCCGGTTCACGTGCGTCATCTCTCTTGCCACGCTATGATTACACTCGTAGCCTTGCAGTCGTAAGCACACGCCGTGAATCTCGGCGAATGCCGGGGCTGCGACGCCCCATCTGCGCATGACACGTGAGAGAAGGAAGACGTTGATCACCACACGACGTAAGCACTGGAAAGCCATCGGCGTCGCCGCCCTCGGCGCGACGGCGACCCTGGCCGTCCAGCCGACGGCAGTGGCGAACGCGGCGGACCCGGCAGGCCCGGTGACGGTGACGGTGACGGACGCTGCGAAGTCGAGCGGCCGCGGCTACCAGGAATGCCGGGGCGTGACCGTCGACAAGGACGCCCCCGTGATCAGTACGTCCAGCGTTCTCATCAAGGCGCCGCTGAAGACCGTCTGGCGACTGCACACGGACATCGACAACTGGTCCTCCTGGATACCGGAGATCACCCCGGCCCAGAAGAAGACGCCGGGCCCGCTGCGGCCGGGCTCGGTCTTCGAGTGGTCACCGCAGAGCATGCAGGTCACGTCCACGGTCAAGACGGTCAAGTCCCAGCGCTGCACCGCGTGGGGCGGGCCCGTGAACGGCATCGACGGTGTCCATCTGTTCACCTTCAAGCCGGTCAGGGGCGGCGTACTCGCCACCACCGAGGAGTCCTGGGCGGGCGCTCCCGTCGAGGCCGACATCCCGGGCAGCCAGGGCAGCCTCGACGCGGGCCTCAAGGACTGGATGCAGCGCCTGAAGGACACCGCCGAGACGCGCGAGGACTGCCACTGACCCCAGGTCTCGCGACCGAAGCACACCGCCGCCCGCCACGCGCCCAGGT
>NZ_JBHUUW010000074.1:0-35459 GCF_042670825.1 Streptomyces sp. NPDC057137 | reverse complement strand
GGACGGCGACTGGCCCCAGTTCTGCGACCAGTGCCACCAGCCGTTGATCGGCGCGGCGGCGCCGGCGCCGGCGCACCACCCCCGGGAGGCGCCCGGGTTGTTTGCGCCCACCTGACCGGGGGGGGGGGGGGCCGCCGGGGGGGGCCGCCCCCCCCTCACTCATTCACTCGGACCGGACGTCAGACGTTGACCGGCTCCGGCGACGGCGCGTCGGAGCGCGGCTCCGTACCGCCACCGCCGTCCCCGCCGTCCGACTTCGCCGCACGCTTCGCCGCCTTCTTCGTGGCACGGCGCTCCTTGCGGAGCTCGACCATCGAGTACAGCGTCGGCACCAGCAGCAGCGTCAGCAGCGTCGACGTCAGCAGACCGCCGATCACCACCACGGCCAGCGGCTGGCCGATGAAGCCACCCTCGCCGGTGATCCCCATCGCCATCGGCAGCAGCGCGAAGATCGTGGCCAGCGCGGTCATCAGGATCGGGCGCAGACGGTGCCTGCCACCCTCGATGACCGCCTCGACGACGCCGAGCCCCTGCCGCCTGTACTGGTTGATCAGGTCGATCAGCACGATCGCGTTGGTCACCACGATGCCGATCAGCATCAGCATGCCGATCATCGCCGGCACACCGAGCGGCGTACCGGTGATCAGCAGCAGACCGATGGCGCCGGTCGCCGCGAACGGGATGGAGACCAGCAGGATCATCGGCTGGACCAGCGACTTGAACGTGCCGACCAGCAGCATGAAGACGATCGCGATGGCCGCCAGCATGGCGAGCCCCAGTTGGACGAACGCCTCGTCCTGGTCCGCGGACACACCGCCGATGGAGGCGGTCGCCCCCTCGGGCAGGTCGAGCCCGTCGATCTTCGTCTGGAGCGTGGTGCCGACCGCGCCGGTGTTGTCACCGACGGGCTTGGCGGTGATCGTCGCGGCCCTGGAGCCGTCGATCCGGGTCATGGACAGCGGACCCGGTGCGAGCTTCACGTCGGCGATGTCACCGAGCTTCACGCCGCCGAGCGGCAGCGCCTTCAGCTCGGCGATCGTCTTGGCCGGCTTGTCGGACGTGACGTACACGTCGCGCTCGGTGTCACCGAGGGTCGCCTTGCCCGACGGCGTACCCCGCACGGCCTGACCGACGGCCATACCGAGCGTGGCGTCGTTGAACCCGGCCTCGGCGGCCTCGGGCTTCGCCTTGACCGAGATACGCGGGATGCTCTGCGCCAGGTCGCTCTGGACGTCGGTGACGTCGTCGATGCCGGCGACCTCGTCCCGTACCTGCTCGGCGGCCTTCGCCAGGGTCTCGGCGTCGGACGCCTTGACGACGACGCTCAGGTCCTGGCTGCCGAAGCCGTCGCCGGCCGCGATGGTCGTGTCACCGACACCGTCGAGCTTGCCGAGGGCCTCCTCGATGGCGTCGCTGGTCTTCTCGTACGTCCCCGAGTCCTTCAGGGTCACCTGGTAGGACGCCTGGTTGGCACCCGTACCGCCGCCGAACGCCGCCATGAAGCCGGAGGAGCCGACGGTGACCTGGTAGTCCTTGATCTCGTCGAAGCCGTCGAGGACCTTCTCGACCTTCTTCGCCGCCGTGTCGGCCGCCTCCAGGCTGGTGCCCGGCGCCAACTCCTGCTGGACGGTGAGGACTTCCTGCTCGCCCTGGTCGAAGAAGTTGGTCTTGAGCAGCGGTGCCATGGCGAAGGTGCCGAGCAGGATGACGAACGCCAGGACGACGCTGGTGATCCGGCGCCGGGTCGCGAAGCCCAGGACCTTGACGTACAGGCCCTGCATCCGGCTGCTGGACTCCTTCTCCTCCGCGATCCGGCGGGCCTCGGCGGGGTCCATCCCGCGTACGGCCTTCGGGGCGCGCAGGAACCAGTACGAGAGCACCGGTACGACGGTGAGCGAGACGAGCAGCGACGCCAGCAGGGCCGCCGTGATCGTCAGCGAGAACGAGCCGAACAGCTCGCCCACCATGCCGCCCACGAGGCCGATCGGCAGGAACACCGCGACCGTGGTGAGCGTGGACGCGGTGACCGCGCCGGCGACCTCCTTGACCGCGGAGGTGATCGCGAGCTCGCGCTCCTCGCCGTAGCCCAGGTGCCGTTTGATGTTCTCCAGCACCACGATCGAGTCGTCGACGACTCGGCCGATCGCGATGGTGAGCGCGCCGAGCGTCAGCATGTTGAGCGACAGGTCGCGGGTCCACAGCACGATCAGCGCCAGGACGACGGAGAGCGGGATGGAGACCGCCGTGACCAGGGTCGAGCGGATCGAGGCCAGAAATACCAAGATGACCAGAACCGCGAAGACCAGACCGAGCGCGCCCTCGGTGGTCAGGCCGGAGATCGACTTGGAGACGGCCGGACCCTGGTCGCTGACCACGGTCAGTTCGGCGCCGTCGCCGAGGTCCTTGCGGAGGTCCGGCAGCTTGTCCTTGACCGCGTCGGAGATGGTGACGGCGCTGCCGTCGTTGTCCATGGTGATCATCACGGCGAGGCTGGGCTCGCCGTTCGTACGGGTCAGGGACGTCGCCTCGGACGGCTCCTGCTCGACGGTGGCGATGTCACCCAGACGTACGGGCGCACTGCCCTGTCCGCCCTCGGGGGCACCCGCCTGCGGACCGCCGACCCGCAGGTCCTCGATCTGCTTCACGGAGGTGTAGCCGCCGCCGACCTGCACGGTGCGGCTCTTGCCGTCCTCGGAGAACGAGCCCGCCGGGACGGTCGCGCCGCCGGCCTTCAGCGCCTCAGAGAGTGACATCGAGTTGAGGCCCGCGGCCGCGAGCTTCTTCTCGTCGGGGGTGACGGACACCTGGAGGTCCCGGACCCCGTCGATGGTGACCTGGCCGACGCCGTCGATGTCCTCCATCGCGGGGACGACCGTACGCTCCAGCCGGTCGTTGAGCGCCTGCTGGTCCTCACCCGAGGTGGCGGCGAGGACGACGGTCGGGATGTCGTCCGTCGAGCCGGCGATGACCTGCGGGTCGACGTCCTCGGGGAGCTGCGCGCGGGCCCTGTTGACGGCCTGCTGGATGTCGGCGACCAGTTGCTTCGTGCCGGAACCGCCGAAGTCGAAACTGGCCATGATCACGGCGTTGCCCTCACTCGCCGTGGAGGTGACACCGGTGATTCCGTCGACGGCCTCGATGGAGGCCTCGATCGGTTCGACGACCTGCTTCTCGACCACATCGGGCGAAGCGCCCTGGTAGGGGGCGAGAACCGAGACCATCGGAAGTTCGATGGAGGGCAGCAGCTGCTGCTTGAGCTGGGGGATCGCGATCGCTCCGAAGACGAGCGCGATGATCGATATCAGCCCTATCAGGGCCCGTTGCGCGAGGCTGAATCTGGACAGCCAGGACATGGGGTCTCTCTTCTGTGGTGTACGCGTGCAGAAGGGCGCAGGGGCCCCTCTATACGATCTGCCATCCGGGAGGCCCTGGCGGTCGACCCCAGGTCGATTTCCTTACGAGTCGCATACCGCGCCTGGAGTACGCAACGGTGGGCCGCTAGTCCACCCTTGGGCGTACCAGGCCCGATTCGTAGGCGATTACCACCAATTGGGCCCTGTCCCGTGCGCCCAGCTTCGCCATGGCCCGGTTGACATGAGTCTTGACGGTGAGCGGACTGACCACCAGGCGCTCCGCGATCTCGTCGTTGGAGTGGCCGCCGGCGACCAGGACGAGGACCTCGCGCTCGCGCACCGTGAGGGCGGCGAGCCGCTTGGAGTACGCAGCCGAGTCGGGCCCCTCGCCCGCGCTGCCGCCCTGGGCCAGGAAGGTGGCGATGAGCCCCTTCGTCGCGACGGGCGACAGCAGGGCCTCACCGGCGGCGGCGATCCGGATGGCGTTGAGGAGTTCTTCGGGCTCGGCCCCCTTGCCGAGGAAGCCGGCGGCACCTGCCCGCAGCGACTGCACCACGTACTCGTCGACCTCGAAGGTCGTCAGCATGACCACCCGCACCCCGTCCAGCTCCGGATCGGCGCTGATCATGCGGGTGGCGGCGAGCCCGTCCGTGCCCGGCATCCGGATGTCCATCAGGACGACGTCGGCCTTCTCGGACCGGGCCAGTGCCACGGCCTCGGCCCCGTCGGCGGCCTCCCCCACGACCTTCATGTCGGGCTCCGAGTCCACCAGCACCCGGAACGCGCTGCGCAGCAGTGTCTGGTCGTCGGCCAGCAGCACTCTGATCGTCATGTGTCCTCCGCCGTCCGCCCCGTACGAGCCTTGACCGGCAGTATCGCCTGCGTACGGAAGCCGCCGCCGTAGCGGGGGCCCGCGGTGAGGGTGCCGCCGAGGGCGGAGACGCGCTCGCGCATTCCCAGGAGGCCGTGGCCGCTGCCGTCGGCGGGCTCGCCGGTGCCCGTGCCGTTGTCCAGGACGGTGACCTCGACGGTCGGGCCGACCCGTACGACACTCACCTCGGCCTTCGCGCCGGGGCCCGCGTGCTTGCGCACATTGGTCAGCGCCTCCTGGATGATGCGGTACGCCGCGAGGTCGACGGCGGCGGGCAGCCGCCCGTCCGCGTCGCCGCGGGCCACCTCCACGGGGAGGCCCGCGTGCTGGAAGGTGCCGACCAGCTCGTCGAGCAGCGCGAGGCCGGGGGCCGGTTCGGTGGGGGCGGCCGGGTCGCCGGACTGGCGGAGCAGGCCGACGGTGGCGCGCAGTTCGTTGAGCGCGGAGCGGCTCGCCTCGCGTACGTGCGCCAGCGCCTCCTTGGCCTGGTCGGGGCGCTTGTCCATGACGTGCGACGCGACGCCCGCCTGGACGTTGACCAGCGCGATGTGGTGCGCGACGACGTCGTGCAGGTCGCGGGCGATCCGCAGCCGCTCCTCGGCGACCCGGCGGCGCGCCTCCTCCTCGCGGGTGCGTTCCGCCCGCTCGGCGCGCTCCCGTATGGCGTCGATGAAGGCGCGGCGGCTGCGTACCGCGTCACCGGCGGCGGCCGCCATGCCGGTCCAGGCGAAGATGCCGAGGTTCTCCTGCGTGTACCAGGGGGTGGGGCCGGAGAGCATCGCGACGACCGTCAGCGTGGCCATGGTGGCGAGGCCGACGCGCCAGGTGGTGGGGCGGTCGGTGCGTGAGGCGACGGTGTAGAGGGCGATGACGGTGCTCATCGCGACCGGCGAGACCGCGTCGTTGGCCAGCAGCTCGGCGACGCTCACCGCCCCGGTCACGGCGAGCACGGGGAAGGGGTCGCGGCGCCGGAAGACGAGGGCGCCCGCCCCCAGGACCATCAGGACCACACTGCGCAGCCCGGGGGCCTCCTGGCCGAACGCGGGCAGCGCGTCGTGGCGGGAGCGCGGGTCGGCGAACGCGCCGGCCACCATGCACACCAGCACGGCCGCGGCCAGCCCGGCGTCGAACGCGAGTGGGTGGGCCCGCAGCCAGCTTCTTATGCGGTCGAAGCCGGTTCCGAGTGAGGTCACAACCGAACGGTACGCCGGTGACCGGTCCGTCCGGCACAGCACGATGCCCCGTGCGGTGAGGCACGGGGCATCGGGAGTGCGGGAGCGTGGTGCGAGGCGGCCGGGAAGGTCAGAGGGAGGGGATCAGGCCGTCGTCGCTGAGCAGTGCGCGTACTTCTTCGAGCGTGGCGCCCGGGGCGGGCAGAATCAGCCCCGACGGCTCCAGGGAGTCGTCGGGCACCGCCTCGCCCAGCTCGCGCACCTTGTCGAGAAGCGCGTGGAAGGTCCGGCGGAAACCGTCCTGGTCGCCCGCGTTGATCTCGGCGAGAAGTTCGTCGTCGAGCTTGTCCAATTCGGCCAGGTGGCTGTCCCCGAGCTCCACCTGGCCCTCCCCCATGATCCGTACGATCATGACGCGCCCTTAGCTCTTGTCGAATTTGTTCGGCGTCTGCGAGGACTGCGCGCCGTCCTGACGGTCGGCCGCACCACCCTCGATGGCCTGCTGCGACGAGGAACCGCCGGCCAGCTCGGCCTTCATCCGCTGAAGCTCCAGCTCTACATCCGTACCACCGGAGATCCGGTCCAGCTCGGCGGCGATGTCGTCCTTCGCCAGCCCCGAGTGGTCGTCCAGGGCGCCGGAGGCCAGCAGCTCGTCGATCGCGCCGGCCCGTGCCTGGAGCTGCGCGGTCTTGTCCTCGGCACGCTGGATGGCCATGCCGACGTCGCCCATCTCCTCGGAGATGCCCGAGAAGGCCTCCCCGATCCGGGTCTGCGCCTGCGCGGCCGTGTAGGTCGCCTTGATGGTCTCCTTCTTCGTACGGAAGGCGTCCACCTTGGCCTGGAGACGCTGGGCCGCGAGAGTGAGCTTCTCCTCCTCGCCCTGCAGCGTCGTGTGCTGCGTCTCCAGATCGCTGACCTGCTGCTGGAGCGCGGCGCGACGGGACAGCGCCTCACGCGCCAGGTCCTCGCGGCCGAGCGCCAGTGCCTTGCGGCCCTGGTCCTCCAGCTTGGTGGACTGGCCCTGGAGCTGGTTCAGCTGCAGTTCCAGCCGCTTGCGCGACGTGGCCACATCGGCGACACCGCGCCGTACCTTCTGAAGCAGCTCAAGCTGCTTCTGGTACGAGTAGTCGAGGGTTTCGCGCGGATCCTCAGCCCTGTCAAGGGCCTTGTTGGCCTTCGCGCGGAAGATCATCCCCATACGTTTCATCACACCGCTCATGGGCTTCGCGCGCCCCCTTCTGACGGACTCCGGATCCAGCACTCCTACAGAACCCACAGTACGGGCCCTGTCTCTATTACCGCACTGTTCGGGAACGGATGGGCTCATCCCCAAGGACGACTGGCCCCCATGTCGCTCCGGCGCAGGGAGTAGGTGACCTTCGGGGGCAGTGGGCGGTTGGTCCCCTCTGCACCAGTACAGACGCCCGCCGTTGCCGGATCGTTCCCCTCGGGGGTGGGTCGCCCGGGCATCACCCCGTACCCTTGGGCTTTGTGTTCCGTAGCCGCGCCAAGGACGAGAAGGCCACCACCGACAAGGTGACGGCCGACCTCGCCACTCAGACCCGTGACCCGCAGGCCCCGAAGGGCCGCCCGACCCCCAAGCGCAGTGAGGCCCAGACGCAGCGGCGTCGCGCCTCGACGACGCCGACCGACCGCAAGTCGGCGATGAAGAAGCAGCGCGAGGCGCGCCGTGTCGATCTGGCGAAGCAGCGCCAGGCGCTGGCCAGTGGTGACGAGCGCTATCTGCCGGCCCGCGACAAGGGCCCCGTGCGCCGCTTCGTCCGCGACTACGTGGACGCGCGCTTCTGCATGGCCGAGTTCTTCCTGCCGCTCGCCGTGATCATCCTCGTACTGAGCATGGTCCAGGTCGGTCAGCTGCAGAACATCGCGCTGCTGCTCTGGCTCGGCATCATCGTGCTGATCGTCGTCGACTCCATCGGCATCTGGATCCGGCTGAAGAAGCAGCTTGCCCTGCGCTTCCCGGACGAGCCCAAGCGCGGCGCCGTGGCCTACGCCCTGATGCGCACGCTCCAGATGCGCCGGCTGCGCCTGCCCAAGCCGCAGGTCAAGCGTGGGGACCGGCCCTGAGCACTGGGGCATCCGGCTTCACGGGAGGCTCGGCCGGCTGGCTGGCCGGACTCGGCGGGCTGCGGAACATCGTCCGTCAGGAGCTGGTCTCCCGGCAGCTCGACGAACAGCTGACCTCGCGCTATCCGGTCGGACAGCGGCTGCGGGTCCTGGACGTGGGCATGGGCCAGGGCACCCAGGCGCTCCGGCTGGCGCGCGCCGGGCACACGGTGACCGGGCTGGAGCCCGATCCCGGGATGATGGCCTTCGCGCGTGAGGCGCTCGAAGGCGAGCCCGCCGGGATCCGTGAGCGGGTCACGCTGGTCGAGGGCGACGGGCTGCAGACCGGGGTGCACTTCCTGCCGGGCAGTTTCGACGTGGTGCTCTGCCACGGCGTGCTGATGTACGTCGAGGAGCCGGACGCCATGCTCGCGGGGCTGGCCAGGATGCTGGCACCCGGAGGGCTGCTGTCGCTGCTCGTAAGGAACGCGGACGCGCTCGCCCTGCGGCCGGGGATCGCCGGGGACTGGGCGGGGGCGCTGGACGCCTTCGACTCCCCCACGTACACGAACAGGCTCGGTCTGCCGGTCCGCGCGGACCGGTTGTCCGCGCTGACGGCGACGCTCGCGGGGATCGCGGCGCCCCTGCAGACCTGGTACGGGGTGCGGGTCTTCTCCGACAACATGTCCAACGACGTGGAGCTGCCCCCGGCGGCCGAACTGGAGCGGCTGCTGGCCGCGGAGGACCGGGCGGGGCGCACGGAGCCGTACCGAAGGGTCGCGGCGCTGCTGCACCTGTGCGGCGTACGCGGATGAGCGCGCCGGGTTCGCGGGGGCGCTCAGGCGCACGTGGCCGCACCGCGTCCGTACTGATGTGAGCACCACGGGGACGACGCTCCGCCCTCGGGCGCCGGACGGGCGATGGCCCCTCCGGCGCCCGAGAGCGGCCGCGGACTCGCTGTCAGGCCTCGTCGGGCACGGTCTCCGGATCGGCCTGGAGGCTCATCGGTCCGTAGATCTTGCTGCCGTCGTCGAAGAGGATCACCTGCTCGGCGCCGCCCTCCAGCAGCTCCTTCCAGGCCTCACCGATCCAGGACTCGGCGTCGCCCTGCGTGGTGAACTCCTCCGGCTCCACGGCCGGCTGGACCTCCGTCCCGTCGGCTTTCTCGAACCGCCACGTCCACGCCATGTCCGCCTCCCGGGGCCCGCCGAATGATCTGTTTGCTGCCCGCAGCGTAGCCGGGCGCGCACCCAGCGCGCCGACACGGGAGGATCAACCGCGTGGAACTGACTCTGCTCGGCACCGGAGCCCCCGACGGGCTCCCCCGCCCCCACTGCCCCTGCGCCGCGTGCGCGACCGCCCGCGGCCCCCTCGCGCGTGCGGCGACCGCACTGCTCGTGGACGGCGCGGTGCTGCTCGATCTCACCCCGGGTGCGGCGCTGGCCGCCGCGCGGGCCGGGCACTCGCTCAGCGGCGTACGGCAGGTGCTGCTCACGCACCCGCACGACGGTCCGGCGGTTGAGCTGCCCGCCGGACTGCCGACCGCCGGACGGGTCGCCGACGGACGGGTGCTGACGCTGATCAGCGGGCACCGGGTGCGGGCCGTGCCGATGGACTCCCCCGGTACGGGGTACGAGGTGACGGCCCCCGACGGCGAGCGGCTGCTGTATCTGCCCCCGGGCGGCGCCCCGGCGGGCCTCCCGGCGGGCAACGGCAACGGTGGTGGCGGCGCCCGCTCCGTACGGGACGCCGGGCCCGCCCCGTACGACATGCTCCTCGCCGATGTGATCGGCCGGCCCGACGCCCTGGCCCGGCTGCGGGCCGCCGGACTCGTGGGGCCGACCACCGACGTGATCGCCGTCCACATCGGCCACGAGGTGCCGCCGGGAGCCGAGTTGGACCGCAGGCTGGCGGCGGCGGGCGCGCGGGCCGTGCCGGACGGGACGACGCTGACGGTCGGCGAGTACCACTCCGTACCCGATCTGCCGCGCCGCACCCTGGTGACCGGCGGCGCGCGCTCCGGCAAGTCCTTGGAGGCCGAGCGGCGGCTGGCCGCCTTTCCCGGCGTGCTGTACGTCGCGACGGGCGGCGCCCGCGACGGCGACCCGGAGTGGCGGGCCAGGGTCGCGGCGCACCGTGACCGCCGGCCGGGGTCCTGGCGGACCGCCGAGACCTGCGACCTGGTGCCGCTGCTCACCGGCGAGGGCCCGCCGGTGCTCGTCGACTGCCTGTCGCTGTGGCTGACGGACGCGATGGACCGGGTGGACGCCTGGGACGACGCGGCGTGGGGCGCGGGCGGCGAGGAGGCACTGCGGGAGCGGACGGGGCAACTGGTCGCCGCCGTGCGCGCGACGCGGCGTACGGCGGTCCTGGTGACCAACGAGGTCGGCTCGGGCGTCGTGCCGGCGACGGCCTCGGGCAGGCGTTTCCGGGACGAGCTGGGGCGGCTGAACGCGGCCGTGGGCGCCGAGTGCGAGCACCTTCTGCTGGTCGTCGCCGGGCAGGCCCTGCCCCTGCGCGGCTGACGGCGGGCGGGCCGGTGCGGGTGGGCGGACTGCCGGTACTGTTCGGCGAATGAGCTCGCTGAATCTCGACGACTTCTCCGATCTGATCGAGCGCCCCGACGGCGGTCTGCGGCGTGACGCCGAGGAACGCCGCGAACGGCTGATCGTCCCGCCCGGCGCGCTGGGCCGGCTCGACGAATTGGCCGAGTGGCTGTCGGCCGCCCAGGCGACCGTCCCCGTCAAGGCCATCGAGCAGCCGCGCGTGGTGCTCTTCGCCGGTGACCACGGTGTCGCCTCGCTGAATGTCTCGGCGCGCCCGGCGGGCAGCGCGCATCTGCTGGTCCGCTCGGTGCTGGAGGGCGAGAGCCCGGTGGCCGTGCTGGCGCGCCGGGCGGGGGTGCCGGTACGGATCGTGGACGCCGGTCTGGACTGCGATCCGGAGCTGCTTCCTACAGAGGTCGTACGCCACCGGGTACGGCGCGGCAGCGGGCGCATCGACGTCGAGGACGCGCTGACGATCGAGGAGGCCGAGGCGGCCGTACGGCTCGGCATGGCGATCGCCGACGAGGAGGCGGACTCCGGCACGGATCTGGTCGTCCTCGGTGATCTGAGTGTCGGCGGTACGACTCCGGCCGCCGCCCTGATCGCGGCGCTGTGCGGCACGGACGCGTCCGTGGTCACGGGGCGCGGCGGCGCGGGGATCGACGACCTGGCGTGGATGCGCAAGTGCGCGGCGATCAGGGACTCGCTGCGCAGGGCGCGGCCGGTGCTCGGGGACCAGTTGGAGCTGCTGGCGACGGTCGGCGGCGCGGATCTGGCGGCGACGACCGGCTTCCTGCTGCAGAGCGCGGTGCGGCGGATGCCGGTGATCCTGGACGGCGTCGTCTCGGCGGCGTGCGCGCTGGTCGGCCAGCGGGCGGCGTTCCGGGCGCCGGACTGGTGGCTCGCGGGCCAGGTGAGCGGGGAGCCGGCGCAGGGCAAGGCGCTGGACCGGATGGCGATCACTCCGCTGCTCGACCACGGAGTGGTCGTGGGCGAGGGCACGGGCGCGCTGCTGGCGCTGCCTATGGTGCGCGCCGCGGCGGCGCTGGCGGCCGAACTGCCGGAGCAGCCGGAGGAGTTGGCGCCCGCGGAGCCGGAGAGCGCGGCCGGTGCGGACGTCGAGGACATCACGTAGTGGCGTGAACGCCCGCCTCCGTCACACCTCTTGAGAGCGACGGCGCGGCCCCCGGTGGCGACCTGGGCGGGCCTCGGAGCCGTAAATCTTGAAGTCCTCGGGTGGGCGCGCCGGGCGCGGCTCAGTGCGGCGGTGGCGCGGGCGTCGCGGGCCGCTTCGGCTCGTCGTCCGGGGCGCCGCCGATCCAGTCCTGGACGCGGCGGCGCGGCGCGGACCAGCGGCGGTCGCGGTGGTATGCGCGCAGCGTCATCCGGGCGCGCGCCCGGTGGCGGCGGCGGTAGAACCGGCGGGCCCAGAGCGAGCCCGGTCGCGCGAGCCGCAGTGCGCCGATGATCGCGACCGGGGGCACCAGCACCCCCACGAGCGCCATCGGCAGTTTCCCCTTGAGCAGCGTGATCAGGACGAAGACAAGGCTGATGCCGAGGCTCACCAGCAGCGAGAACCGGTCCTGGCGTTCCTCGGGCGACAGCGAGTCGACGTCGAGCGGCGAGAAGCCGCCGAGGACGAGGAGCGCCAGCGCCGCGGCGAGGATCACGACCTCCACGCTCCGCCGGCCCTGCTCGGTCCAGTACACGTCGTCCAGATGCAGGATCAGCGCGAACTCGTCGAGGACCAGACCGGAGCCCATCCCGAAGATCACCGACCACACCGCCGCCCCGACGCCGTGCCTGCCGCTGCCGACCGCGCCGAAGCCGCCGATCACCATGAGGATCACGCCGGGCACCACGTGGTGGATGTGCATCCCGCCGGGCCTGATGTTCCGGAACGGCCCCTTCCCCGCGCGGATCAGCCGGGTGATCATCCGCGTGATCCCGAAGGTCAGCACGAAGGCGACCAGCGCGAGCAGCATGGGGACCTTGCCCGGCTCGACGAAGTTCTGGTGGAACCAGGAACCCATGCCACCCGCCTCCGCCTTGAGTCTTTTGCGTGCTTATGGGCAACTTACCGGCTGAAGGTCCGGGTCCGGCCCAGGGCCCGTCCGAGCGCTCACCCCGGCCCGGCTACTCTTCGCGCGATGAGCGCCCCACGTACGACGCACGCCGCCGCCGACGGCATCCGGTTCGCCTTCGGCACGCTCACCGCGCTCCCCGTCCGGGTGACCCGCTGGGACCGCGAGGCGGCCCGTGCCGGGATGCTGGCGGCGCCGCTGGCCGGCCTCGTCGTCGGTCTGTGCGCCGCCGCCGTGGGCGGTCTGCTGCTCCTGGCGGGCTCGGGGCCCCTGCTCGCCGCCGTGGCCACCACCGCCGTCCCCGCCGTGCTCACCCGGGGACTGCATCTCGACGGGCTGGCCGACACCGCCGACGGACTCGGCAGCGCGAAACCGGCCGAGGACGCGCTGCGGATCATGAAGCGGTCGGACATCGGGCCGTTCGGTGTGATCACACTGCTGCTCGTCCTGCTGGCGCAGGTAGCCGCGCTGACCGAGCTGTACGACGAGGGCTGGGCGTACGGCACCGTCGCCGCCGCCCTCGCGGCCGTCACCGCGCGGCTCGCGCTCACGCTGGCCGCGCGTACGGGCGTACCGCCCGCGCGGCCCGAGGGCCTGGGGGCCGCCGTCGCGGGCTCCGTGCCCCCGCGCGCGGCGGCGCTCGCGGCGCTGCTGGTGACGGTGGCGGCCGCGGCGGCGTGCGGCGGACTGTTCGGGGGGTACGGGGCGCTGCACCACGTCCTGGCGCTCGCGGCCGGTCTCGGCGCCGCGCAGTTGCTGCTCGCGCACTGTGTACGCCGCTTCGGCGGCGTCACGGGGGATGTCTTCGGCAGCCTCGCGGAGACGGCGGCGACGGCGGCGCTGGTCGTGCTGACGCTGGGCTGACGGCTCGTCAACTCGACGTACGTGAAACCACGTACGTCTCAGCAGGCCCGGCGCCAGACGCCCAGTTCGTACTCCTTCAGCATCGCGCTCAGCTTCAGCCGCTTCGCCTCGGGACAGAACTCCCGCGTCGGCAGCTCGTACTCCACATGGAAGACCGCCTTGCCCGCCTCGACGAACGGCGTGAGTTCGGCGCACTCCTCGTACTGCGCGCACTGCTCGTTGACCGCGAAGTCGAAGTCCCCGACCAGTTGCGGGATTTGGGGGAGGTCGTTCTTGAGTCCGACGGACAGTCCGCGTTCGTGGGCGAGGCGTGCGACGAGCCGGTTGTAGCGGAGCTGGTCGGCGGCGGTGAGGGGGAAGCCCGTGGGATTGCGGTAACCGTCCATGTTGTCCGGCTCCACCGCGTCGAAGCCCTTCTTCTTACACATGTCGATGCGCTCGGCCATCAGCGGACCCAGGACATCGGTACGGCGGATGTCCAGCCAGCGCTCGCCGTCCCAGCCGTTTCCCTTGCCCAGCACGGACTTCGGGAACTTCGCGGCGTCCGGGCGGAAGTCCTCCCAGGCGCCGGTGGAGAGGTAGCAGATGACCTTGCGGCCCCGGCGGTGGAGATCGGCGACGGCCGACGCGGGATGGTCGAAGCCGTCGATGTCGTACACGGGGACGTCCACGGTGGGGTCCAGCGCGCCGCTGAGCTGCCACTGCCAGTCGAGCCCCGGCTCGGGCCGCCAGCGCTCCTCGGCGGCGCCGCTCGGACCACCGTCGTCGGCGGTCTCGGCGGTCTCGGCGGTGTCGGGCGCGTCGGGCGCGCCGGCGCAGCCGCCGCCCACGAGCAGCAGCAGGGCGAGGACAGGGACAAGGAGTCGGGTCTTCACGGCTGTTCCGGGTCCCTCGTGCTCGGTTCATGATCGTCGGGCAGGTGGCCCGTCCCAGCAGACCACATGCCGAGACGGCCGAGCACGCCCGCCGCTGTGAGTGAACGTGAACACCGCGCGTAGGCTCGCTCCAGGTGCTCCGCGGGCCGAATTACGATGCGGTGGGCACGGCCGGCCCTGCGAAAGACCGGCTTCCGCCGAAGAACTTCTATGGAAGCGAGATTTCACCACCGTGACTGCTCTCACTCTCAGCACAGCCGGCGCGGCGACGTTGCGCGCCGACGCGATCGTCGTCGGCGTCGCCAAGGGAGCCAAGGGCCCGGCCGTCGCGCCGGGCGCCGAGGCCGTGGACAAGGCGTACGACGGCAAGCTCGCCTCCGTCCTGGAGTCCCTCGGCGCCACTGGTGCCGAGGGCGAGGCGACCAAGCTCCCCGCGCCGTCCGGCCTCAAGGTCCCGATCGTCATCGCGGTCGGCCTCGGTACGGCCCCGGAGAAGGACGAGGCGTACGGCGCCGAGACCCTCCGCCGGGCCGCCGGTGTCGCCGCCCGCACCCTCTCCGGCGCCAAGAAGGCCGCGTTCGCGCTGCCCACGGAGGCGGCCGAGGACGTCGAGGCCGTCGCGGAGGGCGCGCTGCTCGGCGCGTACGCCTTCACCGCGTACCGCGGCACCGAGAAGACCGCCAAGTCCACCACCGGCGCCAAGGGCGACGGCGGTGTGAAGCAGCCGCTCGGCGAGATCACGCTGCTCGGCGCGAAGCCGCGCGACAAGGCGCACAAGGCGGCGGTCGAGCGCGCGATCTCGCTGACCGAGGAGATCAACCGCGCCCGCGACCTGATCAACACCCCGCCGAACGACCTGTACCCGGAGACCTTCGCCGCCATCGCCACCGCGGCCGGCAAGGAGCACGGCGTCAAGGTCCAGGTCACCGACGAGAAGGCGCTCGTCAAGGGCGGCTACGGCGGCCTCCTCGGCGTCGGCCAGGGCTCGGAGCACGGCCCGCGCCTCGTACGCCTGGAGTACACGCACGCCAAGGCGAAGAAGACGATCGCCCTGGTCGGCAAGGGCATCACCTACGACTCGGGCGGCATCTCGCTCAAGCCGCCGGGCCACAACGAGACGATGAAGTGCGACATGAGCGGCGCCGCGGCCGTCCTCGCCGCCGTCGTGTCGGCGGCCCGCCTCGGCCTCCAGGTCAATGTGACCGGCTGGCTGGCGCTCGCCGAGAACATGCCGTCGGGCACCGCGACGCGCCCCGGCGACGTCCTGCGCATGTACAGCGGCAAGACCGTCGAGGTCCTGAACACCGACGCCGAGGGCCGGCTCGTCCTCGCGGACGCGATCACCCGCGCCTCCGAGGAGAAGCCCGACGCGATCGTGGACGTGGCCACGCTGACCGGTGCCATGGTCGTGGCGCTGGGCAACCGGACGTTCGGCATCATGTCGAACGACGAGGCGTTCCGTACGTCCGTGCACGAGATCGCCGAGGAGGTCGGCGAGGCGTCCTGGCCGATGCCGCTCCCGACCGAGCTGCTCAAGGGCATGGACTCCCCCACCGCCGACATCGCGAACATGGGTGAGCGGATGGGCGGCGGTCTGGTCGCCGGACTGTTCCTCAAGGAGTTCGTCGGCGAGGGCATCACCTGGGCGCACCTCGACATCGCCGGTCCGGCCTACCACGAAGGCGCGCCGTACGGTTACACGCCCAAGGGCGGCACCGGCTCGTCGATCCGCACGCTGGTCAAGCTCGCGGAGCGCACGGCCGCGGGCGACCTGGGCTGAGAGCCTGCCGGCGGCCCTTCGGCCGGCGGCCGGGAATGTGTGGCCCGCCCCGCAGGTTCCGGTTGAGTACCGGGGACCGCGGGGCGGGCCGTTCCGCTCCCGGCGAAACGCGTCCGCGCGCTCGGATTTACCTACGGATCGCGCGACTCGTGCGTGTCACGTGCATCACGCGTGTACGACGTGTGTACGGCGCGCGTACGGGCATCCGCACGAGCGTCCGTACGAGTCAGTAACCCCTGATCGCGGCCGACCGGCCGTCTCAGAACCCCGGCCCCGCGTCCCGCCGCCCTCCGACAAGTGCGAAGATGGGTTCTCGGCAGGACAGGGCCCCCACCACAGGGCCGACGAAACAGCGGCCGAACACCAGCCGCCGCCCGGTCATCGACCGCGCCCGGCGCACATGCATGGAGGACGTGACGTGGCGAACGACGCCAGCACCGTTTTCGACCTAGTGATCCTCGGCGGCGGTAGCGGCGGTTACGCCGCGGCGCTGCGCGGAGCGCAGCTGGGCCTGGACGTCGCACTGATCGAGAAGAACAAGCTCGGCGGCACCTGCCTGCACAACGGCTGCATCCCGACGAAGGCCCTGCTGCACGCGGGCGAGATCGCCGACCAGGCGCGCGAGTCCGAGCAGTTCGGGGTCAAGGCGACCTTCGAGGGCATCGACATCGCGGGTGTCCACAAGTACAAGGACGAGGTCGTCTCCGGCCTCTACAAGGGACTTCAGGGTCTGGTCGCCTCCCGCAAGGTGACCTACATCGAGGGCGAGGGGCGGCTCTCGTCCCCGACCTCCGTCGACGTCGACGGCCGCCGCGTCCAGGGCCGTCATGTCCTGCTCGCGACCGGCTCCGTACCGAAGTCGCTGCCCGGCCTGGAGATCGACGGCCAGCGGATCATCTCCTCGGACCACGCGCTGAAGCTGGACCGCGTCCCGAAGACGGCGGTCGTCCTGGGCGGCGGCGTCATCGGTGTCGAGTTCGCCTCGGCGTGGAAGTCCTTCGGCACGGACGTCACCGTCATCGAGGGCCTCAAGCACCTCGTACCGGTCGAGGACGAGAACAGCTCCAAGCTCCTGGAGCGGGCCTTCCGCAAGCGCGGTATCAAGTTCAACCTCGGCACCTTCTTCGACAAGGCCGAGTACACGCAGGACGGTGTGCGCGTCACGCTGGCCGACGGCAAGACCTTCGACGCGGAGGTGCTGCTGGTCGCGATCGGCCGCGGCCCCGTCTCGCAGGGCCTCGGCTACGAGGAGCAGGGCGTCGCGATGGACCGCGGCTTCGTGCTCGTGGACGAGTACATGCGGACGAACGTCGAGACGATCTCGGCCGTCGGTGACCTCGTCCCGACCCTGCAGCTCGCGCACGTCGGCTTCGCCGAGGGCATCCTCGTGGCGGAGCGGCTGGCCGGCCTGAAGACCGTCCCCGTCGACTACGACGGCGTGCCCCGGGTGACGTACTGCCACCCCGAGGTCGCCTCCGTCGGTATCACCGAGGCCAAGGCCAAGGAGATCTACGGTGCGGACAAGGTCGTCGCTCTGAAGTACAACCTGGCGGGCAATGGCAAGAGCAAGATCCTGAAGACCGCGGGCGAGATCAAGCTCGTCCAGGTCAAGGACGGCGCCGTCGTCGGCGTCCACATGGTCGGTGACCGTATGGGCGAGCAGGTCGGCGAAGCTCAGCTGATCTACAACTGGGAGGCTCTGCCGGCCGAGGTCGCGCAGCTCATCCACGCGCACCCGACGCAGAACGAAGCCCTCGGCGAGGCCCACCTGGCCCTGGCCGGCAAGCCGCTCCACTCCCACGACTGATGCGTCAGTCCGAGCGCGACGACCACTACCGCACTTCCCCTCGCTCGGCGCTCCGCGCAAGCTGGGGAGATCCCACCGTGAGGAGCAACTGAAACCATGGCGGTTTCCGTAACCCTGCCGGCGCTCGGCGAGAGCGTCACCGAGGGCACTGTCACCCGCTGGCTGAAGGCCGAGGGCGAGCGCGTCGAGGCCGACGAGCCGTTGCTCGAGGTCTCCACCGACAAGGTCGACACCGAGATCCCGTCGCCCGCCGCCGGGGTCCTGGCGTCGATCAAGGTCGCCGAGGACGAGACGGTCGAGGTCGGCGCCGAGCTGGCCGTGATCGACGACGGTTCGGGCGGCGAGGCCGCCGCCGAGGCTCCGCAGCAGGCGGCTGCCCCGGCCGAGCCCGCGGCCCCGGCCGAGCCCGCGGCTCCGGCCGAGGCCGCGCCCGCGCCTGCCCCCGTTCAGGAGGCCCCGGCGGCTCCGGCGCCCGCGCCCGCCGCCGAGGCACCGGCGGGCGGCTCCGCCGAGGGCACGGACGTCACCCTGCCGGCGCTCGGCGAGAGCGTCACCGAGGGCACCGTCACCCGCTGGCTCAAGGCCGAGGGCGAGCGCGTCGAGGCCGACGAGCCGCTGCTGGAGGTCTCGACGGACAAGGTCGACACCGAGATTCCGTCCCCGGTCGCCGGTGTGCTGCTGGAGATCGTGGTCGGCGAGGACGAGACCGCCGAGGTCGGCGCGAGGCTGGCCGTGATCGGCGCCGAGGGTGCCGCTCCGGCGGCGGCCCCGGCACCGGCTCCGGCCGCGCCGAAGGCGGAGGCCCCGGCCGCCGCTCCGGCGCCTGCTCCGGCTCCCGCCGCTGCTCCCGCCCCGGCACCCGCGCCCGCGCCCGCGCCGAAGCAGGAGGCCCCGGCGCCCGCTCCGGCGCCTGCCGCTGCCCCCGCCCCGTCGGCGCCTGCGGCCCCGGCTCCGGCCGCAGCCGCCGCGCCCGCTCCCGCCGCCGGTTCCGGTGACGAGGGCGCGTACGTGACGCCGCTCGTGCGCAAGCTCGCCGCCGAGAACGGTGTCGACCTCGCCTCGGTCAAGGGCACCGGCGTCGGTGGCCGCATCCGTAAGCAGGACGTCGCCGCCGCCGCGGAGGCCGCCAAGGCCGCCGCCCAGGCTCCGGCGCCCGCCGCCGCTCCGGCCCCCGCCGCGTCGAAGGCCCCCAAGCTGGAGGTCTCCCCGCTGCGTGGCCAGACGGTCAAGATGCCGCGCATGCGCAAGGTCATCGGCGAGAACATGATGAAGGCGCTGCACAGCCAGGCGCAGCTGACGTCGGTCGTCGAGGTCGACATCACGAAGCTGATGAGGCTGCGCGCGCAGGCCAAGGACTCCTTCGCCGCCCGTGAGGGCGTGAAGCTGTCCCCGATGCCGTTCTTCGTCAAGGCCGCGGCCCAGGCGCTGAAGGCGTACCCGGTCGTCAACGCCCGCATCAACGAGGACGAAGGCACCATCACGTACTTCGACTCGGAGAACATCGGCATCGCCGTGGACTCCGAGAAGGGTCTGATGACGCCGGTCATCAAGGGCGCGGGCGACCTGAACCTCGCCGGCATCGCCAAGAAGACCGCCGAGCTGGCGGGCAAGGTCCGTGGCAGCAAGATCACCCCGGACGAGCTGTCCGGTGCGACCTTCACCATCAGCAACACCGGTTCGCGCGGCGCCCTGTTCGACACGATCATCGTGCCCCCGAACCAGGTCGCCATCCTGGGCATCGGCGCGACGGTCCGCCGTCCGGTGGTCATCAACCACCCGGACCTCGGCGAGACGATCGCGGTGCGCGACATGGTCCACGTCGTGCTCTCCTACGACCACCGCCTGGTGGACGGCGCGGACGCCGCCCGCTACCTGACGGCGGTCAAGGCGATCCTGGAGGCGGGCGAGTTCGAGGTCGAACTCGGCCTGTAGTCCTGCCTGTTGAAAGTCGCTGCATGTCACGACGGCGCCCCCGCCCGGAGAGATCCGGGCGGGGGCGCCGTCGTGTCCGCGTACACGTCCTCGCGTACGCGCACCCCACCGCCCCGTCGCCCGCACACGGATGACCCGCCCAAGAGGGGTAACCTCGGCCTCGGTCACCCGAAGGAGTCCCGCCATGACCCCGCCCGTCATCCACTCGCTGCGCGAGCAGATCCGCGAGCACATCGTGGAGGGCATCGTCAGCGGCCGCTGGAAGCCGGGCGAGCGGATCGTCGAGCGGCGGATCGCGACCGAGCTGGCCGTCAGCCAGACGCCCGTACGCGAGGCACTGCGCGAGCTGGAGTCGTTGCGGCTGATCGAGTCCGCGCCGAACAAGGGCGTCCGCGTCCGCAATCTGACCGCCGCGGATCTTGAGGAGAGCTACCCCGTGCGGGCCGGTCTGGAGCAGATCGCCGCCGAGCTGGCCGCCGAGCGCCTGGCGGCCGACACATCCGCGCTGGAGCCGCATGTGACGGGGCTGTACGAGGCCGACCGGCGGGCCGACGGGACCGCGCAGGTGCGGCACACCGTCGACTTCCACCGCGAGCTGGTGCGTGCCGCCGGGAACAGTGTGCTGCTGCACACCTGGGAAGGGCTCGGCATCGAGGTGTTCACGGCGCTGTCGATCCGATGGCTCGGCACCGTCCAGAAGTCGTACGCGGAGGAGCACCAGGAGCTGGTCGAGGCCTTCCGCCGCCGCGATCCCCTCATCGGTGCACTGGTGAAGGACCATGTGCTCGGATGTGCGCCGCGCGCCTGAACCGACGCCCGCTTCGTACCGATTCGCGGCGTCACCGCGTGCCCCGCCCATGGGCACTGAATGCCAATTTCTTCAGATCATGAAATTTTGCCGTCAACTCTTTGATCGATCATCGATCAGCGACTTACAGTCGACAGCGGGCTGCACCCAGCCCATCGCCCTGTCCTGCCAGACAAGGCTTCTCTTGACCCTCCTCCTGTCTGGAAGGCGGCGACCATGCCCGACCCCGTAGGCAAGCTTCCGAGCGAGCTCGACCAGCTCCCGGACCGCGACGCCGAGGAAACCGCCGAATGGGCGGCCTCTCTCGACGCCGTCACCGAGCACGCGGGCCCGCACCGTGCGGCGTACCTGATGCGGCGCACGCTCCAGCACGCCCAGAGCGCCGGGGTTCCCGTGCCCGCTCTGCTGGAGACGGACTATCTGAACACCATCCCGACCGCCGCCGAGCCCGCCTTCGAGGGCGACGAGGCGATGGAGAGCCGGATCGCCGGCTGGAACCGCTGGAACGCCGCCGCGATGGTCACCCGTGGCTCGCGCCTCGGCGTCGGCGGTCACATCGCCACCTTCGCCTCGGCCGCCTGGCTCTACGAGACGGGCTTCAACCACTTCTTCCGCGGCAAGGAGGGCGATGGCTCCGGCGACCAGCTCTACATACAGGGCCATGCCTCCCCCGGCATCTACGCCCGCGCGTTCCTCGACGGCCGGCTCACCGAGGAGCAGCTCGACAACTTCCGCCAGGAGGCCGGCGGCAACGGCCTCCCCTCGTACCCGCACCCGCGGCGGCTGCCCTGGCTGTGGGAGTTCCCCACCGTCTCCATGGGCCTCGGCCCGCTCTCCGCGATCTACCAGGCGCGCTTCAACCGCTACCTGACGAACCGCGGGATCAAGGACACCTCCGCCTCCCACGTATGGGCGTTCCTCGGCGACGGCGAGATGGACGAGCCCGAGTCGACGGCGGCACTCGCCCTCGCGGCCCGCGAAGGGCTCGACAACCTCACCTTCGTCATCAACTGCAACCTCCAGCGCCTCGACGGTCCCGTCCGCGCGAACTTCAAGATCGTGCAGGAGCTGGAGTCCCAGTTCCGCGGCGCGGGCTGGAACGTCGTCAAGTCGCTGTGGGGCTCCGCCTGGGACGAGCTGTTCGCGCTCGACACCACGGGCGCCCTCGTAAGGAGGCTGCGCGCGGTGCCGGACGCGCAGTTCCAGACGTACGCGACCCGCGACGTCGCGTACATCCGTGAGCACTTCTTCGGCGCCGAGCCCGCGCTCGTCGAGCTGGCGAAGCTGCTGAGCGACGCGAAGATCGACGAGTGCTTCCACACCTCGCGCGGCGGCCACGAGGCCCGCAAGGTGTACGCGGCGTACCGCGCCGCGCTCGCCCACAAGGGCGCGCCGACCGTGGTTCTCGCACAGACGGTGAAGGGCTACACGCTCGGCACCGGCTTCGAGTCGCGCAACGCCAACCACCAGATGAAGAAGCTCTCCGGCGAGCAGTTCCGCACCATGCGGGATCTGCTGGAACTTCCCATCCCCGACTCGGCGTTGAACGAAGAGCTGGTGCCGTACGGCCACCCCGGCGCCGACTCCCCCGAGGTCCGCTATCTGCAGGAGCGGCGTGCCGAGCTCGGCGGGCCCGCCCCGGCCCGCCGGGTGCATGCCGTCGCGCTGCCCGAGCCGTCCGAGAAGGCGTTCCAGTCCGTCTACAAGGGCTCCGGCAAGCAGTCGGTCGCCACGACGATGGCGTTCGTCCGTCTCGTGAAGGACCTGATGCGGGACAAGGAGACCGGCAGGCGCTGGGTCCCGATCGTCCCCGACGAGGCGCGTACGTTCGGCATGGAGGCGCTGTTCCCGTCGGCCGGCATCTACTCGCCGCTGGGCCAGACGTACGACCCGGTCGACCGCGACCAGATCATGTACTACAAGGAGGCCAAGGACGGCCAGATCCTCAACGAGGGGATCACCGAGGCCGGTTCGATGGCCGACTTCATCGCCGCCGCGACGTCGTACGCGACGCACGGCGAGACGATGATCCCGTTCTACATCTTCTACTCGATGTTCGGCTGGCAGCGCACGGGCGACCAGATGTGGCAGCTCGCCGACCAGCTCGGCAAGGGCTTCATCGTCGGCGCGACGGCCGGCCGTACGACCCTGACGGGCGAGGGCCTGCAGCACGCGGACGGCCACTCGCACCTCCTCGCGGCGACGAACCCGGCCTCGCTCAACTACGACCCGGCGTTCGCGTACGAGATCGCGGTGATCGTCAAGGACGGCCTGCGGCGGATGTACGGCCCCGACGCAGAAGACGTCTTCTACTACCTCACCGTCTACAACGAGCCGATGCCGCAGCCCGCCATGCCCGAGGGCGTGGAGGAAGGCATCGTCAAGGGCCTGTACCGCTTCAAGGAGGGTGTGCCCGCCAAGGCGGAGGCGCCGCGGCTCCAGCTCCTCGCCTCCGGCACGGCCATCCACTGGGTCCTCGAGGCCCAGGAACTGCTCGCCGCCGAGTGGGGTGTCACGGCCGACGTCTGGTCGGCGACGTCCTGGGGCGAGCTGCGCAGGGAAGCCCTGGAGTGCGACGAGGCACTGCTGCGCGGCGAGCAGCGCACGCCGTACGTGACGCGCGCCCTGGACGGGGCGCCGGGGCCGGTGCTGGCCGTCAGCGACTGGATGCGCCAGGTGCCGGACCAGATCAGCCAGTGGGTCGAGCAGGACTACTCCTCGCTCGGTACGGACGGCTTCGGCCTCTCCGACACGCGTGACGCGGCCCGTCGCCACTTCGGTGTCGACGCCCGGTCGATCACGGTCGCGGCGCTGGCGCAGCTCGCGCGGCGCGGCGAGGTGCCCGCGTCGGCGGTGAAGGAGGCGCGGGAGCGCTACGGCCTCTGAGCGACGCGTTCTCTGTAAGGAAGCGGCTTCCGCCGGCCCTCGTGGTCATCGGGGGCCGCTTCCTCATGAGGTCCTTCACGAGGTTCCTTACGAGGTCGCGTCCACGGCATTCTTGACCCTGACACCGTGTGAAGCCGTGCAGTAGGGGACGTCATGTTCACCATCGGAGACTTCGCCAGGCACGGCCGCGTGTCGGCCCGCATGCTGCGTCACTACGACGCGATCGGGCTGCTGCGTCCCGCCCACACCGACCCGTTCAGCGGCTACCGCTACTACACGGCGGCCCAGCTCGCCCAGCTCAACCGTGTCATCGCCCTCAAGGATCTCGGCTTCACGCTCCAGCAGGTGCGGGAGATCCTGGAGGACCGGGTGACCTCGGACGAGCTGCGCGGCATGCTCACGCTGCGGCGGGCCGAGCTGGAAGCGGCGATGGCGGCGGCAGCCGCCACACTGGTCCAGGTCGAGGCGCGGCTCCGGTCGATCGAGAGTGAGGGGCACATGCCCTCCGAAGACGTCGTCGTCAAGAGAATCCCGGCGGTACGGGTGGCCGAGCTGACCGCCGTGGCCACCAGTTACGAACCCCAGCACATCGGACCCGTCATCGTTCCTCTGTACGAGGAGCTGTTCCGGCGCCTGGAGGCCGCCGGCGTGGCCCCGACGGGGCCCGGTATCGCCCGCTACGAGGACGCCCCCGAGGGGAACGGCGCGGTCGTCGTCCACGCGGGGGTCACGGTCGCCGCCGAGCCGGCGTCCGGCCAGGACTTCGAGATCCTGGACCTGCCTCCCGTCGAGCGGGCCGCGACGATCGTCCACCGGGGTTCGATGGACACGATCATGCCGACGGCCCAGACCCTGGCCCGCTGGATCGACACGGGCGGCCACCGCTCGGCGGGCTACGCGCGCGAGGTCAACCTCGAATGCCCGGCGGACAAGGACAAGTGGGTGACCGAGCTCCAGGAGCCCCTGGCGTAACGGGGCCGCCGGTGCCGGGCGGCGCGCGTGGACAATGGGTCCATGCGCGCTGCCCGGCTGATCAAGATGGTGCTGCTCCTCCAGGCGCGGCCCTCCATGACCGGGGCCGAGCTGGCACGGGAGCTGGAGGTGTCCGAGCGCACCGTCACCCGCGACGCACTGGCCCTCTCCGAGGCCGGAGTGCCCGTCTACGCGGACCGGGGGCGTTCGGGTGGCTACCGGCTCGTCGGCGGCTACCGCACCCGCCTCACGGGCCTGGCACGGGGCGAGGCGGAGGCCCTGTTCCTCTCCGGGCTGCCGAACGCGCTCCGTGAGATGGGCCTGGAGGACGCGGGGTCCGCCGCCCGGCTGAAGGTGTCGGCGGCGCTGCTCCCCTCCCTGAGGGGAGCGTCGGACTCGGCGGCGCAGCGGTTCCATCTGGACGCGCCCGGCTGGTACCAGGAGCCGGAGACTCCGGAGCTGCTGCCGGCCGTCGCCGAGGCGGTGTGGGACGACCGTACCGTCGTGGCCCGCTACCGGCGCCAGGACGCCGAGGTGGAGCGGGAGTTGGCACCGTACGGACTCGTCCTCAAGGCGGGTGTCTGGTACCTCTGCGCCCGCGTCGAAGCATCCTTCCGGGTCTACCGGATCGACCGCTTCACGGAGATCACGCTCTCGGAGGAGCGCTTCGAGCGGGACGAGTCCTTCGACCTGCCCGCCTTCTGGGACGAGCGGTCGGCACAGTTCGCGCGGTCGATCCTCCGTACGGAGGTGGTGCTCCGGCTCTCCCCGGACGGCCTGCGCCTGCTGCCGTACCTGACCGACCGGGCCTCGGCCCAACAGGCGGCGGAGGCGGCGGGCCCGCCGGACGAGGACGGCTGGACGACGCTCACACTTCCGGTCGAGTCGGCCGACGTTGCCTTCACCCAGCTGTTCGCCTTCGGGCCGGAGTTGGAGGTGCTGGAGCCGGCGGAGCTGCGCTCCCGCTTCGCCGACTCCGCCGACCGCACGGCCCGTCTCTACCGGTAGCCGTCCATGGGGACCTCCGTGCCGGGCGACGCCACCTCCGCCGCCAGATACCCCCACATGTCCGGCCGGCTGCCGTCCGCGTCCGTGACGCCGTACTCCTTCGCCAGCTGCCCGCTGGAGAGCGTCCGCCCCGCCCAGCGCTCCCGCTCCGGGTCCGCGACGAGCGCCGCGACGCCCCGGCCCACGTACACGGGCGTCTCCGACAGCGCGAAGTGCCGGTGGATCTTGATTCCGTCCCGCCAGTTCGCCTCGGTGATGCCGAACCCGTCCAGCATCTCCTCGGAGCGCAGGAAGCCGGGGGTGACCGCGACCGCCGTGCCGCCCACCTTCTTCAGCTCCTCGGCCAGCAGGTAGGCCATCCGGATCGGGGCGTTCTTGGCGAGGTCGTAGTAGAAGTTCTCGCGCGGCGCCCTGTTCGACTCGGCGGTGCCGTCGGTGACCTCGACGACCAGGCCGCCCGGCCGCCGTACGAGCAGCGGGAGCGCGACAGAGCTGGTGATCAGATGGGTCTTCACCCCCAGATCGAGCATCCGCAGCCCGCGCTCCAGATCGAGTTCCCACACCGGGGTGTCGAAGTCCAGGAACTTGTTCCCGCCCCACACGTCGTTGACCAGCACATCCAGCCGGCCCTGCTCCCGGTCGATCCGCTCCACCAGCGCCCGTACCCGTTCGACCTCCAGATGGTCGGTCGGTACGGCGATGCCCTCGCCGCCCGCGCGGGTGACCAGTTCGGCGGTCTCCTCGATGGTCTCCGCGTGCCGCCCCACCTCGCTGACCCGCTCCCGGGTGGTGCGCCCCGTCACGTACACCGTCGCCCCGGCGGCGCCCAGCTCCACGGCGATCGCCCGCCCCGCGCCCCGGGTGGCCCCGGCCACCAGTGCGATCTTTCCTGTCAGCGGCTTGTCGGTCATCAGCCTGCGTCCTCTCTCTCGGTCTCTCACTGCGACCGTTCCACGGAAAGGAGACATCTTCTGTCCGACATACGCGGCCACCTCACCCGCCCCACGCGGATCTCCCCCGCTTTCCGCGCTCCGCGTGCGCCGCCCCGCGCCAAGCACGATGCTGTACCCGTGACCGACGAGACGGAGTTCTGGGAGATCATCGACGCCACGCGCGAGGCCGCCGGCGGTGACCCCGACGAGCACGCCGATCTCCTCGTGGAGCGGCTGCTCCAGCTGGACCCCGACTCGGTCCTGGACTTCGCCCGGCACTTCGAGACCCGCTACAACCGCGCGTACCACTGGGATCTGTGGGCCGCCTCCTCGATCCTGCTCGGCGGCGCGAGCGACGACGCGTTCGACTACTTCCGCTGCTGGCTCATCGGCCAGGGCCGGGAGGTCTTCGAGGGCGCGGTGCACGACCCGGACAGCCTCGCGGAACTGATCGACGAGTTCGACGAGGAGATCGACGGCGACGGCGAGGAGCTGGGGTACGCGGCGGACGAGGCGTACGAACAGCTCACCGGCGCGGTCGCGCCCGACCTGGGGGTCGCCCCGCAGGCCCCGGAGCCCGAGGGCACGCCGGTCGACTTCGAGGACTCACAGGCACTCGCCGACCGGCTCCCCCGCCTCTGGGAGCGGTTCGGCGTCGACTGAGTATCGCGCCCGCCCCGCCCGTCAGACGTCCAGCGAACGCCCCATGAGCACGTCGTCCACATACTGCCGGTCCAGGAAGAACTCCCCCGGCAGCACGCCCTCCACCACGAAGCCCTCCGCCTCGTAGAGCGCCCGCGCCGGCTTGTTGTGCCCGAGCACCCGCAGCGTCATCCGCACCGCGCCCTCGGCACGTGCCCTCTCCATCGCCGCGCGCAGCAGCAGCCGCGCCACGCCACGGCCGCGCGCCCACTCGTGCACGGCGAGCCCCTGGATCTGCCGGACGTGCGCGTTGCAGGCGAGCGGGGTGGGCGGCACCAACCGGAGGTAACCGGCGATCCGGCCGTCGACCTCGGCGACCAGATAGTCCTGAGGCCGGTGCCGCGAGTCGAAGAACGGCTCGAACGGCGCCTCCTGCCTGGGCGTGACCGCGTGGAGGAACGACCAGGTGTCGTGGTCGAGGCGGCTCAGTGCGTCGTCGTCCGGGACGAGAGCGGCACGTATGAGTGGTTCCGGCATGGCAGCAACTGTCCCATGTGGGCGGGTGGCGGCAGGATGGATTCATGAGGATCGCGATCACCGGCTCCAACGGGCTCATCGGCACGGCGCTCACGCGCTCCCTGCGAGCGGACGGGCACGAGGTGGTCCGCCTGGTCCGGCATCCCTCCCGGGCGGGCGACGAGGTCGAGTGGGACCCCTCCCGCCAGTACGTGGACGTGAACGGGCTGTACGGCTGCGAGGGCGTCGTGCATCTCGCGGGGGCGGGAGTGGCGGACCACCGGTGGACCGACGCGTACAAGAAGGAGATCAGGGACAGCCGAGTCCTCGGTACGGCGGCGATCGCCGACGCCGTCGCCTCCCTGGACACCCCGCCCAAGGTCCTGGTGTGCGGGTCGGCCATCGGCTTCTACGGCGACACGGGCGACCGCCCGGTGGACGAGTCGGCGCCGCCCGGCGAGGGGTTCCTGCCCTCCGTGTGCGTCGAGTGGGAGGACTCGGCGTCCGCCGCGTCGGACGCGGGCGTACGGACGGTGTTCGCCCGCACGGGGCTCGTCGTGGCCCGCGAAGGCGGCGCCTGGGGGCGGCTGTTCCCCATCTTCCGCGCGGGGCTGGGCGGTCGGATCGGCGACGGACGGCAGTACTGGAGCTTCATCTCCCTGCACGACCATGTGGCGGCGCTGCGGCATCTGATCGACACGGAGTCCCTGTCGGGCCCGGTGAACCTCACGGCCCCCGAGCCGGTGACGAACCGGGAGGTCACGGCGGCGATGGGCCGTGTGCTGCACCGCCCGACGGTCTTCGCGGTGCCGTCCGTGGCGCTGAAGGTGGTGCTGGGGGAGTTCTCGGTGGACGTACTGACCAGCCAACGGGTGCGGCCGGGGCGGCTGATGGGGTCGGGGTTCACGTTCGCGTTCCCAAAGATCGACGAGTCGATCCGAGCGGCGTTGTAGGGGTGGGGGGTTTTGTTTTCCGGTGCCGCCCGGTGGTCGTTGTCCTCAAGCGCCGGACGGGCTGGGTGGTTGCGGTGGTGCCCGGGTGCCGCTCCGGGGCCATGGCCGGACGGCATGACTTACGCCGCGTGCAACGCTCGTTGGACCCGACGGCCCAACCTGTCCACGCGGCACAAGTCAGCCTGAGTGTCCGACCACGACCCCTGCGCGTCCCCCTTCCAACCCGCGGGCGGGAGTAGCGGGGTGGCTTGTACCGGTGTCGTGACGGCGTGAGGGGGGCGGGGCCGCAGGAGGGGTGTGTCCGGACACTCAGGCTGATTTGTGGCGCGTGAAAATGCTGGTTCCCTCGGGACCAACGAACCCTGCACGCGCCGTAAATCATGCCGTCCGGACATACCCCTCCGGAGGCACCGAACCCCGACCCCGGCAACGAAACCGCACCCCGGAGGGACCCCGCAACCGCCGGACGGCAACCCGCCCGGAGGCACCCCGCAACCGCCGGACGGCAACCCGTGCGCCCCACACGCATCCATGCCCCCGCCACTGCGCGACTGCGAACGGCCGGTTCCCTTCCTAGTCTCGACCCGCGCTCAGGTATTCCCTGGATGGGCCGAGGCAGCAGCCCCGGACCACGCAGCCGCGCCGACCTCGGGGAGGGGCACGTGCTCAGTACTGAACATCACGCGGACGTCGTCATCATTGGCGCCGGAATCGCCGGCCTGTCGGCCGCTCATCAGCTGACCCGCTCCGGCGTAACAGTCACCGTCCTGGAGGCCGCCCCTTACATCGGCGGCAGGATGGCCACCGAGGACCTCGACGGCTTCCGCCTCGACCGCATCGGCCAGCTGCTCAACACCTCGTACCCGGAACTGCTCCGCACCCCCGCCCTGTCGGACGCCGCCTTACGGATGTTCTCGCCGGGCGTGCTCGTCCACAGCGAGGGACGCCACCACCGTGCCGGCGTCACCGTCGCCGCAGGGAGCGCGCGGGGCGCACTCACCGCCGCACGCGCCCTGGCAAGCGCCCCGCGCGCCCGTGCCCGCACCCGAGCCCGCGCCGCCACCACCCGTGTCCCCCGCGCCAGGGCCGTACGGCTCAACTCCCGCCCCCCGCTGGGCAACGCGCTCGACCAGGCCCGCCTCCACGCGGCTTTCGGCCGTCTCGCGACCACGCCGGTGAACCGGCTGCTGGCCCGCCCCGAACGCCCCGCCCTCGCCGCGCTGTCCGCGCGCGGACTGCCCGCGCGGACGGTCGACGGCTTCGTACGCCCGCTGCTGTCCGCGCTGCTCTGCGACCCCGACCTCACCACGTCGAGCCGCTGCGCCGACCTGGCCCTGCGCAGCTTCGCCAGGGGGCGGCTGTGCGTCCCCGAGGGCGGCGCCACCGCCCTGCCGGAGCTGCTGGCGGCCACGCTGCCGCCCGGCACGGTGCGGACGGGCGTGTGCGTGACGGACGCGTCGATCAGCTCCGTCGGTACGAAGGAGCACGGCGAGATCACCTGCCGCTCCCTGCTCGTGGCGACGGGCGCCCGCGCCGCCGCCGAGCTGCTGCCGGGCCTGCGCGTGCCGGACTTCCACCCCGTGACGGTCCTTCACCACACCGCTCCCACACCCCCGCTGACCGAGCCCGCGCTGCTCCTGGACGGAGACCGGCGCGGCGGCCCCGTCGCGCACACCACGGTCATGAGCGCGGTGGACCCGTCGCGCGCGCCGGCCGGCCGGTCGCTGATCTCCTCGACGGTGCTCGGACTCCGTACGCCGCCTCCCGAGGCGGAACTCGACGGCGCCGTCCGCGCGCATCTCGCGACGCTGTACGGCACGTCGACCGCCGCCTGGGAGCTGCTGGCCGTCCAGCACGACCCGGAGGCCGTCCCCGCCATGCCGGCGCCGCACGATCTGCGCCGCCAGGTGAGGCTGTTGTCGGGCCTGTACGTGTGCGGGGACCACCGCGACACCAGCACCGTCCAGGGCGCGCTCTCGTCGGGCCGCAGGGCCGCGTACGCGATCCTGGACGATCTGGGCGTACGACCGGACCACGGGACGCTGCAGCTCCCCACAGCGGCGTAGGAGACCGCAGGGGGCCGGCGCTCAGCCGAACGCCGCGATCCTGTCCCGGTAGTTGCGTACCGCCGCAGCCTCCCGGTACGGCTCCAGCCGCCGTTCGAAGTCCCGTACGTAGTCCACCGCACGCGCCGACCGGATCTCCGTCGCCTGCTGCGCGGCCTCCGCTCCCAGCGCGCACGCCTGGTCCAGTTCGCCGAGCCCCAGGCGGGCGGAGGCGAGCACGACGCGGCAGAACAGCCGGCTGCGCGCGAACGCGGGTGAGCGTAACTGGAGCGAGCGCTCGGCGTGTTGGACGGCTGCTCGGTACTGCTGGAGATCCCGGTAGCTGTGCCCGAACTCGTCGGCGAGCTGCCCTTCGTCGAAGGTGCGTGCCCAGTGCGGCACCTCGTCGCCGGGCCGTGCCGACTCCAGCGCGCGCTCGGCCCGCGCGAGCGAGGTGGTGCAGGCCCGCGCCTCGCCGAGCACGCCGTGTCCGCGCGCCTCGACGGAGTGCAGCAGCGCCTGCACCACGGGCGGTGCGGACGAGCCGACACCCTGCTGGGCGACCCGGGCGAGCTGGACCGCCTCCCGGCCGTGGCCGAGGTAGACGGCCTGGCGGCTCATGGTGATCAGGACGAAGGAGCCGTACGCCCGGTCGCCCGCCGCCTGGGACAGCCGCAGCGCCTGCACGAAGTAGCGCTGGGCGAGCCCGTGCGCGGCGATGTCGTACGAGGTCCAGCCGGCCAGCCTGGTCAGGTCGGCCGCGGCGGCGAACAGCCTGCGCCCGGTGGTCTCGCCGTACACGCCGCGGAGCATCGGCTCGCACTCGTGCTCCAGGTACCGGACGAGTGCCTGGCGGGCGTGGCCGCCGCCGTACGCCTGGTCGAGGGTGCGGAACAGCTCGCTGACGGAGCGCAGAGCCGCGATGTCGCCGCCACCGACCCGCTGGCCGGCGACGCGGTCCGTCTGCCGGCCCGGTGGCACACCGGCGGGGACGGCCTGCCGGGGCACGGTCCCGCGGCCCTGGGCGGGCACCCGGACGCTCACCGGTCCCGCGGGGCCGCCACCGCCTCCGTAGGAGGAGGGCGACGTCCCGTACGCGGACGCCCCCGTCCCGGCCTGCCCCGCCACGGTGCCCGCCGGCGCGGCACCCACCGGCGCGGCCGACGCCGACGCCGACGCCGACGACCCGTCGTGCCCGACCCGCTCGTCCGCGCGGCCGATCAGCCAGTCGCGGCTGGGCACCACGAGCCCGGCCGGGGTGAACGCGATCTTGCGCAGCTCCGCGTGGCTCCCCGAGTCCTTGCGCCAGAGTCCGCCGACGATGTCGACGGCCTCTTCGGGGGTCGCCGCGAATTCCAGCCCCGCGTACACGGGCGCGCAGGCGTCCAGCCCCAGATCCTGGGCGGAGAGCCGGCGGCCGAGCCTGCGTGTGAAGACCTCGGCGATCAGTGCGGGCGTGGTGCCGCGTGGCTGCTGGCCGCGCAGCCAGCGTGTTACGGACGTTTTGTCGTACCGCAGGTCGAGGCCGTGTTCGAGCCCGAGCTGGTCCACCCGGCGGGCGAGACCTGCGTTGGAGAAACCGGCTTCTGCGATGAGCGCGGCGAGCTGGCGGTTGGGGATGCGCTGCGGAGGTCGTTCCGACATCAGCTGTACGGTCTCCTGCCTTCCGGGCCCCGGGAGCAGCCCTCATGGAACGGCGCGAATTTAGCGGTCGAAGCTGCCCGCACCGTCACGTTCGTCCCACATTCATCCGATCGTGTGAGGATTGGGGGCTTAGCTGACGTGCCGCCTCCATCGGCCCGGCACCGCCCTCCGGGCCCTTCGGGCCTGCCGGACCGCTCCGCAGGACGCGGCCGTACAGTGGCTGGGGCGCGATATGTGCACGTGCCCGGTTGTCGCGGGGACACCCCCCGGATCCCGGGCACTGAGCGAGGGAGGCAATGCCCGTGAGTGAGCTGCGGTTCGTCCATCTGGGGTTCGGCGGCGACGCCGTCGAGTACCGGGAGGCGTGGCAGAAGCAGCGCGAGGTCCACGCGGCCCGCTTCGCGGACGAGATCCCCGACACCTGCCTGCTGCTCGAACATCTGCCCGTCTACACGGCGGGGCGGCGTACTGAGGACAGTGAGCGCCCCCTGGACGGGACTCCCGTCGTGGACGTCGACCGCGGCGGGAAGATCACCTGGCACGGTCCGGGCCAGCTCGTCGGCTACCCGATCCTGCAACTGCCGCGCCCCGTGGACGTGGTGGCGCACGTACGCCGTCTTGAGGAGGCGCTCATCCGTACGGCGACGGACTTCGGCGTGCGGACGACGCGCGTGGAGGGCCGCAGCGGCGTATGGGTGCTCGGCGATCCGGTGGAGGAGCGCCCGGCCCTGGGCGGTCTGTCGCTGGACTTCGACCCCCGGGTGAACGACACGGAGTTCGACCCCCGCCTGAACGGCCCCGAGTACGCCCCGTCCAACGCGGGCCAGCGCCGCGAGGACCGCAAGCTCGCCCAGATCGGCATCCGCGTCGCGAAGGGCGTGACGATGCACGGCTTCTCGATGAACGTGAACCCGGACAACACCTGGTTCGACAAGATCGTGCCGTGCGGGATCCGGGACGCGGGCGTGACGTCGCTCTCGTACGAACTGGGCCACGACCTCACGGTCGCCGAGGTGCTTCCGGTGGTGGAGCGCCATCTGCGGAACGTGCTGGAGCAGGCGGAGCCGAAACCACGCGAGGTGGCGACCGGGACCGCGGCGGAGGCCCGGGTGGAGACCGGCGTCAAAGCCACCGAGGCGAAGACCGGCGCCGAAGCTGTCGAGCCGGCGCGGGCCTGACCCCGGCGGCCGGGGGAATGCCCCTCGGCGCCCACCGGTTGTGCCTAAGCCGGCCCACCGGTTGTCCCTGAGCCATGCGACGCCATGGCCACTCACTACCAAGCAATCAACGGGCGTACTCTGGTGTTCGCCGAAGATTCGAATGCCGCGCCAGCAGAGAGAGGTGCCGGACGTGTCCGCTGTCGCACCCGACGGACGCAAGATGCTGCGCCTGGAGGTCCGGAACAGCCAGACCCCCATCGAGCGCAAGCCCGAGTGGATCAAGACCCGGGCGAAGATGGGGCCCGAGTACACCGCGATGCAGAAGCTCGTGAAGAGCGAGGGTCTGCACACCGTGTGCCAGGAGGCCGGTTGTCCCAACATCTACGAGTGCTGGGAGGACCGCGAGGCGACCTTCCTCATCGGCGGCGACCAGTGCACGCGGCGCTGTGACTTCTGCCAGATCGACACGGGCAAGCCCGAGGCGCTGGACCGTGACGAGCCGCGCCGGGTCGGCGAGTCCGTCGTCACGATGGACCTGAACTACGCCACGATCACCGGCGTCGCGCGCGACGACCTGGAGGACGGCGGCGCTTGGCTGTACGCGGAGACCGTGCGCCAGATCCACGCGCAGACCGCGGAGCGCCAGGCGGGCCGTACGAAGGTCGAACTCCTCATCCCCGACTTCAACGCCGAGCCCGAGCAGCTGGCCGAGGTCTTCTCCTCGCGCCCGCAGGTGCTCGCGCACAACGTCGAGACGGTGCCGCGGATCTTCAAGCGGATCCGTCCCGGCTTCCGTTACGAGCGCTCCCTGGAAGTCATCACGCGGGCCCGCGAGGCCGGTCTGATCACCAAGTCCAATCTGATCCTCGGCATGGGCGAGACCCGCGAGGAGGTCAGTGAGGCGCTGAGCGATCTGCACGACGCGGGCTGCGAGCTGATCACGATCACGCAGTATCTGCGTCCCTCCGCGCGCCACCACCCCGTCGAGCGCTGGGTGAAGCCGCACGAGTTCGTGGAGCTGAAGGACGAGGCCGAGGCGATCGGCTACTCCGGTGTGATGTCGGGGCCGCTGGTCCGGTCCTCGTACCGCGCGGGGCGGCTGTTCCAGCAGGCGATGGAGCGCCGGAGCGCGGAGTCTGTCCGCCAGGCGGTGTGAATCCGCCGGCTTGTGCCCGCCCGTTGCGCGCGCCCGCTGTGTGAATCCGAGCACAAGCGACTACTTAACAGTAACGGCCGCACCGCCGCGGCCCGTACGCTCCCCGCAGGTAAGGGGTGGCGTACGGGCCGCGGCCTCGTTCGGGGGTACGGCTTCGGGCATTCACGACCGTTTGACCGCTTGGTCACGCACTGGTAACACCGGTGAGTGACGCTCGTCAGTACGCACCCTCTTCCTCCCGCCCGCACTCGCACTCGTTCCTAGGGGGAACAGCCACCATGCAGGCCGCGCCGGTACGACCCATCACCGAGGTGATGGCGGCAGCCACCCGCCCCACCGCCCTCCCCTCCGTCTCCAACGCCCTGCGCGCCATGGAGTCGCTCCTCCTCAGCAGCGGCCAGCGCAGGGCCCGCAGGAACGCCTGGACGGCCGTCCTGGAGGACCGCCGCAGGGCACAGGACCGGGTCGAGGCGCAGCACGTACTGGAGGCCGTGTCGGGCCGCACTTCCTGAGCCACGTAAACTTCGGTTCATGGCGAGGAAGGAAAACGCAGACACTGCTGCGGAAACTGGGCGACTGAAGCAGATCGCTCTTACCTACAAGATGACCCGACGGGTCGACAAGAGGGTCGGTCTCGTCGTCGCGGGCGTGGGAATCGTCACCTTCGGTGTCCTCCTCGCGATCGGCTTTCTGGTCGGTCACCCCATTTACCTGGGCATTCTGGGCTTCATTCTGGCCTTCCTCGCGATGGCGATCGTCTTCGGACGCCGCGCCGAGCGTGCTGCCTTCGGGCAGATGGAGGGCCAGCCGGGAGCGGCGGCGGCCGTGCTGGAGAACGTGGGCCGGGGCTGGTCCACGACCCCTGCGATCGCGATGAACCGCAGCCAGGACGTGATCCACCGCGCGGTCGGCAAGGCCGGCATCGTGCTGGTGGCCGAGGGCAACCCGAACCGGCTGAAGAGTCTGCTGGCGGCCGAGAAGAAGAAGATGGCGCGCATCGTCATCGATGTGCCGGTGCACGACATCATCGTCGGCGACGGCGAGGGTCAGGTGCCGCTGAAGAAGGTGCGTACGACGATGCTCAAGCTGCCTCGGGTGCTCTCCGGCCCGCAGGTGACGGCGGCCAACGACCGGTTGCGGGCGATGGGTGACCTGATGAGCAACATGCCGCTGCCGAAGGGTCCGATGCCGAAGGGTATGCGGATGCCGCGGGGCGGAAAGATGCGCTGACGGTCGAATCACACGTGTCATGCGTGCTCATACGTGGAGGGGGGGGGGGGACGCGAGGTACCCCCCGCCCCCCCATACGCCGGGGGGTTATACACAAATACGCGCCCACCAGCCCAACCTGTAAGGCGTGTGGCGGGGTGTGGGTGGGAAGTGGGG
>NZ_JBHUUW010000073.1:0-36205 GCF_042670825.1 Streptomyces sp. NPDC057137 | reverse complement strand
CAACACAGCAAAATTAATCACCAGAGACCGGTGAGTTTTAGTCACCCGGAGACGGCCGACGCCCCCTCCCTGTGGCCGGCCGGAGCCGACGGTCCGTCAGCGGCGCAGCCGCGGGAACCTCTTCGGCGGTGCCTGCTGGGCCTCCTCGGCCTTCACATCGGCGGCGTACCGGTCCACGTACTCCTGCCCGGACAGCCCGAGGATCGCGTACATGATCTCGTCGGTGACCGCGCGGACCGCCGCCTTCTCGTTCTCCAGGCCCTCGTAGCGCGAGAAGTCCAGCGGCTCACCGAAGCGGATCGTGACCCGCCTGATGTTCGGGATCTTCTGACCGGGCGGCTGGATCTCGAACGTACCCACCATCGCGCACGGCACCACCGGGACCTGCCCCCTGATGGCCATCACCGCGACCCCGACCTTGCCCTTGTACAGCCGCCCGTCGTGCGAGCGCGTGCCCTCCGGGTAGATCCCCAGCAACTCGCCCTTGCCGAGCACCCCGAGCCCTTCCCGGATCGCGGCCTTCCCGGCCTCCTTGCCGGAGCGGTCGACCGGGATCTGGCCGACGCCGCGGAAGAAGGAGGCGGTGAGGCGTCCCTTGACGCCGGGACCGGTGAAGTACTCGGCCTTCGCGAGGAACGTGATCCGCCGCCGGATGATCGCGGGCATCAGGAAGTGGTCGGAGAAGGAGAGATGATTGCCCGCGACGATCGCGGCGCCGTCCGCCGGAATGTGTTCGAGCCCCTCGATCCGGGGCCGGAAGAGCAACCGCAGCACGGGCCCCAACAGCACGTACTTCAGTACGTAGTAGAACACGGCGTTTCTCCCACTCTGCCGGACCGGCTGCGTCGCTGTCCGCCTGATCACAACACACAGGCGAGAGTCCAGTCGATCCGTGGGCGGGGTCGCGTCTTGGTCCGACGCCGTTCGCACGGCCTCCGGCGGCAGGGGCGGTGGCGTCGGCAGCGGCGGAGGTGCGCCGCGATCAGGTGCCGGTCTGGGTGGGCTCCACGATGAGCTGGGAGATCGCGGAGATGACCTCGCCGGCGCGCGCCGTCAGATAGAAGTGGTCGCCCGGGAAGACGCGCAGGGTGAACTCGGCCGTGGTGTGATCGCGCCAGCTCCCGACCTCGTCCAGCGTGGCCAACGGGTCGGCGTCGCCGACGAAGGTGTAGATCGGGCACGCGACGCGCGGGGTGCCGGCCGGCCGGTAGGTCTCGATGGCCCGGTAGTCGGCACGCAGCGCCGGCATGATCAGCCGCTGGGTGTCGGCGTCGTCGAAGAGGATCGCGTCGGTACCGCTGAGCGACCGCACGTTGGCGATGATCGCCGCGTCGCCCTGGAGGTGGAGGGTCTCGGGACGGAACCGGGACGGCGCCCGCCGGCCGGAGAGGATGATCCCGACGGGCGACTGCCCCAACTCCCGTTCCATCAGCCGGGCCACCTCGAAGGCGACGACGGCCCCCATGCTGTGCCCGAAGAGCCAGGTCCGGTCCAGACCCTCCGTCGGAAGCTCACGGAAGACCGCGGCGGCGAGGGCCTCGACGTTGCCGATGGCCGGTTCCGTGTAACGGTCCTGGCGCCCCGGGTACTGGATGGCGAGGACTTCGATCTTCCCGGCCAGCGCCCGGGAGACGGGGAAGTAGTAGCTCGCCGCACCGCCCGCGTGGGGGAAGCAGATCATCCTGGGGGATGTCAGGTCCGCCGGATGAAATTCTCGAATCCAATTGGACGCGTTGTCGCTCGATATGGCGGTCATCAATCAAGTTCCTTGGATCGATCCGGCTGAAGCCCCTACGTCAGGCTGCGTTCAGCGTTCACGTGCGTACGGGCGCGTGGCGACCCCTCATGACCCCTATCGGACCGTCACCGCTTCGTGGGTTGCGCTCGTCCGGAATGGCGGCCCGTTGTTGCGAAGACGGACTACCACGGCTTTCGAATAGGGGGACGAAGCGGGGAATTAGGGGGTCGATCCGCTGGAAGCGCGGGGCGGAGGGACCTTTCAATGAAGGAGAGAAAGCACGGAGAAAGCACGGGCGGAGTCTTTCGAAGAGTACCGAAGAGTACCGGAGGAAAATCATGCACCCCGACAACGTGGCCGGCCCGCAAACACGGGAACCCGTCGCCGTAACACCTGCCGAGCACCTCGTGCGCGTCGTCAGGGGCGCACCGGGAGAGATGGAACTGGCCGCGCTGCTCGCGGTGTTGAGCGCCCTGACCGGTACCCGGGAGCAGGCCGTCGCGTCCTCCGCGGCCCGGCAACGGCGCAACTCCGCCTGGGGTGCGGTCCGTTACACCTCACCCGGCGCCTGGTACACCCCGCCGGGCGCCTGGACGGCCGGCCAGGACAGGGAGTGGCGGCACTGACCCGCGTCGTCCCGGTGAACCACCGGTGCCCGGGTGCGTCGCCGCGAGGCGGCGCACCGACCCCGTACGCCCGTGAGACCCGGCTACCGCGCGTGACAGGGCGACCCCTGCCGCGATCGGGCACGGTCGGTGTGGCCTGCACGCGGTCCGCACGCCGGGGGTCGGAAACCGATGGTCGCGCCGGGCGAAGGGGTCGGGGCACGTTAGGGGCGATCAGGGGTTGGGGGGTGTTTTCACCCTGCGTAACGTTCCCGGCAAGCGCGCGTCGTAAGTGTCGACGCCCTTTCGACCCGGGGTGGCTTTGGTGAGCAACCAGGAGAAGCTTCTTGACTACCTCAAGCGCGCGACCACGGATCTGCGCACTGCGCGCAGACGCGTCGCCGAGCTTGAGCAGCGTGACCAGGAGCCGATCGCCATTGTTTCGATGGCGTGCCGCTACCCGGGCGGTGTGAACTCGCCCGAGGACTTGTGGCGGCTCGTCGACGAGGGCGTCGACGCGATCTCGGAGTTCCCGGCCGACCGTGGCTGGGGTGTGGAGAACATCTACGACCCCGAGGTCGGCAAGCCCGGAAAGACAACGTCCCGCGAGGGCGGATTCCTGCACGACGCCGCGGATTTCGACGCCGAGTTCTTCGGTATCAGTCCGCGCGAGGCCCTGGAGACCGACCCGCAGCAGCGGCTGCTGCTGGAGGCGTCCTGGGAGGTGCTGGAGCGCGCCGGGATCGACCCCGCCTCGTTGAAGGGCAGCCCGACCGGTGTGTTCGCCGGGGTGATGTACCACGACTACGCCGGCGGCAGCAGCGGCGGCAGCATCGTCTCCGGACGCGTCGCCTACACGTTGGGCCTGGTGGGCCCCGCGGTCACCATGGACACCGCGTGCTCGTCCTCGCTGGTCGCGCTGCACACGGCGATCCAGTCGCTGCGTTCCGGTGAGTGCTCGCTCGCTCTCGCGGGCGGTGTGACGGTGATGTCCACCCCCGAGATGTTCCTCTACTTCAGCGAGCAGCGCGGCCTGTCGATCGACGGCCGCTGCAAGTCGTTCAGCGACGCCGCCAACGGCATGAGCTGCTCCGAAGGTGTCGGAGTGCTCCTTCTGGAGCGGCTGTCCGACGCGCGTCGCCTCGGACATCCGGTGCTGGCGGTGGTGCGCGCGAGCGCGCTGAACCAGGACGGTGCCAGCAACGGTCTGACCGCCCCCAACGGCCCGGCGCAGCGTCGCGTGATCAAGCAGGCGCTGGCGAAGGCGGGTCTGTCGACGGCGGATGTGGACGCGGTCGAGGCACACGGCACGGGCACCACCTTGGGTGACCCGATCGAGGCGCAGGCGCTGCTGGAGACGTACGGTCAGGGCCGTCCTGAGGGGCGGCCGTTGTGGCTGGGTTCGATCAAGTCGAACATCGGTCATACGCAGGCTGCGGCGGGTGTGGCGGGGATCATCAAGATGGTCGAGGCGATGCGGCACGGCCGACTTCCCCGGACACTGCATGTGGATGAGCCGACGAAGCAGGTGGACTGGGACGCGGGTGATGTGCGGCTGCTGACGGAGGCGCGGGACTGGCCGAGTGAAGGCCGTCCGCGCCGCGCGGGAGTGTCGTCGTTCGGGCTCAGCGGAACCAACGCCCACGTCATCGTCGAAGAGGCCGTCCCCGTCGAGGAAGAGGCGGTGGAGCGGCGGGAGTTGCCGGTGGCGCCGGTGGTGGTGTCGGGGAAGACCTCGGCGGCGCTGGAGGCGCAGATCGGCCGGTTCGGTGCCGTGGTCACGGAGGAGAACGCGCTCGACGTGGCGTTCTCGGCCGCGACAGGGCGTGCTGTCCTGGACCACCGAGCGGTGCTGGTGGGCCCCGAGACCGTGACCGGCTCGGTCACCGAGGGCAAGGTGGCTTTCCTGTTCACCGGGCAGGGGAGTCAACGCCTCGGCATGGGCCGGGAGTTGTACGAGACATTCCCCGCTTTCGCGTCGGCGTTCGACGAGGTGTGTGCGGTGCTCGACCCCACTGTCCGCGAGGTGATGTGGGGCGACGAAGAGGCCCTGAGCCATACGGAGTTCACCCAGCCCGCGATCTTCGCCCTTGAGGTCGCTCTGTTCCGGTTGGTGGAGTCCTGGGGAATCAAGCCCGACTTCCTCGTGGGGCATTCGATCGGTGAGTTGGCTGCGGCGCATGTGGCGGGGGTGTTCGGTCTGGAGGATGCGGGCCGGTTGATCTCGGCGCGTGGGCGGTTGATGCAGGCGTTGCCGGCGGGTGGGGCGATGGTCGCGATCCAGGCGACCGAGGAGGAAGTCACACCGCTGCTGACCGATGGGGTGAGTGTCGCGGCGGTCAACAGCCCTTCCTCGGTGGTGATTTCGGGGGAGGAGGAGGCGGTGACGGCGGTGGCGGAGCGGTTCACCGACCGTAAGCGCAACCGTCTGACGGTCTCTCACGCGTTCCACTCGCCGTTGATGGATCCGATGCTGGACGACTTCCGCAAGATCGCGGAGAGCGTCACGTACAGCGAGCCGGCCATCCAGCTGACCAAGGAGGTCGGTTCGGCCGACTACTGGGTCGGGCATGTGCGGGAGGCGGTGAGGTTCTCCGACGACGTGCGCTATTTGCAGGACGAGGGTGTGACGCGGTTCCTGGAGATCGGTCCGGACGGTGTGCTGACGGCGATGGCGGGTCAGAGTGCCGAGGGCACCCTGGCGCCCACGCTGCGGCGCGACCGTCCCGAGGTGGAGAGTGTGTTCGCCGGGGTGGGCCGGCTGTTCGCGGCCGGGGTTCCGGTGGACTGGGACGCGGTGTTCGACGGGCGTGGTGCGCGGCGGGTCGATCTGCCCACGTACCCCTTCCAGCGCAAGCGCTACTGGCTGATCGAGCAGTCCAGGACCACAGCCGGCGCGGACGCCGTCGACCACCCCTTGCTGACCTCCGGCATCGTGCTCCCGGACACCGGCGGTGTGGTGTTCACCGGACGGCTCTCCCTCGACACCCACCCCTGGCTCGCCGACCACGACGCCTTCGGCGCCGTGGTGGTGCCCGGGGAGGTGTTCCTCGAACTGGCCCTGACAGCCGCGGAGCAGACGGGGCGCGGCCGTGTCGAACAGCTCGACCTCCACGCGCCGCTGGTCATGGCAGGCACCGAGGACGACACGACACTGCGCGCGATGGTCGACGAGGCCGGGGCCTTCAGCGTGTACGCGCGCCGTGACGACCGGTCGGCGGCCTGGGTCAAGCACGCCTCCGGCGTCCTGACCGCCGAGGGCGCCGACTCCTCGTGGATCCGCGACGACGAGACGTACGCCACGGTGCTCGAAGCCGCCGCGCACGCCGCCGGACTCCACCCCGACGGCGAGCCGACGCTCGCCCATGTGTGGCGCGGAGCCTCGGTGACCGTCGACCAGGACGGGCAACCCGTCCTGTCGGTCGAGTCGTTCGAGACCCGCGCGATCACCACGGACGAGGTACGCGCGCACACCGGCGGCCGTGAATCCCTCTTCCACGTCGACTGGGTCACCGCCCCGGCGCCCACCGCCTCCGAGACCACCGCTCACACGGTCTACGAGTGCCCGCCACTGGACGAGTCCGCGCCCGAAGGCTTCCGGACGATCACCCATCAGGTGCTCCCCGTCGTCCAGGGGTGGCTCGACAACGAGCAGACCGCTGCCGCCAAGCTCGTGGTCGTCACGCGCGGCGCGACCGACGGCAGCGACCTCGGGCACGCGGCGGTGTGGGGCCTGGTGCGTTCGGCGGAGTCGGAGCACCCGGGCCGGTTCGTCCTGGTGGACCTGGACGCCGACGGCGAACTGCCCGACGAGGTGCTGCGCCTCGGCGAGCCCGAGATCGCCGTGCGGGACGGCGAGATCCGGGTGGCGAGGCTGGCCCGCGTCCCCGCGGTCGAAGCGGTCGAGGGGCGCGTCCAGTCGTGGGGCACGCACGGCACGATCCTGATCACCGGTGGTCTGAACGGGCTCGGCGCCCTGGCCGCCCGGCACCTGGCCGCCGAGCACGGCGCGAAGAGTCTGCTGCTGACCAGCCGCCGGGGCATGGACACGCCGGGCGCGGCCGAACTGGTGGCGGAGCTGACCGGATCGGGCGCCGAGGTGGAGGTCGTCGTCTGCGACGTGACCGACCGGGACGCCCTGGCCGCCCTGTTGGCCGAACGGCCCCTGACGGGCGTCGTGCACTCGGCCGGTGTGCTGGACGACGGACTCATGGGGGCGTTGACGCCCGAGCGGCTGGACACGGTCATGAGGCCGAAGGTCGACGCCGCCTGGCATCTGCACGAACTCACCCTGGACCACGATCTCTCGTCGTTCGTGATCTTCTCGTCCGTCGCCGGCACACTCGGCGGCGCGGGACAGGGCAACTACGCCGCCGCGAACGCCTGGTTGGACGCACTCGCCCGGCATCGCGCGACCAAGGGGCTGCCGGCGCTGACCCTCGGCTGGGGACCCTGGACCGAGGTCGGGGGCATGGCCGACCGCCTGGACGACGCCGAGCTGGCGCGCCTCAGGCGCTCGGGAATGCCGCCGCTGTCCCCGGACGAGGGGCTGGCGCTGATGGATGCCGCGACCCTGCGCGGACGGCCGCCGATGACGCTGCCGGTCCGGTTCGACCTGGGGGTGATGCGGTCCCTCGCCGAGACGGGGACGCTGCCCGCGATCTTCGGCGGCCTGGTACGCGGCCAGACCCGTCGCGCGCCGGCCGGCGGGGTGTCGTGGGAGCGGCTGTCCGGGCTGACCGTGCCCGAACGCGAGAAGTTCCTCCTGGAGTTGGTACGGGGCCACGTCGCCCAGGTGCTCGGACACGGCGGCGCCGACGAGGTGCCCCCGGACCGCGCGTTCAACGAACTCGGCCTCACCTCGCTGGGCGCGGTGGAACTGCGCAACGCGCTCAACACCGAGACGGGGCTGTCACTGCCCCCGACCCTGGCCTTCGACTACCCGACCCCCCTGGCCATCGCCGAACTCGTGCACGACGGCCTGCGCCCGGCGGAGGCCGACGGGGCAGCCGCGCTGCTGGCCGAGCTGACTCGGCTGGAAGCCGCGCTGACCGAACTGGCGACGGGCGACCGCGAAGCCCACGCCAAGGTCACGGCCCGGCTCGAAACCATGTCGCGACGGGCGCGAGACGCCGGGAGCGGGGTGGCGGACGAGCCGGTCGGCGGCCTGGTGGCCGAATCCGATGACGAGTTGTCCGATGACGAGTTGTTCGCGGTGCTGAACAAGGAACTGGGACTGTCCTGACGGCTCCCGCCTCTGCTTTGTGAACCTTCACGGATTGGTTGATGACGATGTCGAAGGACTCCAACGACGACCGGCTTCGCGAGTATCTGCGGCTTGCCACCGGTGAGTTGCAGCAGACTCGGCGCCGTCTGCGTGAGGTGGAGGATCGGGAGCGTGAGCCGATCGCGATCGTGGGAATGGCCTGCCGTTTCCCCGGTGGCGCGTCCTCACCGGAAGGACTCTGGGACCTCGTCGCCGACGGCCTGGAGACGGTGGGCGAGTTCCCCACCGACCGGGGCTGGAACCTGGACTCGCTGTACGACCCGGACGGGACGGGCGAGAACACCAGTTACGTCAACAAGGGCAGCTTCCTGGACAGTGCCGGCGACTTCGACCCCGAGTTCTTCGGCATCAGCCCCCTTGAGGCGATGGCGATGGACCCGCAGCAGCGGCTGCTGCTGGAAACCTCCTGGGAGGCGGTGGAGCGGGCCGGGATCGACCCGCCGTCGCTGAAGGGCAGCGCCACCGGAGTCTTCGCCGGGCTGGTGTACCACGACTATCCGAGCAGCAGTGTGACCGGTGCGCTGGTCTCCGGCCGGGTGGCCTACACGCTGGGCCTTGAGGGCCCGGCGGTGACGATCGACACCGCCTGCTCGTCCTCGCTGGTGGCGCTGGACATGGCCGTCAAGGCCCTGCGCAGCGGCGAATGCTCCCTCGCCCTGGCCGGCGGCGTGACGATCATGTCGACGCCGGTCACCTTCCTGGAGTTCAGCCGGCAGCGGGGTCTGTCGACGGACGGCCGCTGCAAGGCGTTCGCCTCGGCTGCCGACGGCACCGGGTGGGGCGAGGGCGTCGGCATGCTGGTGGTGGAGCGGCTGTCGGACGCCCGTCGCAACGGCCACCCGATCCTGGCCGTCGTGCGCGGCAGCGCCGTCAACCAGGACGGCGCGAGCAACGGCATCACCGCGCCGAACGGCCCCTCCCAGCGCCGGGTGATTCAACTGGCGCTGGCCAACGCGGGCTTGACGGGCGCCGATGTGGACGTGGTGGAGGCGCACGGCACCGGGACCACCCTGGGTGACCCGATCGAGGCGCAGGCGCTGCTGGCCACCTACGGGCAGGACCGTCCGGAGGACCGTCCGCTGTGGCTCGGGTCGGTCAAGTCGAACATCGGTCACACCCAGGCCGCCGCGGGTGTCGCGGGCATCATCAAGATGGTCGAGGCGATACGCCACGGCTCGCTGCCCAAGACACTGCACGTGGACGAACCGTCACCGCAGGTCGACTGGACGGCGGGCAGCGTCCGGCTGCTCACCGAGGCCCGCGCCTGGCCGGAGGGCGGCCCGCGCCGCGCCGCCGTGTCCTCGTTCGGGGCCAGTGGGACCAACGCCCATATCGTCCTGGAGGAGGCTCCGCGGGCCGAGGACGTACCGGCCGAGGAGACGCCCGAGCCGCGGGAGCCCCGGGAACTCCCGGTGGTGCCCTGGCTGATCTCCGGGAAGACCGAGGCCGCCGTACGCGCCTACGCGGAGCGGCTGCAGGCCGTCGTGGGGGACGCGCGGCCGGTGGACGTGGGATGGTCGCTGGCCACGCAGCGGGCGGCGTACGACTACCGGGCCGCCGTACTGGCCCCCGACGAAGAGGGTTTCACCCAGGGCCTCGCCGCTCTGGTGCAGGGAGAAGCACCGGTGACCTCGGCCCGCCCCGGCGCGGGCGCGGTCATGGTGTTCCCGGGACAGGGCTCCCAGTGGGTCGGCATGGCGACCGAACTGATGGCGTCGTCCCCCGCGTTCACGGAGCAGATGTCCGCGTGCGGTGAGGCACTGGCGCCGTTCGTGGACTGGTCGTTGAGCGACGCGCTCGGCGACGAGGCCCTGCTGGAACGCGTGGACGTCGTACAGCCGGTCCTGTGGGCGGTCATGGTGTCGCTGGCCGGACTGTGGCGGCACTACGGAGTCGAGCCCGTCGGCGTGGTCGGCCACTCCCAGGGCGAGATCGCCGCGGCGACCGTGGCCGGGGCGCTGTCGTTGCAGGACGGCGCCCGGGTGGTCGCCCTGCGCAGCAAGGCGCTGCTGGCCCTCTCCGGCCAGGGCGGGATGGTGTCGGTCGCCCTCCCCCGCGAGGAGACCGAGCGGCTGATCGAGCGCTGGGGCACCCGGACGGGCATCGCGGTGGTCAACGGCAACGCCGCCACCGTGGTCTCGGGCGAGGTCGACGCGCTGGACGAACTGCTGGCCTCCTGCGAGGCCGACGGCGTGCGGGCGCGCCGGATCCAGGTGGACTACGCCTCGCACTCCGCCCAGGTGGAGCGCATCGAGCGGGAACTGCTCGACGTGCTCGCGCCCATCGAGCCCCGCGCCGCTCAGATCCCCTTCCACTCCACCGTGACCGGCGGGCTGCTGGACACCACCGGTCTCGACGCCGGCTACTGGTACCGGAATCTGCGGCAGACCGTGGAGTTCGACCGGACCATCCGCCGGCTGACCGAGCAGGGCGTGGGCGTGTTCATCGAGGCCAGCCCGCATCCGGTGCTGGCACCGAGCATGGAACAGACCACGATCGGCACCCTGCGCCGCAACGACGGCGGCCTCGACCGTTTCCTGAGCGTGCTGGCCCAGGCCCACACCCGCGGTGTGGGCGTCGACTGGGAGAAGGTGTACGCCGGAACGGGGGCCGCGCAGGCGGCACTTCCCACGTACGCCTTCCAGCACAACCGCTACTGGCTGAACGACGAGACGGCGAACGCCGACGCGGCCTCCATGGGGCTGGGCTCCCTGGGCCACCCGCTGCTCGGGGCGATGGTCATGCTCGCGGGCTCCGAGGAGGTGGTGCTCACCGGACGGCTGTCGACCGGGACACTGCCCTGGCTCACCGACCATGTCATCGGCGGCTCGATCCTCTTCCCCGGCACCGGATTCGTGGAGCTGGTGATCCGGGCCGGCGACGAGGTCGGCTGCGGCCGGATCGAGGAACTGACGATCGAGGCACCGCTGGTCCTCGCCGAGCGCGGCGGCGTCGCCGTACAGGTCGTCGTCGGCGCGGCGGACGAGGCGGGCCGCCGCGAGGTCCAGGTGTACTCCCGCGACCAGGACGCGACCGACCTGCCGTGGAACCGGCATGCCACCGGCCTGCTCGCCACGGCCACCTCGGCAGGCGGCGGCGAACTGACCGCGTGGCCCCCGCCCGGGGCCGAGCCGCTGGACCTCGATGTCGACACCCTTTACGAGGAGTTGGTCGACACGGGTCTGGCGTACGGGCCGACCTTCCGGGGACTGCGGGCGGCCTGGCGGGACGGCGACGAGGTGTACGCCGAGATCGCCCTGCCGGACAACACGGCGGCCGACGCCTTCGGTCTGCACCCGGCCCTCTTCGACGCGGGCCTGCACGCCATCGGACTCTCCCCGGCCGGAACCGGCGACACGGCGATGCTGCCCTTCGCCTGGTCGGGCGTGGAACTGCACGCCTCCGGCGCCGGCGCGCTGCGCGTACGGGTCACCCCCGTACAGGACGGCGTGGCGGCCCTGACGATCACCGACGCGACCGGCCGGCCCGTCGCGACGGTCGACTCCCTGGTCCTGCGGCCCCTCACGGACGTGGCGACCAAGCCCCGTACGGAATCGCTGTACCACGTCGCCCTGACCCCGGTCCCCGCCGGCACCGCAGCCACCGGGGCGCAGCCGCCCACCGACGCGGAGGTGTTCCGCCTGCCCGGCGGACTGGACGTACGCGCGGCGGTGAACCTGGCGCTGGAGGCGCTGCAGTCCGCCGGCCCGCGCCTGTCGGTGATCACGCGCGGCGCGGTCTCGGTCGACGGCGGGGACGTCGACGACCTGGCCGCGGCGGCCGTCTGGGGTCTGGTGCGGACCGCCCAGACCGAGGACCCCGACCGATTCGTCCTGATCGACCTGCCCGGCGACGCCGAGGCGACACCGGGCGCGGACAACGCCGCCCTCGCGCTGGCGCTGTCGACCGGTGAGCCCCGTGTCGTCGTACGCGAGGGAGTCGCCCACGCGCCCCGGCTGGCCCGGGTGTCGGCGGCGCCGGAGACGACGGACGACACGCCGCCGCCGTTCGGCGACGAGGTGCTCATCACCGGTGGAGTGGGAGTTCTGGGCGCTCTGCTGGCCCGGCATCTCGTCACCGAGTACGGCGTGTCACGGCTCCTGCTGACCGGTCGCCGGGGCCTGGACACGCCCGGTGCGCCGGAGTTGGTGGCAGAGCTGGGCGGACTGGGGGCCGAGATCGAGGTCGCCGCCTGCGATGTCGGCGACCGTGAGGCGCTGGCGGCGCTGCTGGCCGGGCGCTCGCTCACCGGTGTGGTGCACGCGGCGGGCGTCCTGGACGACGGCGTCATCGGATCGCTGACGCCCGAGCGGGTGGACCGGGTGATGCGCCCCAAGGTGGACGCCGCCCTGCATCTGCACGAGCTGACCAGTGACATGGACCTGAGCGCGTTCGTGCTGTTCTCCTCCGCAGCCGGTGTGGTCGGCTCGCCGGGGCAGGGCAACTACGCGGCGGCCAACGCGTTCCTGGACGCCCTGGCCGAGCGCCGCCGCGCGGGCGGACTGCCCGCCCAGTCCCTGGCCTGGGGCGTGTGGCAGACCAGCACCGGCATGGCCGGTGAACTGACGGACACCGACCGGTCCCGGATGGAACGCGGCGGCATCCTCTCGCTGTCCCACAGCGAGGGGCTGGCGCTCTTCGACGCGGCCACGGCCGCCGACGGACCCGCCGTACTCGTCCCCGTGAAGCTCGACCTCCCGGCCGTCCGCGCCGGGGGCTCGGTGCCGGAGCTGCTGCGCGGACTGGTCCCGGCCGTCACCCGCGGCACCGCCCGTACCCGCGCCGACGCGGACGGGCTCCGCGAGCGGCTCGTGGGCATGTCCGACGACCAGCGGTTCGACATGCTGCTCAACCTGGTCCGCGCGCAGGCCGCCACCACGCTCGGCTACGCCGGACCGGGGGCCGTCGACCCCGAGCGCGCGTTCCGCGATCTGGGGGTCGACTCGCTGGCGGCGATGGAGCTGCGCAACGGGCTCGGCGAGGCCACCGGCCTGCGGCTGCCGGCCACGCTGGTGTTCGACTACCCGAACCCCACCGTTCTCGCGCGCCATCTGCTGGACGAGGTCTCGGGAACGGTGCACGAGAGCCGGGTCACCTCCGTCGCGACCCCGGTCGGCGACGACCCGATCGCGATCGTCGCGATGGCGTGCCGCTACCCGGGAGGCGTCTCCTCGCCGGAGGACCTGTGGCGGCTGGTCGCCGACGGCACGGACGCCATCTCGGACTTCCCCACCGACCGGGGCTGGGACCTGGAGCGGATCTACGACCCCACGGCCACCCGCCCCCGCACCAGCTACGTCGACAAGGGCGGATTCCTTTACGACGCCGCCCAGTTCGACCCCGGCTTCTTCGGGATCGCGCCGAACGAGGCCCTGGTGATGGACCCTCAGCAGCGGCTCCTGCTGGAGGCGTCCTGGGAGGTGCTTGAGCGCGCGGGGATCGACCCGACGACGCTCAAGGGCAGCCCGACCGGAGTCTTCGCCGGAATGATGTACCACGACTACACCCACAACAGCAGCACCGGCGCCATCGCCTCCGGCCGGGTCTCCTACACCCTGGGGCTCGAAGGCCCCGCGGTGACCGTCGACACCGCCTGCTCGTCCTCCCTGGTCGCCCTGCATCTGGCGGCGCAGGCCCTGCGGTCGGGCGAGTGCTCGCTCGCCCTCGCGGGCGGCGTCACGGTGATGGCCGCGGCGGACAACTTCATCGAGTTCAGCGAGCAGCGCGGCCTGGCGACCGACGGCCGCTGCAAGTCCTTCGCGGCCGCCGCCGACGGCGCGAGCTGGAGCGAGGGCGTCGGCATGCTCCTGGTGGAGCGGCTGTCCGACGCCCGCCGCAACGGCCACCCGGTGCTCGCCCTCGTACGAGGCACGGCGACCAACCAGGACGGTGCGAGCAATGGCCTGACCGCCCCCAACGGGCCTTCCCAGCAGCGGGTGATCAAGCAGGCGCTGGCCAACGCGGGCCTGGCGGGCGCCGATGTGGACGCCGTCGAGGCGCACGGCACCGGGACCACCCTGGGTGACCCCATCGAGGCGCAGGCGCTGCTCGCCACGTACGGCCAGGGCCGTCCCGAGGACCGGCCGCTGTGGCTGGGTTCCATCAAGTCGAACATCGGTCACACCCAGGCCGCCGCGGGTGTCGCGGGCATCATCAAGATGGTCGAGGCGATGCGGCAGGGCACGCTGCCCAGGACGCTGCACGTGGACGCGCCCACCCCCCAGGTGGACTGGGAGGCCGGCGACGTCCAACTGCTCACCGAGCCGAGGGAGTGGCCGAACGACGGCCGCCCGCGCCGCGCGGGCGTGTCCTCCTTCGGCATCAGCGGCACCAACGCCCACGTCATCATCGAGGAGGTCGCCCCGGCCGAGGAAGCGCCCGTGGAGCGGCGGGAGTTGCCCGTCGTACCCCTGGTGCTGTCCGCCCGGACACGTACGGCGCTCCAGGACCAGCTCGACCGGATCGGCGCCGTCGACGCGGACGAGCTGGACGTGGCGTACTCCGCCGCGACCGGACGGGCCGCCCTGGAGCACCGCGCGGTGCGGATCGGCTCCGAGACCGTGATCGACTCGGTCACCGAGGGCGGGCTGGCGTTCCTGTTCACCGGACAGGGCAGCCAGTGGGCCGGGATGGGCCAGGAGCTGTACGAGACGTTCCCGGCCTTCGCCACGGCGTTCGACGAGGTGTGCGCCGTGCTCGACCCCGCGCTGCGCGAGGTGATGTGGGGCGACGAAGAGGCCCTGGGCCGCACCGAGTTCACCCAGCCCGCGATCTTCGCTCTCCAAGTCGCCCTGTTCCGGCTGGTGGAGTCGTGGGGGATCAAACCCGACCTCATGACCGGCCACTCCATCGGCGAACTCGCCGCCGCCCATGTGGCCGGGGTGTTCGATCTGGCCGACGCAGCCCGGCTGATCACGGCGCGCGGACGGCTGATCCAGGAACTCCCGTCCGGCGGCGCGATGACGGCGATCCGGGCCACCGAGGAGGAGGTCACGCCGCACCTCACCGACGAGGTGAGCATCGCGGCGGTCAACACCCCCGGCTCGGTGGTGATCTCGGGTACCGAGGAAGCCGTCACCGCGATCGCCGAGCGGTTCGCCGACCGCAAGACCAACCGGCTGAAGGTGTCGCACGCCTTCCACTCGCCGCTGATGGACCCGATGCTGGAGGAGTTCCGGAAGGTCGCCGAGTCCGTCACCTACCGCGAGCCGGTCGTCCAACTGACCAAGGACGTGGCGTCGGCGGAGTACTGGGTACGGCACGTGCGTGACGCGGTGCGGTTCGCCGACGACGTGACCCACCTCCAGGACCAGGGCATCACCCGGTTCCTGGAGATCGGACCGGACAGCGTGCTGACCGCGATGGTGCGGCAGAGCGCCGACGGGACGGTGGCGGCCACCCAGCGACGCGACCGTCCCGGCGTGGAAACCCTGTTCACCGGCGTCGGCCGGCTGTTCGCCGCCGGAGTGCGCGTCGACTGGAACGCCGTGTTCGACGGGCGCGGGGCGCGGCGGGTCGATCTGCCGACGTACCCCTTCCAACGCCAGTCGTTCTGGATCGAGTCCGGGCGCGGCGCGGACGCGTCCGACCACCCGCTGCTGGACCGGACCGTCGCCATCGCGGGGTCGGACCGGACCGTGCTGACCGGGCGTCTTTCACTGGGCTCCCAGCCCTGGCTCGCCGAACACGCGGTCGCCGGCACACTGCTCTTCCCCGGTACGGGCTTCGTCGAACTGGCCGTCCGCGCGGGCGACGAGGTCGGCTGCGGCCGTATCGAGGAACTGACCATCGAGGCGCCGCTGGTCCTCGCCGAACACACCGCCACGGCCGTACAGGTCGTCGTCGGGGTGGACGACGGAACCGGCGGCCGGGCCGTCGAGGTGTACGCCCGGGGCGCGGACGAACTCCATCTGCCCTGGACCCGCCACGCCGCCGGAACCCTGGCCCCGGCCACCGGCGGCCCGGCGGCGGAGGCCATGGCACAGTGGCCACCGCCCGGCGCGGAGCCCGTGGAACTGGCGGGGCTGTACGAGGGCCTGGCGGAAGCCGGAATCGAGTACGGGCCGGCGTTCCAGGGACTCAAGTCCGCCTGGCGCAGCGGGCAGACGGTGTACGCGGAGGTCGTCCTGTCCGGGGCGGCGGACCGCTTCGGGATCCACCCGGCGCTCCTGGACGCGGCCCTGCACACCGTCCCGCTGCTGTCGGACGACGACCGTGTCGTGCTGCCGTTCTCCTGGGCGGGAGTGGAGCTGCACGCCTCGGGCGCCACCGCGCTCCGGGTCCGGATGGCGCTCTCCGACCAGGACCAGGTGACCCTCCACGCCGTGGACGGCGCCGGGCAGCCGGTCGTCTCCGTCGACGCCCTGACGCTGCGTCCGATGGCCGCCGGGGCACTCACCCGCGTCGACTCGCTCTTCCAGGTCGAGTGGACGCCCGTCGCCGTACGCGACGACGTGGCCCCCGACACGAAGGTGTGGCGGACCGAGGGCGACGACGTACTCGCCACACTGCATCCGTTGCTCAAGGCGGTCCAGGCGGAGACCGAGACCCTCGCGGTCGTCACGCGCGGCGCGGTGTCCGTGGCCGGTGAGCGGGTGACCGACCTGGCCGGCGCCGCGGCGTGGGGCCTGGTGCGCAGCGCCCAGTCGGAGGACCCGGGCCGGTTCGTCCTGGTCGACGTGGCCGGTGAGGACGAGAAGGCGGACATCGCCCTGGCGCTCGCGTCGGGCGAGCCCCAGGTGGCCGTCCGGGACGGGAAGGTCCACGTACCGAGGCTGCGGGCGGCCTCGGTCACGGAGTCCGAGCCGTCGTCGGTCTTCGGCGACGAGGTACTGATCACGGGCGCGTCCGGCGCCCTGGGCGGACTGGTCGCGCGCCATCTGGTCACCGGGCACGGCGTACGGCGCCTGCTGCTCACCAGCCGCCGGGGCCTGGAGGCGCCCGGTACGGCGGAGCTGATGAAGGAACTGGCCGGGCTGGGGGCCGAGGTCGAGGTCGCCGCCTGCGACGTCGGCGACCGCGAGGCGCTGGCGGCGCTGCTGGCCGGGCGCGCGCTCACCGGTGTGGTGCACGCCGCGGGCGTCCTGGACGACGGCCTCGTCGCGTCGCTGACCCCCGAACGCCTGGACAAGGTCGTCACGCCCAAGGCGCTGGCCGCCCTCCATCTGCACGAGCTGACCCGCGACATGGACCTGGGCGCGTTCGTCCTGTTCTCCTCCGTGGCCGGAGTGATCGGCACCCCGGGGCAGGGCAACTACGCGGCGGCCAACGCGTTCCTGGACGCCCTCGCCGAACACCGGCGCGCCGAAGGACTGCCCGCGCAGTCACTGGCCTGGGGTCTGTGGACCACCGACGCCGGCATGGCCGGTGACCTGGCGGACACCGACCGTCAGCGGATCGACCGCGCGGGCCTCGTGGGACTGACACCCGAGCAGGGGCTCGAACTCCTCGACGTGGCAGGTGCGTTGGCCACGCCGACGCTGGTCCCCATGAGCCTGGACACCAGGACGCTGAACGCGGCCGAGGTGCCCCCCATGCTGCGCGGACTCGTACGCGGCTCCTCGCGGCGTGCCGTGTCGGCGGAACAGACGGGCGGCGGGGCCGCGTTGCGGCAGCGCCTGGCGGCACTGCCCGCCGACGAGCGGTACGACGAAGTCCTCGACCTCGTCCGTACCCACGCGGCGGCCGTACTGGGCCACGCGGGTCCCGAGGCCGTCGAACCGGAGCGGGCCTTCAGCGACCTGGGCTTCGACTCGCTGGGCGCCGTCGAGTTCCGTAACACCCTCAACGCCGCCGCAGGGCTGCGGCTGCCCGCCACGATGATCTTCGATCATCCCACCGCCCGGGTGCTCGCCGAGCACATCGGCGCGGAGCTGGCGCCCGACGGCGACGCCGCCGCCGCTGCCGACGAGGAGACGGTCCGCCGGCTGCTCGGGTCGATTCCGCTCACCCGGCTGCATGACGCGGGGCTGATGGAGGCCCTGCTCGAACTCGCCGGCGCCGGCGCTTCCGCCGGCACGGCGGCGGCCGTGCCGGAGGAGGACTCGATCGACGCGATGGACGCCGAAGCCCTGATCAGCATGGCGCTGCAGGACACCGATCTGGACGAAGCGACGCGGGAAGTCTGAGGACACGATGGCCGACACCGACCAGAAACTCGTGGCGGCGCTGCGCGCGTCGCTCAAGGAGTCCGAGAGCCTGCGTACGCGCAACCGCGCCCTGCAGGCCGCCTCCCGCGAACCGATCGCGATCGTGGCGATGAGCTGCCGCTACCCCGGCGCGACCTCTCCCGAGCAGCTGTGGCGGCTGGTCGCCGACGGGACGGACGCCGTCTCCCGGTTCCCCGCCGACCGCGGCTGGGACGAGGAGGGCATCTACGACCCCGAGCCCGGAAAGCCCGGCAAGACGTACTCCCGCGAGGGCGGATTCCTTTACGACGCCGCCGAGTTCGACCCCGGCTTCTTCGGGATCGCGCCGAACGAGGCGCTGGTGATGGACCCTCAGCAGCGGCTCTTGCTGGAGGCGTCCTGGGAGGTGCTGGAGCGGGCGGGGATCGACCCGACGACGCTCAAGGGCAGCCCGACCGGTGTCTTCGCCGGAATGATGTACCACGACTACACGTACAACAGCAGCACCGGTGCCATGGCCTCCGGCCGCGTCGCCTACACCCTGGGTCTTGAGGGCCCCGCGGTGACGATCGACACCGCCTGTTCGTCCTCCCTGGTCGCCCTGCACTGGGCGGTCCAGGCCCTGCGGTCGGGGGAGTGCACGCTCGCGCTCGCCGGCGGTGTCACCGTGATGGCGACGCCCGAGACCTTCATCGAGTTCAGCCACCAGCGCGGACTGGCGACCGACGGCCGCTGCAAGTCGTACGCGGCCGCCGCCGACGGCACCGGCTGGGGTGAGGGCGTCGGCATGATCCTCGTGGAGCGGCTGTCCGACGCCCGCCGCAACGGCCACCCGGTGCTGGGAATCGTGCGCGGTACGGCGATCAACCAGGACGGCGCCAGCAACGGCATCACCGCCCCCAACGGCCCCGCCCAGCAACGGGTGATCAGGCAGGCGCTGGCCAACGCCCGGGTCTCCGCCGACGGCGTCGACCTGATCGAGGGCCACGGCACCGGCACGACGCTCGGCGACCCGATCGAGGCACAGGCCCTGCTCGCCGCCTACGGGCAGGACCGCCCCGAGGACCGGCCCCTGTGGCTGGGCTCGATCAAGTCGAACATCGGTCACACCCAGGCCGCGGCGGGCGTGGCGGGCATCATCAAGGTCGTCGAGGCCATCCGGCACGGCGTCATGCCGCCCACCCTGCACGTGGACGCGCCGACACCCCAGGTGGACTGGGAGTCCGGCGACGTACGACTGCTCACCGAGGCGCGACGGTGGCCCGACCAGGAACATCCGCGCCGGGCCGGTGTGTCGTCCTTCGGCATCAGCGGCACCAACGCCCACGTCATCATCGAGGAGGCACCGGCCGAGGAGGCCACGGCCGCCGAGGAGGACGCGCCGCCGGCCGCGACCACCGGCGGCCCGGTCCTGTGGACCCTGTCGGGCAGAACCCAGCAGGCGCTGTCCGCCCAGGCCGAAACCCTCCACTCCCATCTGCGCGAGCGGCCCGACCTGACGCCCGCGGACGTGGGCCTGTCCCTGGCGACCGGCCGCGCCGCCCTCGAACACCGCGCGGCGATCGTCGCCGACGACCGCCAGGACCTCCTCGCGGGACTCGCCGCGCTGGCCGGCGGAACCTCCGCGCCGTCCGTCGTCACCGGCAAGCGGCGCGAGGGCAAGGTGGCGTTCCTCTTCACCGGCCAGGGCAGCCAACGCCTCGGCATGGGACGGGAGTTGCACGAGACATTCCCGGTCTTCGCCACCGCGTTCGACGAGGTGAGCGAGGCCACGGGGCTGGCGCTCAAGGACGTGGTCTGGGGTGACGAGGCGGCGCTGCACCGCACCGAGTACGCCCAGCCCGCGATCTTCGCCGTGGAAGTCGCCCTGTTCCGGCTGGTCGAATCCTGGGGAATCAAGCCCGACTTCCTCGCCGGGCACTCCATCGGCGAGCTGGCCGCCGCCCATGTCGCGGGCGTGCTCAGCCTGGCGGACGCCGCGCGGCTGGTCGCCGAACGTGGACGGCTGATGCAGGCGCTGCCGGCCGGCGGAGCCATGACGGCCATCCAGGCCACCGAGGAGGAGGTCACGCCGTATCTCACCGACGAGGTGGGCATCGCCGCCCTCAACAGCCCGACCTCCGTGGTCATTTCGGGCACCGAGGACGCCGTCACGGCGGTCACCGAGCACTTCACCGACCGCAGGACACGCCGGCTGACCGTGTCCCACGCGTTCCACTCGCCGCTGATGGAACCGATGCTGGAGGACTTCCGCAAGATCGCCGAGTCCGTCACCTACGAACGGCCGCGCATCCGGCTGGTCAAGGACATGGCGTCCGCCGACTACTGGGTACGCCATGTGCGCGAGGCCGTGCGGTTCGCCGACGACGTACGACGCCTGGACGGCGAAGGCGTCACCCGGTTCCTGGAGATCGGACCCGACGGGGCGCTCGCCGCCATGGCCCGCCAGACCGCGCCGGAGGCCACCTCCGTCGCCGCCCTGCGCCGTGACCGGCCCGAGGCCACGACACTGCTGACCGCCCTCGCCCACCTGCACACCACGGGCACCTCCCCCGACTGGACCGCCTTCTTCGCGGGCCGGGGGGCACACCGGGTCGATCTGCCCACCTACTCCTTCCAGCGCACCCGCTACTGGCTCCAGGAGCCGGTGGACGGAGGGGGCGGCGGCGCGGCGGCCATGGGCCTCAGCGCGCTCGACCACCCCCTGCTGAGCGCCGAGATCGCCGTTCCCGGCTCGCGGACGGTGATCTACACCGGGCGTCTGTCGACCGACACCCACCCCTGGCTGGCCGACCACGAGGTGCTCGGCGCGACGCTGCTGCCCGGCACGGCCTTCGTCGAACTGGCCGTGCGTGTGGGCGAGCAGGTCGGTCACGGCGTACTCGAAGAACTCACCCTGCGCGCGCCGCTGGTCCTGCCCGAGGGCGGCGGCGTACAACTGCGGCTGACGGTCGGTGAACCGGCCGACGACACCGGCCGGCGCCCGCTGAGCGTCCACTCGCTCGCCGAGGACGCGGACGACGACGCGCCGTGGGTCCTGCACGCGGAGGGCGCCCTGGTACCCGAGGACGCCGACGCGGCGACCGCCTTCGACCTGACGCGCTGGCCGCCGGACGAGGCGACGAGGATCACCACCGACGGCGCGTACGAACGGTTCGCGGACCTCGGATACGTGTACGGCCCCGCGTTCCAGGCGCTCAAGGCGGCCTGGCGCGTCGGTGACGAGACGTTCGCCGAGGTGGCGCTCGCCGACGACGTGGCCGACGCCGAGAGGTTCGTCCTGCACCCCGCCCTGCTCGACTCCGCCCTGCACGCGGTGATACTCGGCGCGGCCGACGACGAACCCACCTCACTGCCGTTCGCCTGGAAAGGCGTCCGGCTGCACGCCTTCGGCGCCAAGGCCGCGCGCGTGCGGTTCACCCCCAACGCCGAGGGCGGCACGACGATCCGCGTCGCCGACGCGCAGGGCCGGCCCGTCGCGTACGTGGAGTCGCTGATCTCCCGGGAGGTCTCCGCCGAGCAGCTCGCACCGGCGGCCGCCGGGCCGGGCGACTCCCTCTTCCACCTCGCGTGGACACCCGCCACGGCCGCCGCCGCCGCCACCGACGCGGACTGGACCACGGTCACCGAGTTGGCGGAACTCGCGGGCCCGGTGCCCGCCACGGTCCTCTGGACACCCCCCGCAGGCACCGGCCGGCTCGCCGACGACGTCAGGACCGTCACCGCCGAGACACTCCGGACCCTGCAGACCTGGCTCACGGACGAACGGTTCGCCGACAGCAGGCTCATGGTGGTCACCCGCGGCGACGACCTGGCGCACGCCTCCGCCTGGGGCCTGGTCCGCGCCGCCCGCTCCGAGGACCCGGAGCGCTTCGCGCTCCTCGACACGGACGGCGACGACCCGGAGACGACCGGCCGGGCCGTCGCGTCGGGCGAGCCCGACCTGCGCGTACGCGGCGAGGAGATCCTGGTCCCCCGGCTGGCGCGCGTCCCGGCGCCGCCCGAGGACGAAGCACCCGCGCGCTCCCCCTGGGACCGGCCGGGAGCCGTGCTGATCACCGGCGGTACGGGCGGTCTCGGCGCGCTCGTCGCCCGTCACCTGGTGGCCGAACACGGCGTCCGCGACCTGCTGTTGACCAGCCGTCGCGGTATCGACGCTACGGGCGCGGCCGACCTCCACCAGGAGCTGACCGCCGCCGGCGCGACCGTCGAGATCGCCGCCTGCGACGTGGCCGACCGCGACGCCGTCGAGGCGCTGCTGGCCGGCCGTACCCTCGGCGCCGTCGTCCACACGGCCGGGGTACTGGCCGACAACATGATCGCCAACCTGACGGAGCACGGCCTCGACCAGGTCCTGCGCCCCAAGGTCGACGGCGCGCTCAACCTGCACGACCTCACCCGCGACCAGGACCTCGGCGCCTTCGTCCTGTTCTCGTCGGCGGCGGGCGTGCTCGGCTCACCCGGCCAGGGCAACTACGCCGCCGCCAACACGTTCCTCGACGCTCTCGCCGCACGGCGCCACACCGAGGGACTGCCCGCGCAGTCCCTCGCCTGGGGACTGTGGGCGGACACCGGCGGCATGGCGGGCCATCTGAGCGAGGCCGACCTGCGGCGGCTGCGCCGCCAGGGCATGCCCGCGCTCTCGTCGCACGACGGCCTCGCGCTGTTCGACGCCGCGTCCGCGCGGCCCGAGCCGGCGCTCGTGCCGATGAGCCTGGACCTCCGGGCGCTGCGGAACGGGGCCGGCGGCGAACTCCCCGTCGTACTGCGGGGCTTGGTCCCGGCCGTGCGGCGCCGCGCCGCGACCGCCGACCCGTCGGCGCTGCGGCACGAGCTGGCCGCGATGCCCGTCGAACAGCGGGAGCGGGCCCTGAGCGACCTGGTGCTGAGCCTCGCCGCGTCCGTGCTCGGACACGCCGACGCCGACGCCGTCGACCCCAGCCGCGACTTCCTGGAGTCCGGGTTCGACTCGCTCACCGCGATGGAACTGCGCACCGCGCTGATCGCCGCCACCGGGGCCAAGCTGCCCATGATGGCGGTGTTCGACAGCAAGACCCCGGCCAACCTGGCCCGGCTCCTCGCCGACGAGATGGAGTCCGGGAGGGTGACCACCGGCGCCGAGCCCGCCGCCGAACCCTCGGAAGAGGACGACGAGACCGTCACCGAACTGTTCCGGCGGGCGGTCCGGGCCGGTGACACGACCGGGGCACTGGCCCTGATGTCGGCGGTCGCGGCGCTGCGGCCCCGGTTCACCACGCCCGCCGAGCTCGAACGGGCCCCCAAGCGGGTGCAGTTGGCCGACGGCCCCGGCCGCCCCCGGCTGATCTGCCTGGCCACCCCCATGGCGGGCGGCGGCGTGCACCAGCACGCCCGGCTGGGTTCCGAATTCCGCGACGTCCGGCACGTGTCGGCGGTGGCACTGCCCGGATTCCACCGGGACGAGCCACTGCCCGACAACGTCGAGGCGCTGACCCAGGTGCTGAGCGACGCCGTACTGGCGGCGGCGGAAGGCGAGCCGTTCGTACTGCTCGGCTACTCGTCCGGCGGCATCATCGGCCACATCATCGCCCGGCACCTGGAGGAGACCCTCAAGGTCCCGCCCGCCGGACTCGTCCTGATCGACACCTTCCGGGTCGAGGACACCGCGATGAACGTCGGCTTCGGCCACCTCATGGGCGAACTGCTCACGGTGGAGACGACCCTCGGCAACTACGACGCCGCCCGGCTGTCCGCGATGCCGCACTACTTCCAGGTGCTGGCGGGCTTCGACCCCGTACGACTGGCCGCGCCGACCCTGTTCGTCCAGGCGTCCGAGCCGTTCGTCCAGCCCCCCGAGGGGGTCGACGTGGCGGAGATGCGGGCCCGCCCGTGGGACTCCGAGCACACCCTGCGCACCGTCGAAGGCAACCACTTCTCGCTCGGGCAGGACCACGCCCCGGCGACCGCCCGAGTCATCGAGGAGTGGCTGGAGACGCTCGACTGAGCCGTGGCCGACGCCAGGCTTCCCCTCGGAAGAAGTGCACGCCGCGTGCGGGGGACGCGGCACCGCTGCTGAGAACGACCCGAACTTAGGTGGTTTGAGAAATGGCGTCCACGCCCACGGCCAAAGGAACTGTTCCCTTCGGGGAGTTCAAGACCTGGTACCGCGTCACCGGGCAGCCCGCGAAGGGCCGCCCGGCCCTCGTCGTCGTGCATGGAGGCCCCGGCTCCACCCACGACTATCTGACCGGACTGTCCGTCTACGCCGAACAGGGCTGGTCGGTGGTGCACTACGACCAGATCGGGAACGGCGGCTCCACCCACCTCCCCGACGCCGACCCCGGCTTCTGGACACCCCAGCTGTTCCGCGACGAGCTGGAGAACCTGCTGCGCCGGCTCGACATCGCCGACGACTACGTCCTGTTCGGACAGTCGTGGGGCGGGCTGCTGGCGGCCTGGCACGCCTCGGCCAGACCCGCCGGGCTGCGCGGCCTGGTCATCGCCGACGCACCGGCCTCCTACCCGCTGTGGCTGTCGGAGATGGACGTACTGCGCGCCCAACTGCCCCCGGGCGTGGACGACACACTGCGACGGCACGAGGCCGCCGGCACCACCGACAGCGACGAGTACCTGGAGGCGATGCTGGTCTTCTACAGCCGCCACGTCTGCCGCGTCGAACCGTGGCCCAGCGAACTCATGGCCTCGTACCTGGAAGCCGTCACCGACCCGACGGTCTACCGCACCATGAACGGCCCCAACGAGTTCCATGTCATCGGCAGCATCCGCGACTGGTCGGTCATCGACTGCCTGCCCGACATCAGCGCACCCACCCTCATCATCTCGGGCCGCCACGACGAGGCCACCCCCGTCACCGTGCGCCCCTACGACGAACTCATCCCCGACTCCCGCTGGGAAATCCTGGAGAACTCCAGCCACAACCCGCACCTGGAGGAGCCGGAACGGTTCTACGAGGTGCTCGGCGGATTCCTTGACTCGGTACGCGTGGGCGACACGCGGACCACCACCGTGAGCGGAGGCTGAGACGACGATGAACGCCAAAGTCGAGGAGATCGTCGAGGCACTGCGTGGCTCGCTGGTCGAGAACGAGAGGCTGCGGCAGGACAACGACAGCCTGCGCGCCGCCGCGAGCGTCACCACCGAACCCATCGTGATCATCGGTATGGCCTGCCGGTACCCCGGCGGCGTCGGATCCCCCGAGGACCTGTGGGCGCTGGTCGACGAAGGCCGCGACGCGATCAGCCCGTTCCCGGGCGACCGCGGCTGGGACATGGGCGCGCTGTACGACCCCGAGCCCGGAAAGCCCGGCAAGACGTACGCGCGCGAGGGCGGATTCCTGCACGACGCCGCGCAGTTCGACCCCGAGTTCTTCGGGATCAGCCCGCGCGAGGCCCTCACCATGGACCCCCAGCAGCGGCTCCTCCTTGAGATCACCTGGGAGTCGATGGAGCGCGCCGGACTCGACCCGGCGTCGCTGCGCGGCAGCCGCACCGGTGTGTTCGCCGGCGCGATGTACCACGACTACGGCATCACCAGCAGCGACGGCAGCCTGGTCTCCGGACGCGTCGCCTACACCCTCGGCCTGGAAGGCCCGGCGGTCACCGTCGACACGGCCTGCTCGTCGTCGCTGGTCGCACTCCAATGGGCGTCGCAGGCCCTGCGCTCGGGTGAGTGCACCCTGGCGCTCGCCGGCGGCGTCAGCGTCATGGCCACACCCGAGACGTTCATCGAGTTCAGCGAGCAGCGCGGGCTCTCGGCCGACGGCCGCTGCCGCTCGTTCGCCGCCTCCGCCGACGGCACCGGCTGGGCCGAGGGCGCGGGCGTCCTGCTGCTGGAGAAGCTGTCCGACGCCCGCCGCAACGGGCACCCCGTGCTGGCCGTCGTACGCGGCTCCGCGGTCAACCAGGACGGCGCGTCCAACGGCTTCAGCGCCCCCAACGGCCCCTCCCAGCGCCGGGTCATCCAGCAGGCGCTCACCGCGGCCGGACTGACGACCGCCGACGTCGACGCCATGGAGGGCCACGGCACCGGTACCTCGCTCGGCGACCCCATCGAGGCGCAGGCACTGCTCGCCACGTACGGACAGGGCCGGAAAGAGCCGCTGTGGCTCGGTTCGGTCAAGTCGAACATCGGCCACACCCAGGCCGCCGCCGGTGTCGCGGGCGTCATCAAGATGGTCGAGGCCATCCGGCGCGGCACACTGCCGAAGACACTGCACGTCGACGAGGCGTCGCCGCAGGTCGACTGGGAGGCCGGCAACGTCCGTCTGCTCACCGAGGCGCGCGCCTGGCCCGACGCCGACCGGCCGCGCCGCGCGGCGGTGTCCTCCTTCGGCGTCAGCGGCACCAACGCCCATGTGATCATCGAGCAGGCGCAGCCCGACACCGAGTCCGAGCCCGAGCCCGCCGCACCGCGCCCGGCCACGGACGCGCCCCTCCCCGTGCCGCTGCCGCTGTCGGCCGGCACCGAGACCGCGATACGCGCCCAGGCCCGGCAGTTGGCCGACCACCTGCGGACCACGCCCGGTCTCGACCCCGTGGACATGGCGTTCTCCCTCGCCACCTCCCGCGCCGCGCTCACCCGCCGCGCCGTCGTCGTCGGCCACGACCGCGACGAGATCCTGACCGCGCTGACCGCGCTGGCGGACGGCGCGCCCCTCGGCGGCGCCGCCCGGTCGACCGGGCTGACGGCCTTCCTCTTCACCGGCCAGGGCAGCCAGCGGCTCGGCATGGGCCGCGACCTGCACGCGGCGTTCCCCGTGTTCGCGCGCGCCTTCGACGAGGTGTGCTCCGCGCTCGACCCCACCGTGCGTGAGGTCATGTGGGGCGACGAAGAGGCCCTGAGCCGCACCGAGTTCACCCAGCCCGCGATCTTCGCTCTCCAGGTCGCCCTCTTCAGACTGCTCGAATCGTGGGGCGTACGGCCCGACTTCGTCGCCGGGCACTCCATCGGCGAACTCGCCGCCGCCCATGTGGCCGGGGTGTTCTCCCTGCCCGACGCCGCCTCGCTGGTCACCGCGCGGGCACGGCTGATGCAGGCGCTGCCGCCGGGCGGGGCGATGGTCGCGGTCGAGGTCACCGAGGACGAGGTCGTCCCGCTGCTTCGGGACGGCGTCGGTATCGCCGCCGTCAACGGCCCCACCTCCGTGGTGCTTTCGGGCACCGAGGAGGCCGTGGACGCGGTCCTCGAACAGCTCGGCGCGCGCAGGACCAACCGGCTGAAGGTGTCGCACGCGTTCCACTCGACGCTGATGGACCCGATGCTGGACGACTTCCGCCGCGTCGCGGAGCGCGTCACCTACGCGGAGCCCGCCGTCCCCGTCGTGGCGAGCGGCGATGTCACCACCGCCGCGTACTGGGTGGGGCACGTCCGTGACACGGTCCGCTTCGCCGACGCGGTGACCCGGCTGGAAGCCGAAGGCGTCAACCGGTACGTCGAACTCGGCCCCGACGGCATCCTCACCGCCATGGCCCGCCAGTGCCTCACCACCACCGCCGACACCGCCGTACTCGTCCCGGCCCTGCGCCGTAACGAAACCGGACCCGTCGCCGCCCTCACCGCCCTCGGCGGCCTGCACACGGCGGGCCTGAAGGTCGACTGGGCGGGTGTCTTCGAGGGACGCGGCGCCCGGCGGGTCGACCTGCCCACCTACCCCTTCCAGCGCGCCCGTTACTGGTTCGACAAGCGCGGCCTGGGCGGCGACGTCACCTCCGCCGGTCTCGACCGGCCCGACCACCCGCTGCTCGGCGCGATGGTGCACCTGCCCGGCTCCGACGGCGTGGTGTTCACCGGACGGCTGTCCGCAGGGGCCCACCCCTGGCTGTCCGACCACACGATGATGGGCTCCGTCCTGCTGCCCGGTACCGCGTACGTGGAACTCGCCGTGCGCGCGGGGGACCAGGTGGGATGGAACCGCGTCGAGGAACTCAACGTCGCCGCGCCCCTGTTCCTGCCCGAGCACGGCGGCGTCCACATCCAGGTCGCCGTCGACGCGCCCGACGCGTCGGGACTCCGCCCGGTGAGCGTGTTCTCCCGCGCCGACGACGCCCCGCTCGACCACGAATGGATCCTGCACGCCGAGGGGTTCCTGGCGCCCGACGCGGGCGAGCCGGCCACCGACCTGGTGGCGTGGCCGCCGCGCGACGCCGAGTCGCTGACGGTCGAAGGACTCTACGAGCGGCTGGAGTACGGGCCGACGTTCCAGGGACTGCGCGCCGGATGGCGGCGCGGCGACGAGCTGTTCGCCGAGATCGCCCTGCCCGAGGGTGTGGACGCCGGAGGCTTCGGCCTCCATCCCGCCCTGTTCGACGCGGCGTTGCACGTGCTCGACCTGGCGGGCGAGGACGCGAAGGTCCTGCCGTTCTCCTGGTCGGACGTCACCCTCCACGCGGAAGGCGCCACCGCCGCACGGGTCCGCCTGCGCGTCCGGGGCGACAAGTCGGTGTCCCTGGAACTGGCCGACGCCATGGGACGGCCCGTCGCCTCGGTCGGCTCGCTGACGCTCCGCCCCGTCACCGCCGACGGCCTGTCGCCGGCCGCGGGCCGGGTCGCGAACGCCCTCTTCCGCGTGGACTGGGTCCCGGCCGGCGAAGTCCGCTCACCGGCCGAGGACACCGAGGTGAGCGTTCACCACTGCCCGCCGACGACCGGCGACACACCGGCCGCCGTGCGCGCGGTAACTACCGGCGTGCTGGCGGCCGTTCAGGCCGCGATCGAGGGCGACACCGCCCTCGTCGTCGTCACCGACGGCGCCACCGACGGCTCCGACCTCGGCCACGCCGCCGCCTGGGGACTGGTACGCGCCGCCGAGGGCGAGCACCCCGGCCGCTTCTTCCTCGTCGACACCGACGCCCCGGTCGACCCCCAGCACATCGTCGCGATCGGCGAGCCCGAACTGCGCGTGAGCGGCGGCGAGACACGGGTGCCCCGGCTGGTCGGCGTACCGCTCGAATCGGCCCCCTCCGCCTGGGACACCGAACGCGCCGTGCTGATCACCGGCGGGACCGGCGCCCTCGGCGCCGCCGTCGCCCGTCATCTGGTCACCCGGCACGACGTACGGCGATTGCTGCTGACCAGCCGCCGGGGCCCGCAGGCGCCCGGAGCCGCCGAACTCGCCGAGGAACTGACGGCACTCGGCGCCGAGGTCGAGGTGGTCGCCTGCGACGCCGCCGACCGCGACGCCCTGGCCACGCTGCTCGACGGCCGGACCATCGGCGGAGTCGTCCACGCGGCCGGCGTCCTGGACGACGGCGTACTCCTCTCGCTGACCCCCGAGCGCATCGACCACGTGCTCCGCCCGAAGGCGGACGCCGCATGGCATCTCCACGAACTCACCCGCGACATGGGGCTCACCGCGTTCGTGCTCTTCTCGTCCGTCGCGGGCGTACTCGGCGCACCCGGCCAGGGCAACTACGCCGCCGCCAGCACACTCCTCGACGGCCTCGCGCGCCACCGGCACGCCGCCGGACTGCCCGCGCAGTCGCTCGCCTGGGGCCCGTGGGCCGGAGAAGGAATGGCCGACGGCCTCGCCTCGGCCGGCATGCGCGACCTGGCGCCGGAGGAGGGCCTCGCCCTGCTCGACGCCGCCACCGGCGTGGCGGAGCCCGTACTGGTGCCCGTCCGGTTCGACCTCGCGGCCTTCGACACACCGCCGCCCATCCTGCGCGGCCTGGTGCGCGGCCGTGCGCGCCGTGTCCTCGACAACGACGCGTCCGCGACCGGCGTCCTGCGGCAGCGCCTGGCCGGACTCACCGACGCGGAACGGGCCGACGAACTCCTCGGTCTCGTACGCTCCCAGGCGGCGATGGTCCTGCGCCACGGCGGCGCCGAGGCCATCGACCCCGAGCGCGCCTTCCGCGACCTCGGATTCGACTCCCTGACCGCGATCGAACTGCGCAACCTGCTGGGCGCCGCCACCGGACTGCGCCTGCCCGCCACCCTCGTCTTCGACTACCCCACCCCCGACGTGCTGGCGGGACATCTCCTCCAGGAGCTGTCCGGAGCCGTCGAGACGGCGCCGGTCGCGTCCGTGGTACGCCCGTCGGACGACGACCCGATCGCCATCGTCTCGATGGCCTGCCGTTATCCCGGTGGCGTGGACACGCCCGAGGGGTTGTGGCGGCTCGTCGACGAGGGCGTCGACGCGATATCGGAGTTCCCGGCCGACCGTGGCTGGGGTGTGGAGGACATCTACGACCCCGAGCCCGGCATCCCGGGGAAGACCTATGTGCGCGACGGCGGATTCCTGCACGACGCGGCGCAGTTCGACGCCGAGTTCTTCGGCATCAGTCCGCGTGAGGCCCTGGACATGGACCCTCAGCAGCGGCTGCTGCTGGAGACGTCCTGGGAGGCGCTGGAGCGCGCCGGGATCGCGCCCACCACGCTCAAGGGCAGCCCGACCGGTGTCTTCGCCGGGGTGATGTACCACGACTACCCCGGCGGCACCGGCGGCGGCAGCCTCGTATCGGGGCGCGTGTCCTACACCCTCGGCCTCGAAGGCCCCGCGGTGAGCGTGGACACGGCGTGCTCGTCGTCCCTGGTGGCCCTGCACTGGGCGGCGCAGGCACTGCGTTCCGGCGAGTGCTCGCTGGCCCTCGTCGGCGGCGTGACCGTGATGGGAACACCGCAGTCGTTCATCGACTTCAGCGAGCAGCGCGGCCTGGCCGCCGACGGCCGCTGCAAGTCCTTCTCGTCCTCCACCGACGGCACCGGGTGGGGCGAGGGAGCGGGCGTTCTCGTCGTCGAGCGGCTGTCGGAGGCGCGTCGGCTGGGGCATCCGGTGCTGGCGGTGGTGCGCGGGAGCGCGCTGAACCAGGACGGGGCAAGCAACGGTCTGACGGCCCCCAACGGCCCCTCCCAGCGCCGTGTGATCAAGCAGGCGCTGGCCAACGCCGGTCTGGTGGCCGCCGATGTCGACGCGGTCGAGGCACACGGCACCGGTACGACGCTGGGTGACCCGATCGAGGCCCAGGCACTCTTCGCCACCTATGGCCAAGGCCGCCCCGAAGGACGGCCGTTGTGGCTGGGTTCGATCAAGTCGAACATCGGTCATACGCAGGCGGCGGCGGGTGTGGCCGGGATCATCAAGATGGTCGAGGCGATGCGGCACGGCCGGCTGCCGAAGACGTTGCATGTGGATGAGCCGACGAAGCAGGTGGACTGGGACGCGGGTGATGTGCGGCTGCTGACGGAGGCGCGTGACTGGCCGAGCGAGGGCCGTCCGCGCCGCGCCGCCATCTCCTCCTTCGGTATCAGCGGCACGAACGCCCACGTCATCGTCGAAGAAGTCGCACCGGTCGAGGAAGTGGCGCTGGAGCGGCGGGAGTTGCCGGTGGCGCCGGTGGTGGTGTCGGGGAAGAGCCCGGCGGCGCTGGAGGCGCAGATCGGCCGGTTCGGCGCGCTGGTGGCGGACGGGAACGCGCTCGACGTCGCATACTCGGCCGCGACCGGCCGGGCCGCTCTCGAACACCGCGCGGTACTCGTCGGGTCCGAGACGGTCACGGGTGAGCCCGGTGTGGGCAAGGTGGCGTTCCTGTTCACCGGGCAGGGGAGTCAACGCCTCGGCATGGGGCGGGAGTTGTACGAGACGTTCCCCGCTTTCGCGTCGGCGTTCGATGCGGTGTGTGGGGTGCTCGACCCCGCTGTGCGTGAGGTGATGTGGGGCGATGAAGAGGCTCTGAGTCGTACGGAGTTCACCCAGCCGGCGATCTTCGCCCTCGAAGTCGCCTTGTTCCGGCTGGTGGAGTCGTGGGGGGTCAAGCCGGACTTCCTGGTGGGGCATTCGATCGGTGAGTTGGCTGCGGCGCATGTGGCGGGGGTGTTCGGTCTTGAGGATGCGGGCCGGTTGATCTCGGCGCGTGGGCGGTTGATGCAGGCGTTGCCGGCGGGTGGGGCGATGGTCGCGATCCAGGCCACCGGGGAGGAAGTGCTGCCGCTGCTGACCGGTGGGGTGAGTGTCGCGGCGGTCAACAGTCCGTCCTCGGTGGTGATTTCGGGTGAGGAGGAGGCGGTGACGGCGGTCGCGGAGCGGTTCACCGACCGCAAGCGCAACCGTCTGACGGTCTCTCACGCGTTCCACTCGCCGCTTATGGACCCGATGCTGGACGACTTCCGCAAGATCGCGGAGAGCGTCACGTACCAGGAGCCCACGATTCGGCTGGTACGGGATGTGGCGTCGGCCGACTACTGGGTGGCCCACGTACGCGACGCCGTGCGGTTCGCCGACGACGTACGCCACTTGCAGGACGAGGGCGTGACCCGGTTCCTGGAGATCGGTCCGGACGGTGTGCTGACGGCGATGGCGGGTCAGAGTGCCGAGGGCACCCTGGCGCCCACGCTGCGACGCGACCGCCCCGAGGTGGAGAGTGTGTTCGCCGGGGTGGGCCGGCTGTTCGCGGCCGGGGTTCCGGTCGACTGGGACGCCGTCTTCGACGGGCGTGGTGCGCGGCGGGTCGATCTGCCGACGTACGCCTTCCAGCGCAAGCGTTACTGGCTGATCGAGCAGTCCAGGACCACAGCCGGTGCGGACGCCGTCGACCACCCCTTGCTGACATCGGGCATCGTGCTCCCGGACACCGGCGGTGTCGTGTTCACCGGACGGCTCTCCCTCGACACCCACCCCTGGCTCGCCGACCACGACGTACTGGGCACCCTGCTGCTGCCCGGCACCGGACTGGTCGAACTGGCCCTGCAGGCCGCCGCGCAGGTGGATTGCGGCACGATCGACGAGCTGACCCTGGAGGCGCCGCTCGTCGTTCCCGAGAAGGGCGCGGTCGCCGTCCGCGTCCTCGTCGGCGGCCCGGACGACTCCGAGGCACGCACCGTCGAGATCTACTCGTCCCTGGACGACGAGATCTGGACCCGCAACGCGGCCGGCGCCCTCACCCCGTCGGCCGTACCTCCCTCCTCCGACCTGACCCAATGGCCGCCGATCGGTGCCACGCCGCTTCCGGTGGACGGCGCCTACGAGCGGCTGCTCGCCCGCGGCTACGACTACGGCCCCACCTTCCAGGGGCTCAAGGCGGCCTGGCGGGACGGCGACGGCGTCGTGTTCGCCGAGGTCTCGCTCCCGGAGGGCTCGGACGCCGCCCGGTTCGGCCTGCATCCGGCGCTGCTGGACGCGGCGATGCATGTGGGGCTCATCGAGGAAGGCGCCGCGACCGACGCGCCGGAGCTGCCGTTCTCCTGGAACGGTGTCACGCTCCACCGCGCCGGGGCGTCGGCGCTGCGCGTCCGTCTGTCCAACCCGGAGGGCGGCGACGGCACGGACGTCCAGGTCGCCGACGGGACCGGCGCCCCCGTGCTCTCCGTCACGAGCCTGACGTCGCGTCCCGTATCGGCCGAGCAGCTACGGGTCGACGGCGACCACCGCGAGTCGCTGTTCGCCCTCACCTGGACCAAGGCCACCGGCGCGGCCGCGCTGGAGACACCCGTCGTGGTGTACGAGGTCCCGCGCGCCGACGGCGACACTCCCGAGGCCGCGCACGCGGTCGCCGACCAGGTGCTGGCGCGTATCCAGGACTGGCTCGCCGACACGGGCAGGAGCGAGGAGAAGCTCGCGGTCGTCACCCGTCGCGCGGTGCCGATCGAGGGCGAGGACATCGATCTGAGCCAGGCACCCGTGTGGGGCCTGGTCCGGGCGGCGGCGGCGGAGAATCCCGGCCGGTTCCTTCTGCTCGACCTGGGCGACGGGGCCACCGTGCCGCCCTTCGTCGACGCGCCCGAGGCGGCGGTCCGGGGCGGCGAGCTTCTTGTTCCCGCGCTCACCCGCGTTCCCGCCGCGGCGGTGGACGCCGAGCGGAACCCGTGGGAGTCGTCGCCGACGGTGCTGATCACGGGCGGCACCAGCGGACTCGGCGCTCTGGTCGCCCGTCACCTGGTGACCGTGCACGGCATCCGGCATCTCGTCCTGACCAGCCGCCGGGGCGAGAGCGCACCGGGCGCGGCCGAACTGCGCGCCGAACTGAGCGCCCACGGGGCGCGGGTGGACATCGAGGCGTGCGACGTGACCGACCGGGCCGCGGTGGCCGCGGTGCTCGACCGGCATCCGGTCGGGGCGGTCGTCCACGCGGCCGCTGTCGTGGACAACGGGCTGGTCCGCGGGCTGACGCCGGAGCGCATGGACACCGTCCTGCGGCCCAAGGTGGACGGGGCCTGGCATCTGCACGAGCTGACGGCCGACCGGGACCTGTCGGCGTTCGTCCTGTTCTCCTCGATGGGCGGCCTGCTGCTGGCGGCGGGCCAGGGCAACTACGCGGCGGCGAACGTGTTCCTGGACGCGCTCGCCCACCACCGCCACCAGGCCGGACTGCCGGTGACCTCACTGGCGTTCGGACTGTGGGAAGCCGACACCGGGCTCGGCGAACTGGCCGACGCCGACCGCAAACGCATGCTGCGCATGGGCCTGCCCGCCCTGTCGCAGGAGGAGGGCCTGGCGCTGCTGGACGACTCGTTGCGTACGGGGGAGCCGGCGCTGGCGCCGTTCCGCCTGGACACGGGGGCTCTGCGGACACGGGCCGTCGACCAACTGCCTTTGCTGCTACGCGGCTTGGTGCCCACCTCGCGCCGCCGCACCGGGGGCGCGGGAGCGGCCGGCGGCGGAGACGGCGGCGCGGGACTGCGGCGGACCCTGGCGGCCGCGGCCGACGACGCCGAGCGGGACAGCATCCTGGTCGAGCTGGTCCGCACGCATGTGGCGGCGGTGCTCGGTCACGACGGCGTGGACGCCGTCCGGTCCGACCGGGCGTTCAAGGACCTCGGATTCGACTCGCTCACCGCCGTGGAACTGCGCAACACCCTGCGCTCGGCCACGGGGTTGAAACTGCCCGCCACCCTGGTCTTCGACCATCCCACTCCCGCCGCCGTCGCCGAGTCCCTGCGCGAGCAGCTGAGCGGTGACCAGGAGCCCGCCGGGTCGCCGCTGGAGGCGGAACTGGCCCGTCTGGAGGCGGCGTTGGCGTCGGTGACGCCTAACGAGGAGACGTTCGGTCGCGTCGCCGACCGGCTGCGCGCGCTGGTGGCCGGCTGGACCGAGACCCACCGGCCGGACGAGAGCGACGAGGCCGAACTCGACTCGCTCTCGGCCGATGAGCTGTTCGACGTCCTCGACGACGAGCTCGACACGCGGTCCGCGCCGTAAACCCGTGCCGGACCGGAACCACCACTCATAACGAGGAGAACGACCACGTGACCACCGAAGCGACGCCCACCACCCAGCAGGCCGACGAGGCGCTGATGAAGCTGCTGTCGCCGCCCTTCCCCGACGACCCCTTCCCCATCTACGAGACCTTGCAGTCGGTGAACCGGGTCCACAAGTCCGCGCTCGGCATCTACGCGCTGTCGGGGTACGAGGAGGTCACCGCGCTCCTGAAGATGCCCGACGTGCACAGCGGTGCCCGCGCGGCCGCCCAGATGCGTGAGGACTGGGCCGAGCACATCTCCCTGCGCATGTATCTGAACTCGATGGTCACCCTCAACGCGCCCGACCACGGCCGGGTTCGCGGCCTGGCCGCCCGGGTGTTCACCCCCAACAAGATCAAGAAGATGCAGCCGGCGGTCGAGAAGCGGACCGACGAGCTGATCAACGAACTCATCGAGAAGTCGGCGGGCGGCGAGCCGGTCGACATCGTCGAACTGCTGGCCATGCCCTTCCCCGTCGCGGTCATCAGCGACATGCTCGGCCTTCCCTACGAGGACGGCAAGCGCACCTGGGAGCTGGCCGACGACTGGTCACGCGTCTTCTCCGGTATCTACACCGACGAGGACCTGGCGGCCGCCGACGCCGCCGCCGAGGAGCTGACCGGGTACTTCAGCGGTGTGATCAAGGCGTGCCGCGCCGAGCCCAAGGACGACCTGATGTCCGCCCTCGTCCAGGAGGCGACCAACGGGAAGCTCGACGAGGAGGAGCTGATGGCGCTCATCCTCTTCCTGTTCACGGCGGGCTTCGCGGCCACCACCAACCTCATCGCGACCGGTGTGCTCGCGCTCATCGAGCACCCCGACGAGCTGAAGCGCTGGCGCGCGGACAAGACCATCACGCCGACGGCCGTCGAGGAGCTGCTGCGTCACACCGCCCACACCACGGCGTCGAGCCGTCTCACGACGCGCCCCATCACCATCGGCGGCACCGACATTCCCGAGGGCGTACTCGTCCTGGCCCTGCTCTCCGCCGCCAACCGGGACCCGGCGCGCTTCCCCGACCCGCACCGGCTGGACCTGAGCCGCGACAACGGCACGCACCTGAGCTTCAGCGCCGGCGGCCACTTCTGCTTCGGCGGCAGCCTCGCCCGTATGGAGGCCGCCGATCTCTTCCCGAAGCTGATCGACACGTTCGCGAACATCGAACTGGCCGGCACCCCCGGGCGCCGCGCCATCATGGGCCTGACCGGTTACACCTCGCTTCCGGTGAAGCTCGGCCGCTGAACGGCCCGTACCGGAAACACCAGAAGGGGTC
>NZ_JBHUUW010000072.1:0-36656 GCF_042670825.1 Streptomyces sp. NPDC057137 | reverse complement strand
GGTTTCAGGTCCGGCGACGCCCCTCGGCCGTGTCCGGCACCTCCGGCCCGGCGCGTGGTACCCACCGCCGCGTCGAGGGCGGGACCTGCGCGGATACCGGCGCAGGCCGGGGGGACGAACACTGCGCCGTATCCGCCTCGCAACGTCTACGCGGCCGGTGCGCCGTCCGCCCCGCCGTGGAGTGTCGGGCAGGTAGGCGGGACGGACGGCGCCAGGTGGGCCGCCGTACCGCACGAGGGGGAGTGCGGCGGCCCGGCCGCTCCTTGCGAGACGACCAAGTCAACAGCCGGCGGGCCGGGCACGGCAGGGCGCACAACGGCCCGATCCGGGCATTACGTTCACACCCCGTGCGATGTCCCGCTCCATTACGCTGTGGCTGCCGAGCCTCCGGAGGGCCACATGCAGCCCAACACCCTGCTGGATTCGCTGATCGACGAGGCGCGCATGTCCCACGCCGGGTTCGCCGCCCGGGTCAACAGGGCCGGACAGTCGCGCGGACTGGGCCTTCGGTACGAACACACGTCTGTGCTGCGGTGGTTGAGGGGCCAGCGGCCGCGCGGCCAGGTGCCCGAGCTGATCTGCCAGGTGCTGGGCGAACGGCTGGGACGCACCCTCACGCTCGACGACATCGGCCTCGGTGTGACCCCCGACGCGCCGCGCCGCGACGCCACCCTCTCGGTCTTCGTGGAGCGGGCCACCGCGCTGTGGCGCTCCGACCAGCAGCAGCGTGGTCATGTCGTGGCGGCGCCCGCCGTGACCGGTACGTATGCCGTGATGCCGGTCTGGGAGTGGGAGAACCCGCCGGAGGACGCGGACGTCTCGCGCAGTGGCCACAGCCGCGTCGGCCCGGCGGACATCGAACTGCTGCGGACGGCCAGGGCGCACTACGAGCTGATGTACCGCAGGGCGGGCGGTCTCGCCACCCACGCGCGGATCGTGGGTTTCCTCAACGCCGAGACGGCGCCCCTGCTGCGCGGCGGCTACAGCGACGCGATGGGCCGCCAACTGCACCGTGCCACCGGCGGATTGGTGGCGGTGGCCGGGATCTGCGCGTACGACTCCGACGCGCAGGGGCTCGCCCAGCGCTACTTCCACCAGGCGCTCCGGCTGGCGAAGGCCAGCGGGGACACCGGACTTGGCGCGTACGCCATCGCGCTGCTCGTCAACCAGTCGCTGTTCATGGGGGAGTACCGGCAGGCCGTGGCCTTCGCCGAGGCGGCGCTGCGCACGGCGGGCCGGGCGATCACCCCGGCGCTGGCGGCCGATCTCTACGCGATGCAGGCCAAGTCGTACGCGCTGCTCGGCGACGGGCGCGCGGCGCGGGTGTGCATCGGACGGGCGGAGGCCGAGGCGGGCCGGATCAGACCGGGTCAGGAGCCGGAGGAGACCGGTTATGTCGAGCCGGGCCTGGTCAATGTGCAGGTGGCCGAGGCGCTGCTCAGCCTCGGCGAGCTGGGCGCCGCGCGGACGCACGCCGCCGAGGCGGTGGGCGCCCCGGCGCACGACCGGGGGCGGGTGCACCGGCTCGCGATGCTCAGCCAGATCGAGCTGCGGCAGGGTGAGCCGGACCGGGCGGCCCGTACCGCGCGGGAGATGGCCGAGCGCGCGCGGGGGATGGAGTCGCTGCGGCTCAGGGACCGGATGGGCGTGGTGCGGCTGGGGCTGCTGGAGAGCGGCAGCGCGGCCGCGACGGAAGCGGCCGGATTCATCGCACGGGCCCTGCGCGTTCCCCTGTGAGGAGGCGCCTGCTGCCATATTGCCAACTCCCGATCGGAAGGTGGCAAAACCGTGCAGTGGGCGAACTTAAGCGAACACACCGTGTACGAGAATCCCTGGTTCCAGGTGAATCTGGCGGACGTCGAACTCCCCGACGGCCGGCATCTGGACCACTTCCTCATCCGACTCCGTCCGGTGGCAGTGGCGACGGCGGTCAACGAGGCCAACGAGGTGCTGATGATCTTCAGGCACCGCTTCATCACCGACAGCTGGGGCTGGGAACTCGCCGCGGGAGTCGTCGAGGACGGCGAGTCCGTCGAGACGGCGGCGGCGCGGGAGATGGAGGAGGAGACCGGATGGCGGCCCGGCCGCCTCCGCCATCTGCTCACCGTCGAGCCGTCCAACGGGCTGACCGACTCCAGGCACCATCTCTACTGGTCGGACGCGGCCACCTACACCGGCTACCCGGCGGACGACTTCGAGTCCTCACGCCGGGAGTGGATACCGCTCAAGCTCGTGCCCGACATGATCGCGCGGGGCGAGGTGCCGGCCGCCAACATGGCGGCCGGACTGCTGATGCTCCATCACCTGCGCCTGGGCGGCGGCGGGTAGCCGCGCAGGCGGCCCGGGGCCGCCTGCTCAGCCGTACGGGTAGAAGCCCGAGCCCGTCTTACGGCCGAGGCGCCCCGCGTCCACCATGCGCTGGAGCAGCGGGGGAGCGGCGTACAGGGGCTCCTTGTACTCCGCGTACATCGAATCGGCGACCGAGGCCACGGTGTCCAGGCCGATCAGATCGGCGAGCTTGAGCGGGCCCATCGGGTGGGCGCAGCCCATCTCCATGCCGTTGTCGATGTCCTCACGGCTCGCGATGCCGGACTCGAACATCCGGATCGCCGACAGCAGATAAGGAATGAGAAGGGCGTTCACCACGAAACCGGACCGGTCCTGGGCGCGGATCGCGTGCTTGCCCAGCACGTCCTGGACGACGGCCTCGGCGCGCTTGACCGTGTCGTCGGACGTCGTCAGGGCCGGGATCAGCTCGACGAGCTGCTGGACCGGTGCCGGGTTGAAGAAGTGGATGCCGATGACCTGGTCGGGCCGGGACGTCGCGACGGCCAGCTTGACCAGGGGGATGGAGGAGGTGTTGGACGACAGGATCGCGTCGGTGCGCGTCACGACCTGATCGAGGACCTGGAAGATCTCCGTCTTGACCTGCTCGTTCTCGACGACGGCCTCGATCACCAGATCGCGGTCGGCGAACTCCCCGAGGTCGGTGGTGAAGCTGAGCCGGTCGAGCGTCGCGTCGCGCTCCTCCTCGGAGATCTTGCCGCGTTCGGCGGCCTTGGAGAGGGAGTTGAAGAGGCGGGTACGCCCTATCTCCAGAGCCTCGCCGGTGGTCTCGGCGACCATCACTTCGAGGCCGCTGCGGGCGCACACCTCCGCGATGCCTGCGCCCATCTGGCCGCAGCCCACCACTCCGACGCGTTCGATGTCGGTCACATCGTGCCTTTCGCTGGTCCCTGTCCTGCGGGGCCCCGTGTGATTCCGGTGCCCGCTTCGGCCCCCGACGTTACTCCGCGCAGGTGTGTGCACGGCGGGCCGGGGCGGGCATGCTGTGCGGCAACGTCAGTCCGAGATAACCGACGAGGGGTCAGTAAATGCGGCAAATCGGTAGAAGAGGGTTCGTGGCGGTCACGACGGGTGCTCTCACGTCACTGGCGATGGCGGGCGACGCCGTCGCCACCACCGGAGCGGCGGCGGGCGCGGAGGGCGCCGCCGGGTCCGGTGGCCGTCACAGCGCGCGCAGTGAACTGCGCGGGATGTGGCTCGCCACGGTCGTGAACCGCGACTGGCCGTCGAAGCCCGGACTGCCCGTCGCCCAACAGCGCGCGGAACTGCTGAAGTTCCTGGACACCGCGGTCGACCGGAAGCTGAACGCGGTCATCTTCCAGGTCCGGCCGACCGCCGACGCGCTGTGGCCCTCGCCGTTCGAGCCGTGGGCCGAGTGTCTGACCGGCGTACAGGGCAAGGACCCGGGCTGGGACCCGCTGGGTACGGCCGTGAAGGAGGCCCACAAGCGGGGTCTGGAACTGCACGCCTGGTTCAACCCGTACCGGGTGGCCAATCACACGGACCCCTCCAGGCTGATCCCGAGCCACCCGGCGCGCAAGCACCCGGAGTGGATCCTGCCGTACGGCGGAAAGCTGTACTACAACCCGGGCATCCCCGAGGTCAGGAAGTTCGTCCAGGACGCCATGCTCGACGCCGTACGGCGCTACGACATCGACGCCGTGCACTGGGACGACTACTTCTATCCGTACCCGGTCGCCGGTCAGGTCTTCGACGACGACGCGCAGTACGAGCAGTACGGCGGCGGCTTCCCCGACAAGGCGTCCTGGCGGCGTGACAACACCGACCGGCTGGTGCGCGAGACGGCGGAGCGGATCAAGCAGATCAAGAAGCATGTCGCCTTCGGCATCAGCCCGTTCGGTGTGTGGCGCAACATCGCCACCGACCCGACCGGCTCCGACACCAAGGCCGGCGTGCAGACCTACGACGACCTCTACGCCGACACCAGGAAGTGGGTCAAGGAGGGCTGGATCGACTACATCACCCCGCAGGTCTACTGGAACATCGGCTTCGCCGCGGCCGACTACGCGAAGCTCGTGCCCTGGTGGAGCGCGGTGGTGAAGGGGACGGACGTCGACCTCTACATCGGCGAGGCCCTCTACAAGGCCGGCGACCCCGCCCAGCCCGCGCCGTGGCAGGACGTGGCGGAGGTCTCCCGGCATCTGGCCTTCGCGAAGAAGTACCCGGAGGTGCGGGGGCACTGCTACTTCTCCGCGCTGGAGTGTGTGAACGACAAGAACGGCGCGTTCGCGAAGGCGGTGGCCGACCACTACAAGTCGCGGGTCCGGCCGCCTCGGCAGGGCTGACGACCTTACGCGCGGGCGCGCTGCGTGACCGCGATGCACAGCAGTACGGCGACGGCCGCCAGCGGCGCGGCCGTTGCCAACTGCTCCCCGAGCAGCAGCACCGACCAGACCAGCGTCAGCAGCGGCTGCGCGAGCTGGAGCTGGCTGGCCTTCTCGACGCCGATCGCGGCCATGCCCCGGTACCAGATGTAGAGACCGAGGAAGGTCGACCCCGCCGCCACCCACACCAGGCCGGTCACGCCCTGAGCCGTCAGACGCACCGGCTCGAAGGACAGGGCGACGGCCGAGACCACCAGATTGAGCGGCAGACACGCCACCAGCGCCCAGCCGATCACCTGCCAGCCCGGCATCAGCCGCGCCAGCCTGCCGCCCTCCGTGTAACCGGCCGCGCACACCAGCAGCGCGCCGAACAGATACAGATCACCGGTCGAGACGGCCCCGCCGCTCTGCTGGAGGGTGAAGGCGATCACCACCGCCGCGCCCGCGACGGCCGCGCCCCAGAACGTACGGGAGGGGCGTCTGCCGGTACGGAGCGCCGAGAACGCGGCGGTACTCAGCGGCAGCAGCCCGACCACGACGGCGGCGTGCGCCGTGGTCGATGTCCGGAGGGCCAGCGTCGTCAGTATCGGGAAGCCCAGCACCACACCGGAGGCCACCACGGCGAACGCGCCCCAGTGCCGCCGCTCCGGGAGCGGCACGCGAAGCGCCAGCAGGAAGCCGCCCGCGATCAGCGCGGCGAGCACGCTGCGTATCGCGACCAGGGACCAGGGGCCGAAGCTCTCCAGCCCCCAGACCGTCGCCGGGAAGGTGAGCGAGAAGGCGAGGACGCCCGCTCCCGCGAGGAGGGTGCCGCCGGTGACCGCTACCGGGGCCGTACGAGTAGCGCTATCCTGTGCTGTCATGCAAGAGCGTAGCAGTGTGGCCGAGTTGGTGGAATCGCTACGAGCGGAGCTGAACCGCTACTCACCAGGTGGAAAGCTGCCGTCCAGCAGAGAGCTGGTCGAACGCCACCGGGTCTCCCCGGTCACCGTCTCCCGGGCGCTGGCCCAGCTCGCCGCCGAGGGCCTCGTCGTCACCCGCCCCGGCGCCGGATCCTTCCGCGCGCAGGCGAGGCCCGGCGCACCGCGGGCCGGGGACACCTCCTGGCAGGAGGTCGCCCTCAGCGCCGACGCCACCACCGAACTCGTGCCACGCAGCGTCGACTCCTCCGCCGTGCTGGCCTGCCTCGCCGCGCCCGGCCCCGGGGTGATCGAGTTCAACGGCGGCTACCTCCACTCCTCCCTCCAGCCCGAACAGGCCATGGCCGCCGCCCTGGCCCGCGCAGGACGCCGCCCCGGCACGTGGAGCCGCCCGCCCACCGACGGGCTGCCCGAACTCCGCGAGTGGTTCGCCCGCGGCATCGGCGACACCTGGACGGCCGCCGAAGTGCTCGTCACCTCCGGCGGCCAGAGCGCCCTCACCACCGCGCTGCGCGCACTCGCCCCGCCCGGCGCGCCCGTCCTCGTGGAATCGCCCACCTATCCGGGCATGCTCGCCATCGCGCGCGCCGCCGGACTGCGGCCCGTCCCCGTACCCGTGGACCCCGACGGCGTACGCCCCGAACTCCTCGCCGCCGCCTTCCACGCCACCGGTGCCCGGGTCTTCGTCTGCCAGCCCCTCATCCAGAACCCCACCGGAGCGGTCCTCTCCGCGGCGCGCCGGCCCGAGGCGCTGCGCATCGCACGCGAGGCCGGCGCCTTCGTGGTGGAGGACGACTTCGTCCGCCGCCTCATCCACGAGGACGCGGGCCCACTGCCCGGCCCCCTCGCCGCCGACGATCCCGACGGAGTCGTCGTCCATGTCTGCTCCCTCACCAAGGCGACCTCACCCAGCCTCCGCGTCGGAGTGCTGGCCGCCCGGGGCCCGGTGCTCGAACGGCTCCGCGCCATCCATGTCGTCGACTGCTTCTTCGTCGCCCGCCCCCTCCAGGAGGCGGCTCTCGAACTGGTCGGCTCACCCGCCTGGAACCGCCATCTGCGTTTCATCTCAAGGGAGTTGAGGGACCGCAGGGTCGCCATGACCACCGCCGTCCGCCGGCAGCTCCCCGAACTGGCCCTCCCGTACATCCCGCCCGGCGGCTACCACCTCTGGCTGCGCCTGCCCGACGGCACCGACGAACAGGCCCTGGTCTCCGCCGCGCTGCGAGCGGGCGTCGCCGTCACCCCCGGCCGTCCCTACTTCTGCGCCGAACCCTCCGCCGGCCACCTGCGGCTGGGCTTCGCGGCCGTCGCGGGACCGCAGGAGATCGCCGACGGCGTACGGCGGCTCCGTACCGCCTGCGACGAGGTACTCAGCCGGCGTGCAGGACCCGAAAGCGACCCGGAGCCGCCGGATCCCGGTCGACGACCTGGACCGGTGTCCACGCCCACTGCCACACGCTGATGCCCGGCGTACGGGAGAACTGGATCTGCCCACGGGTGCCTTCGACCGCGACGCGCGACCAGGCTTCGGCGATACGCGCCCGGTCCACGCCGTGCGAACGCAGTACATCGGCGAGGACGGCGATCGTGTCGTAGCCCTCGAAGGCGACGAAGGAGGGCGCTTCGGCCGGCCCCTCGCGGAGGGCCGCTTCGACCCGTACGCCGAGTGGCGTGAGGCGTTCCGGCAGGTAGCGCAGGAACGGGATCGCCGTGCCGTCGTCGCCCAGCGACGTCGCCCATTCGGCGAACTCCGGCTGCCCGGCCGGAGCACCGATCAAGATCTCGGCGAGGCGCGGGTCACGGCGGACGGACGTGACGATCGGCACGGCCGGCTCCGGGCTGCCGACCAGAAGGAGAAGGGCCGTCGCGCCGCTGTCGACGAGCGCGTCGCACACGGCCGTGGGGTCGAGGGCGCTCATGTCGAGTTCGACGACGGTGCCGCCGCGTACGGCGAGGTAGTCCCGCAGAATGCGGGTGCCCGCCGCCCAGTAGACACTCGGCGCGACCGCCAGGGCGATACGGCGGTGGCCCGCGCCCAGGAGGAAGTCCGCGTAGATCTGCCAGCCGTGCGACTGCGGCGGGGGCAGGCGCGCCACCCAGTCCGTGGGCTGTTCGGTGAGCGCGTCGAGCACCGCCGACGAGCAGAGGAACGGCAGGCCGAGGGCGTCGGCCCTGGTGGCGACCGCGCGAGCGACGACGCTGTGATACTCCCCCGCCAGGGCGGCCACGCCCAGCCCGGCCAGTTCGTCCACGGCCGCCACGGCCTTCCCCGGATCGGCCGCGGTGTCCCGGACCACCAGCTCAAGCGGCCGTCCGGCGATCCCGCCGGTGTCGTTGACCTCGGACACGGCCAGTTCGAGTCCGGCGAGCAGATGCCGGCCCGCCTCGACCCAGCCGGGCCGGGTCAGCGGAACGAGAGCGCCGATCCGGACGGGCGATCCGTCGGTCGGCTCCGCTTGAGGTGACGAGGGCGGTGGCGATGTGTTCATGCGTCGGCGTCCATGCCGGACATTGCATCCACCACGATCAGCGACGGGCAACCGAATATTCGCGTGCTTGTACGTGTGCCTGTGCGACCGGCCGGTGGGATCGGACGGACATCAAGTCGACGTCTCGATGGTGGCACCCGCCACTGACAACGGGCCCGCCACCTGGCAGCCTTCCGCCATGACCGAGACGACGACCTCCGCCGCGTACGACATCTCGACCGACCCCGCGCGCCTCGACGCGGAGCGGATCCACCGCTGGCTGTCCACCGACGCCTACTGGGCGCTCGGCCGCGACCGCGCCGTCCAGGACAGGGCGATCGCCGGATCGCTCAACTTCGGCGCCTACGACGCCGCTTCGGGCGAACAGGTCGCCTACGCCCGCGTCGTCACGGACCACGCCACCTTCGCCTGGCTCTGCGACGTGTACGTCGACCCCGTCGCACGCGGCAAGGGACTCGGCACCGAACTGGTCGCCGCCGCACGTGACCACCTCGCCCTGCTGGGGCTCCGGCGCATGATGCTGGCCACGGAGGACGCCCACGGCGTCTACGAGAAGGTGGGGTTCAAGTCGCTCGAAAACCCCCTGATGTGGATGACTCTGGACCTTCAGCCCCCCTCTTGACCTGTGCGACTTTCGGGCTCACGATCCCGGCATGAGTGTTCGGGTCACGTTGGTCGCCGCCGCGCGCAGCTCAGCCCCACTTGCCGAGCGTTTCGACGACGACCGTCCCCTCGACCAGGCCGGCTGGCACGAGGTGCAGCTCGTCGCGCACGCCCTCGTGCCGCTGGCCGCCGCCGATCTGCGCTACTGCTCGCCCACCGCGCGCAGCCGCGCGACCGGGGAAGCACTCGGCTACGCGCCGCTCGTCCAGCCGGCCCTCCGGGACTGCGACATGGGCCGCTGGCGCGGCTGCACTTTCGCGGACGTCGCTGCCCGTGAACCCGCCGCCGTGGACGCCTGGCTCGCCGACCCGCGCTCCGCCCCGCACGGCGGCGAGCCGCTGCTGGCGTTCATCTCCCGGATAGGGGGCTGGCTGGACACGCGGCCGGCTGACGACATCGGCGCCATCGTCGCCGTCGCCGAACCGGCCGTCATCAGGGCGGCGCTCGTCTACGCCCTGCACGCCCCGGCCCCGACCTTCTGGAACGTGGACGTGCGCCCGCTGTCCACGGTCACCCTCATGGGCGGCGCCGGCCGCTGGAGCCTCCGCCTCGACGCCCGCCTCTGATCGCATCCGCCTCTGATCGCACCAGCCTCTGATCGCGCCCGCGTCTGACCAGCGCCCGCGCCCGGCCGGTGCCCGCGTCTGATCGGCGCCCGATTCCGTCAAGTGGCCGCGTGCGAAAGTGCCGTGATGACCAAGGCGACCGGACGCATGATCGCAGTCGTCGGCAGCAGTCCCGGAGTCGGCAAGTCGACTCTCTGTCACGCCATCGCCCGCAGGGCCGCCGATTCCGGCGCGACGGTCGACCACTTCGAGGAACCCGACAACTTCAGCCGCCCGTCCTTCGCGACTACGTCGCACGGTCCCGCGCCGGCGACCGCTCAGCCGGCCGTCGCGAACGCGTCCACGCCCGTGAGTTCGGCGGAGAGCTTCCAGAGCCGCGCCGCCTGCTCGGGGTCCGTCGCGTACGTGCGTACGCCGCCCTTGAAGTCGGCCTCGTCGGCGGGTTCGGCGATGTCGCAGTCCTCGCAGTACACGCCGCCCGCGTCCGCCAGCCGGTCCGAGGTCGCCGCCCACACCTGCGTGGACGCGCCCTGCTCCGGCGTCTTGAACGACGTGTTGAGCGGGTTGCCCTCCTCGTCGATCCACCCGAAGGCGACCATCTCCTCCTTGGGAAGGTGACGCTGGAGCGGCGTGAGGATGCCACCCGGGTGCACCGAGAAGGCCCGGACACCGGCGTCCTTGCCGAGCGCGTCGAGGTGCACGGCGAACAGCGCGTTGGCGGTCTTCGCCTGGCCGTACGCCTGCCACTTGTCGTAACCCCGCTCGAACCGCACGTCGTCCCAGCGGATGGGGGAGCCGCGGTGCCCGGCCGAGGAGACGGAGACGACGCGGGCGCCGCCGCGCTCGATCGCGGGCCAGAGGCGGTTGACGAGCGCGTAGTGGCCGAGGTGGTTCGTCGCGAACTGCGCCTCCCAGCCCGGTCCGACGCGGGTCTCGGGGCACGCCATGATCGCGGCGTTGTCGATCATGATGTCGATGGAGCGTCCGGAGGCCAGGAACTTCTCGGCGAAGGCGCGGACGCTGTCGAGGTCACCGAGGTCCATCTCGTCGACCTCGACCTTTCCCGCCGCTCCCTCGATCCCCGCGACGGCTTCCTCGGCGACGGCGGGCCGCCTGGCGGGCACCACGACGTGGGCGCCCGCGCGAGCCAGCGCGCGCGTCGTCTCCAGCCCCAGACCCGAGTAACCGCCGGTGACGACCGCGAGCTTCCCGCCCAGGTCCACACCGCGCAGAACCTCCTCGGCGGTGCTTCGCGCGCCGAAACCTGAACCGATCTTGTGCTGAGGAGTAGTCATGCTCCCGACGGTACGTATTGGAGTGTCCTCGAAGTCAAGCGCTCACCCCGGGTGCGCCGGACCGCCCCGGTGTCCGGCGGCCCGGCGTCGCAGGAAGTCGCGCTCGGCGGCGTTCTCCGTCCGGGCGGCGGCCGCCTCGTACGCCGCCACCGCCTCCGTACGACGGCCGAGGCGCCCGAGCAGATCGGCGCGGACGGCGTGGAACGCGTGGTAGCCGTCCAGCTCCGCCGCGAGGCCTTCCACGAGCGCCAGGGCGGCTTCGGGGCCGTCGACCTCGGCCACGGCGACCGCGCGGTTGAGCGCGACGACAGGGCTCGGAGCCAGGGCGAGGAGCTGGTCGTACAGCCGGTGGATCTGCCGCCAGTCCGTGGCCGCGGCGGTCGGCGCGTCGCTGTGCACGGCGTTGACCGCCGCCTGGATCTGGTATGGGCCCGGCCGGTCGCGCCGCAGACACTGCCGTACCAGGGCCCGGCCCTCGGCGACGAGCTCGCGGTCCCAGCGGCCGCGGTCCTGGTCGGAGAGGAGGACGAGGCCGCCGCCGTCGGCGGTGGTGCGGGCGGCCCGGCGCGACTCGATGAGCAGCATGAGCGCGAGCAGCCCCCTGGCCTCCGGCTCGTCCGGCATCAGGTCGACCAGCAGCCGGCCGAGGCGGACGGCCTCCTTACAGAGGTCGTCACGTACGAGCCGGTCGCCCGAGCTGGCCGTATAGCCCTCGTTGAAGATCAGATAGACGACGGACAGGACCGCCTTGAGGCGGTCGGGGAGGTCGGCGTCGCGCGGGATCCGGTACGGGATCCCGGCGTCGCGGATCTTGCCCTTGGCGCGTACGAGCCGCTGCGCCATGGTCGGTTCGGGTACCAGGAAGGCGTGGGCGATCTCGGCGGTGGTGAGCCCGCCCAGGAGCCGCAGGGTCAGGGCGACGCGGGCGGCGGGGGCGAGCGCGGGATGGCAGCAGGTGAAGATCAACCGGAGCCGGTCGTCGCGCACGGGGCCCTCCTCCGCCGGTTCGTCGGGGGCGTACAGGAGCGCGGCCTGCGCGTATCGGTCCGCGCGGGAGGCTTCCCGGCGGAGCCGGTCGACGGCCTTGTTGCGCGCCGTGGTGATGATCCAGCCGGCCGGGCTCGGCGGCGGTCCGGTGGCGGGCCAGCGCTGTACCGCCGTGGCGAACGCGTCCTGGACCGCCTCCTCGGCGACGTCGATGTCGCCGAAGACGCGGACCAGGACGGACACCGCCCGGCCGTACTCCTTACGGAAGACGCGTCCGATCTCGGACCGGGAGAGCGCGTCCGTCGCCGGGGAGTCGTTCGAGGAGACGTCCGGCGAGACGTCCGGCGAGTCGTCCGGGGAATCCGGCATCAGCTGTCGGTCTCGCCGAAGAACGGCCGCACCTCGATGGGGAGCGTCGTCGCCCGCGTGGCCTTGGCGCCCCATTCGAGCGCCGCGTCCAGATCGGGCGCCCGGACGATGCAGATTCCGCCGAGGTACTCCTTGCTCTCGGTGTACGGCCCGTCGGTCACGAGCACGTCGCCGCCCTCCGCCCGTACGACGGTGGCGGTGCTCGGCGAGTGCAGCCCACCGGCGAAGACCCAGGCGTCGGCGGCCTTCAGCTCCTCGTGGAAGGCTTCAAGATCGCGGGTGATCTCGGCCAGTACCTCGGGGGCGGGCGGCTCCCCGACGGGCTGGATCACGCTGAGCAGATACTGCTTCATTTCTGGTTCCTCCTCGGTGTCGGTGTCGTGCCGGCCTCTCACCGTCCGGCCGACCTCTCACCGTCCATACGAACGGCCCCGGCCCGGATCGACACGCGGAGGAGAACCGAACCGATATTTCTCAGCCCCACTCCTCGGAGCAGCGGACACAGCCCTCCCAGTGCGGCAGCGCGTTCAGGATCCGGTGCCGCACACACGACGCCATCGCCGCCTCGGCCGGGCCGGGAAAGCGCCCGTCGCGCGATGCGTCCGGCGACGGGGCGGGCTCGTACGCCTCGACCAGGTCCCTGAACCGCCGCAGACAGCGCTCCGCGTACGGCGCCTCGTAGTCCAGTTCCTCCCAGCGGTGCCGGGCCAGTGCCAGATCGGTCGTCCGCAGCACGAAGTCCTTCGCGTGAGCGCGTTCGGCCGGTGTCGCGCCCCAGTCGATGTCCGCGAGATCGAACCCGACGGCGCCCCTTCCGACGACGTTCTGGTCCTGGAGTGCCAGCAGGGCCGCGAAGCGGTAGTCCCAGGGCTCGTCGACCAGATCGGAGATGGCCAGCATCATGGCGTCGACGAAGACGGCCGTGCCGCCGTTGGACATGTCGAGGTCCGTGTCGCCGCCCCCGTGAAAAATATTCCCCATCCCGACTCCCGACCCTTCCGGTCCATCCCCACCGTACGGCGGCACGGATGTCCGTATCCGTGGGTCATACGGCCCTGTGGACATGGCACACCGGTCCGTCGCTCAGGAGACTGGGGAGGACGAGGACCAGCAACCGGAAGGCCCAGGTGATGACCATGACAGGCGACCTCTCCGTACCGGCGGGCGTGCCCGTGCCGGACACGAAGCTCGCGCGGGCGGCGACCGAGCTCGTACGCGACACCGTGAGCGAGCTGATCTACGACCACTCGCGCCGCGTCTACTTCTTCGGCAGCCTCCAGGGGCGCAACCGGGACCTCGGTTTCGACCCCGAACTCCTCTACATCGGGGCCATGTTCCACGATCTGGGCCTGGGCGAGCCCTTCCACGGCAGCGGGCGGCGCTTCGAGGTGGACAGCGCCGACGAGGCGCGCCGCTTCCTGCAGGCGCACCACGTGCCGGAGGACAGCGTCCGGCGCGTGTGGACCGCCATCGCCCTGCACACGACCCCGGGCGTGCCCGAGTTCATGGAGCCGGAGGTGGCGCTGGTGACGGCGGGTGTCGAGTACGACGTCCTCGGTATCGGCTACCACGACATCGGCGAGGCCGACCGGGCCGACATCGTGGCGCTGCACCCGCGCCCCGGCTTCAAGCAGCGCATTCTCGGCGCGTTCACGGACGGTGTCCGGCACAAGCCGGAGACCACGTTCGGCAACGTCAAGGCCGATGTACTCGCCCACTACGTGCCCGGCTTCGAGCGCGGCGACTTCGTGCGGACGATCCTGGACTCCCCGTGGCCCGAATGACCGCCGCCGGGCCCGCCGCCGGGCCCGCCGCCGGGCCCGCCGTCGCTCCCGCCGTGGTGGCCGTGGTCGCCTTCGACGGGGTGCAGCTCCTCGACGTGACGGGCCCGGCCGAGGTGTTCACCACGGCCAACATGTTCGGCGCGCGGTACGACGTACGGATCGTGTCCCCGGACGGTGCGGACGTGAGGACGTCGTCGGGGTTGCGCGTCGGCGTGGACGGCGGGCCGCAGACGCTGCCCGCCCGGCTGCACACGCTCGTCGTGCCCGGCCGGAGCGACTGGCGGCGAGCGGTCGCCGACCGGCGGCTCGTCGCGTTCGTCGGCGAACTGCTGGGGCGCTCACGGCGGATCACCTCGGTGTGCGCCGGCGCGTTCGTCCTGGCGGAGACGGGCGCGCTGGACGGTCGGCGCGCGGCGACGCACTGGCGGCTGGCGGCGCAGCTCGCCACCGCGTACCCACGGGTGCGCGTCGAGACGGACCCGGTATTCGTGCGGGACGGTGACGTCGTCACGTCCGCCGGTGTCACCGCCGGTATCGATCTCGCGCTCTCCCTGGTCGAGGACGACCACGGCGCCGACGTGGCGCGCGATGTCGCACGCGAGCTGGTGGTCTTCATGGCCCGCCCCGGCGGGCAGTCGCAGTTCAGCGCACGCCTGGCGCCGCGTACGGCGAGGCACCCGGTGGTACGGAGGGTGATGGACGCCGTCGGCGCCGACCCCGCCACCCCGCACAGCCTGGACTCCCTGGCAGACAGTGCCGGCGTCAGCGCCCGCCACCTCAGCAGGCTCTTCCGGAGCGAGACCGGAAGGACGCCCGGCCAGTATCTGGAATCCGTACGGCTGGAAGCAGCCCAGGCTCTCCTCGAATCGGGCGACGACTCCGTGGACACGGTGGCTGAGGCGGCCGGCTTCGGCTCGTCCGAGACGATGCGCCGCGTCTTCCAGCAGGCCTTCGGCATCGCCCCGACCGCCTACCGGGCCCGATTCCGTACGACGGCGCCCGCCGCGCCCATCAGGGGGTGAGCTGGGCCTCGATCCCGTCGACAATCCCCTTCAGGGATGGCGCTGTACGTACTGGCGTACCTCCACGGCCGACGGCGGGGCGTAGGATCCCGGCCGTGGCGCGATACGACGAGGTCAGAACGGCGTTCTGGGACAGCAACGGTGGAGACCGGGACGGCGAACAGCCGCCCCTCACCGACGAGTTGGTGGCGGAGGCGGAGCGCGTACTCGGCGTCACGCTCCCCGCGACCCTGCTCGACCTGCTTCGCCTGCACAACGGCGGTGCGGTGGCGCCCGCGTGGAACGCGCTGCCCACAGGTGAGCTGTTCGCCGAGTTGATGGGCATCGGACGTCTTCCCACGACCGGCACGACCGGCACGACCGGCACGACCGACGCGACCGGCACGACCGACGCGACCGGCACGACCGACGCGACCGGCACGGCGGCGGGATCCGTCGCCCCGCTGTCCGTACTCGACACCCCGTATCTCGTGGCGGAGTGGGAACTGCCGTCACCGATCGTGCTCATCGCGGGCGAGGGCCACTGGTGGATCGGGCTCGACTACCGGCAGTGCGGTCCGCGGGGCGAGCCGTCGGTCACCTGGTTCGACGCGGACGACGAGACGGAACTCGCCCTCGCGACGGACTTCCGGTCATTCGTCGAGGGGCTCGTCCCCTCCGGTGACCCGGCGACCCGGTGACCATGGCTTGACCCTGACGTGCGCGTCAGGGGTTAGCGTCCCGGCGATCCGGCGGCGAGCGTGTCCCGCTCCGCCGCCGCTGCCCGCCTCGGACGACGCCCAGGAGCCCGGACATGACGACACACCTGCCCACCACCAGCCGCGAGATCCGGCTCACCGCCGTACCCGACGGGCTGCCGGACACGCGGCACCTCACCGTCACGGAGACACCGCTGCCCAGCCCGGGGCCGGGCCAAGTCCTGGTCAGGAACCAGCACTTCCTGGTCTTTCCCGGCCTCCGCACACTGATCGGCGGCGAGGTCGACGGCGTCCCGCTGCCGGCCCTGCGCGCCGGTGACACGCTGTTCGGGCCGGCCGTCGGCGCGGTCGTCGCCGCGCCGGCCGACAGTCCGCTGCGGCCGGGCGACCAGGTCTCCCACCTCCTCGGCTGGCGGGAGTACGCCTTGGTGCCGGCCACCGAATGCGCCGCGCTGGACGGCGCGTTGCCCGACCCGGCGGCGTACCTCGCGCAGGGCTCGTCGGGTTACGGAGCGCTGACGCGCCTCGCCGAGATCTCACCGGGCGACACCGTCCTCGTCACCGGCGCGGCGGGCGCGGTGGGCACCCTCGCCGGACAGATCGCCCGGCTGCTGGGCGCCGGTCGGGTCATCGGGAGCACGGGCTCGCCGGAGAAGGCGGAGCGGCTGGTGCGCGAACTCGGTTACGACGCCGTCCTCCTGCGCGGCGCGGCACCCTTCGCGGAGCAGCTCACCGAGGCGGCGCCGGACGGGATCGACGTCCTGCTGGACACCGTCGGCGGCGAGCAACTGGTGGCGGCGCTCGGCGCGGCGCGGCAAGGGGCGCGGTTCGCGCTGGTCGGCGCGTTGTCGGGCCAACTGTCGGCCGACCGGCGGGGCGGCAGCGCACCGGTGGAGATCGACGCCTTCCGCCTCGTCGTGAGAGGCATCTCCCTGGGCGGATACAGCGGCGCGGACCACCCCGAGGTGGAGGGGGAGTGGGTCGAGCGGTTCGCCGAGTGGCTGCGCGCGGGCGAGATCACCTTTCCCCACGACCGGATCGCGGGCATAGAGCGCGCGCCGGAGGCGTTGGAGGGTCTCATCAAGGGGCGCCACTTCGGCGCGGTCGTGGTGGAACTCTGACACGGACGGGAGTCGAGGTGCGGATCGGTGACGCGGCGGCAGCGGCGGGCACGACGCCCAGAGCCCTGCGCTTCTACGAGGAACGCGGCCTGCTGGCGCCCCCTGTCCGTACGGCCTCCGGTCAACGGGACTACGGGCCCGACGAGGTGGCCCGCGTCCGCGTCATCCGCGAACTGCTCGCCCTCGGCCTCACGGTCGAAGACCTCCGCGCTTTTACCGACCGGCTGTACCTGCTCGCCCAGGATCCACCGCGGCCCTGCGGCTCCACCGAACCCGGGGCGGCCACGTCCGCCGTCGTGAACCGCAGGCTCGCGGCACTCGACGCGGAGATCGCGCGGCTGACGCGGTTGCGGGAACGACTCGCGCGGGAGGCAGGCCGTCAGCCCGCGACACCCACGGCGTAACAGGTCGCGACGGCCTCGTCCTCGCGACGGTCTCACGGGCGGACAGGCGACGGTGGGGCCACGGGCCTGCTCTCACCAGGGCTGGGGGCCCGACACGTCGAAGAAGCCGCCCGTCGGGCCGTCGGGGCCCACCTGGGCCATCTTGACGATGATCTCCGCGCCCTCTTCGACCGTCTGCGTGCCCGTGTTCCCGTTCAGGTCCGTCGCCGTGTAGCCCGGCTCCACCGCGTTGACCCGGAAATGCGGGAACGCCTTGGCGAACTTCACCGTGATCATGTTGACCGCCGTCTTGGACGTCGGATAGGCGACGGCCGGATACTGGGACTGCGGCGTGCCCGTCTCGGACACCATGGCCAGGGAACCCACGCTGCTGCTGACGTTGACCACGACCGGGTTGGCCGACGCCTCCAGCAGTGGCAGGAACGCGTGGGTGACCCGGACCACGCCGAAGACGTTCGTCTCGAACAACGTCCGCATCGCGTCGCCGGTCACCTCCGCCGCGCCGTACACCTTCCCGCCCGGTCCCCGCCCCTCGATGCCGGCGTTGTTGATCAGTACGTCCAGACCGCCGGCCGCCTCGACGGTCTTCGCCGCGGCGGCGACGGACGCATCGTCGGTGACGTCGAGGACGACTAGCCGCGCGCCCAGCTGCTCGGCGGCCCGGCGGCCCCGCTCCGGGTCCCGGCTGCCCACGTAGACGGTGTGGCCCGCGGCGACGAGCCGTCGAGCGGTCTCGTGGCCCAGTCCTTTGTTCGCTCCGGTGATCAGTGTTGTTGTCATGCCTCCACCTTGCGACAGACCGGTGTGGTCAGCCAGCCGTCCGGTTTTCCTGGGACTGCCGGTACCAGGACGGCCCGCGGCCCGGGGCGCACACTGGGGCGCATGGGAGAGGCGGAGACGGACTCGGAATTCGGACAGGCGGTACGCCGGTGGCGCGACCGGGTCGCGCCGGAGGCCGCCGGGCTGGCCACCGGCGGGCACCGGCGCGCGCCGGGACTGCGGCGTGAGGAGCTGGCCATGCTGGCCGGTATCTCCGTCGACTACGTCACCCGCCTCGAACAGGGCCGCGCGGCCAACCCCTCGACCCAGGTCGTCGAGGCCTTGGCCAGGGCGCTGCGGCTGGCGGGAGCCGAACGCGAGCACCTGTTCCGGCTGGCCGGGCTGGCGCCGCCGGGGCCGCGGACCGTACCCGCGTACATCACCCCGAGCGTCCAGCGCATGCTCGACAGACTCGCCGGGACACCCGTCGCGGTGTACGACGCGTCCCTGACGCTGCTCACGGCCAATCCGCCGTACGCGGCCTTGATGGGCGATCCCTCCGGCCGGCGCGGCAACCGGCGCAACAGCGTGTGGCGGCATTTCCTCGGCCCCGGCACCCGGGCACGGCACACGCCCGAGTCCCTGCGCCTGTTCGAGACCGCGCTGGTCGCCGACGTGCGTACTGCCGTCGGCCGCTACCCGGCCGACCAGCGGCTGCGTCGGCTGGTCGCGGAACTGCGCGCGGACAGTGACCGGTTCGCGGAGCTGTGGGACTCCGGCGCCGTCGGTCATCACGAGGCCGCGCGCAAGACCATCGACCATCCGCAGGTGGGCCCCGTGACGCTGGACTGCGACGTACTCACCGTGGCGACGAGCGATCTGCGCGTCATGATCTACACGGCCGAGCCCGGCACCGAGGACGCCGAACGCCTCGCGCTGCTGATGGTGCTCGGCACCCAGACGCTGGTGGGGTGACGCTGGTGGGGTGACGCGGGTGGGGCAGGCCCGACCGGGGCCGACGACCCGTGACGACATCGCCTTCTCGCCGCGCCGCGTCGTCCCCGGCTCCCCCCGCGACGCAACGCCTCACCCCGACCTGGTGGCACGGGAGTTGGCGCGGGAGTTGGCGCGGGAGCCGCCGGCGCTGAGCGAGTGACCGACTGACGGACCGACCGGCTGAGGGCACCGTCGGCCGCCCGGACTCACCCCGGCACACCCGCCCTGTCCAGCAGCGCCGTCATCACCGCGACCGGCAGCACCGGATTGACGGCCGCGGCCGACCCCACGTCCGGATCCTCCAGCAGTTCCACCACGCGCCCCACCGGCAGCCGCACGTCCCGCGCGGCCGCCTCCCGCACTCTCTTCTCCGGGTCCCGGCTCAGCCGTTCCACGAGTTCGGGCGTCGCCGTCGGATCACGCAGGGCCAGCGCGCGGGCCTCCGGGTCCGTCGCCTCCCCGAAACGCGCCGCGAGGCCGGCCAGGGGGAACTGCGGCTTGGCGACCAGCATGGCGACGGCCCGGTGCGTACCGTGCAGATACAGATCGAGCAGCAGCTCCGCCGGTGCCTTCGGGTGGCGCTCGGCGAGCAGCAGCCGTACGGCGAAGTCCTCGTCGCCCGCGAGCAGTTCGACGCAGTCCTCGGGCAGTTCCCGACATACGGCGGCACTGCGCCGCAGCCATGGGTGCGCGGACGTCGCGCACCGGCGCAGGACGTCCGGGTCCTCACGCGCGTCCCAGACCCACCGCAGCGTGTCCAACCGGTCCTCGGGGCCGATCTTCCAGTCGACCGCGCCGCGTTCCTCCTCCGACAACTCGGGGCGGGCGGAGAACGCCAGCCGCACCTCGGGATCCTCGTGGTGAGCGAGCGGGGACGCGAGATCGGCGGGGAGGGTGGGGTTGCGCGCGAGCCACGGGAGCCGTATTCCCCCGGCCAGCAGCCGCTCGGCCACGGCCCGCCCGAGCTTGCCGCGCTCCATCACCTCCCCCAACTGCCATGTGCCCGCGAGGGCTTCGACGAGTTCGGTCGTACGCTCCTCGTCCTCGTGCATCACCCACAGCGAGGCGGCCCGGCGCACCTCCGGGTCCGCGTCGCCGAGGAGCGAGGCGCGCACCTCGTCGGCGAGCGCGTGCCAGACACGACGGCAGGCCGCCAGCCGGAACAGCGGGTCCGGGTGCCCGGCGAGCGGAATCAGAACGTGCTCGGGCACGCCGGCGGAGTCGAGGGTCTCGTACCGCACATTGCCGCGTTCATGGGTCAGCAGTCGCTCGTACGCCCGGTCCGGCAGCGGCGGCACCGCGATTCCGTACGGCCTCGGGCCGCAGGCGACCACGATGGCGTCCGACACGGGGCCGTCGAGAAGCCGTGCGCGCAGCTCGGGGTCGACCGTCCAGCTCTCGGCGATGCTGTGGCGCACCCGGCGGTCGGGGTGGGTGAGCATGGCCTCGGCCACCTCGTCGGGCAGCTTCTGGCGCCACGAGATCCGTTGCGTGATCCAGCGGTCGTTCAGCGCCAGCAGCCGCAGCAGTACGCCGGCAGGCGCCGCCGGATTGCCGGCCAGCCCGTCGACCGCGTGATGGGTCGTCAATGTCCCCGCCTCCAACTTGTCCGCCCGGTAGGCCCGGTGAAACCTATACGCCACCGCGCGAGGAGCGCGGGTCGGCGGCAGGGTCGGGCTGTGCGGCCGGGACGATCAGGTCGAGGTTGTCGAGGCTGCGAAGCAGGTCGTCGACGACCTGCGAGTGCGGGGCGGTCGACACGTTCGGCGATCTTCGCTATTGCGAAGACACGCCCGTCCTCGTCGTCGCTGCCGGCTACGTCAGCGTGTCCTCGTACACCATGTACATCCTCCTGGAGTACATCAAGGTCGACCCCGCGGACGTACCGGCCATCATGGGCTTCCAGTTGGTGGTCAACGCCGTCGTCGCGGTCTCGCTCATGATTCCGATGCTCTGGAGGTCCGTCGACGGCATGGTCGCGTTCAGCGTCGTCAACGGCGCCGGGTTCGGCATGTTCATGGCCGTCGACCTGGCACTGATGACCAAAGTCCTGCCGCACACCGGGGACGCGGGCAAGGACATGGGCCTGCTCAACATCGCCGGCGCCACAGGTCGCCGCCCCGTTCGTCGGCGCGGTGGCCGTGGTCTTCGTCAGATCCGTCCGGTGAGCACGGTGTACTCGTCGGTCCGGTCCGGTCCGGCTGGAGGGAGAGCGGCCGGACACGGCCGTGACCCTATGGCCGCGCGGTTGATGCTTCGTCGCCCGACGGTACGGCCCCACGGCTCCCGCGCAGCATGGTGAGCGCGATCGTCGCGCTGATCGCGGCGATGACGGCACAGGCGGCACCGATCGTGTTCAGCCCGCTGGTGTATGCCTCCCCGGCGGCTGCCAGCAGGCCCTCGGCGGGCTCGGGCGGCAGGTCCCGCGCGGCCGTGACGGCGTCCTCCATGCTGCCCTCGGCGGCGTCGGCCGCGCCCGACGGGGTGCCGTCGGGCACCACGATCGAGTCGCGGTAGACGGCGGTACCGAGGCTGCCCAGCGTGGCGATGCCCAGGGCGTTGCCCAGGTCGCCGCTGATGGAGGAGAGCGCCGCCGCCGAGCCGCCCCGTTCCGGGGGGACGGACCCGATGACCAGATTGGTGCTGAGCGACCCGAAGGTGCCGACGCCGACGAACACGATCACGAAGCCGGCCACCAGCAGCGGAATCCCGCCGACCGGGTCGACGAGGACGAGCATCAGATAGCCCGCCATGCCGATGAGCAGGGCCACCCCGACAACGACGCCGAGCGGGTGCCGCTTGGCGAGGACCGGCGCCACCTGCGCCGCGACGATCGAAGCGACGGCCGCGGGCACCATCCACAGACCCGCCTCCATCGGCGAGAAACCCTCGACCATCTGGAGAAACCCGGTGATGAAGAGGTAGCCACCACCGGTACCGAGCATCGACACCGTCAGGATCATCAGCGCCGCGCTGAACGCGCCGACCTTGAACAGCTTCAGGTCCAGCAGTGGATCGGCCAGCTTGTTCTGCCGGGACACGAACACCGCGCCGACGGCCAGGCCACCGGCGATCGTGACGAGTGGCGCCGTCTCGAAGCCGTAGCGCGCGAGTTCCTTCAGGCCGTAGATGATCGACAGGATCGACGCCAGTGACAGTACGACGCTGAGGAGGTCGATCCTGCCCGCGTTCGCGTCCTTGTACTCCGGCAGCAGGAAGGGCGCGACGATCAGGAGCAGCACCATGACGGGCACACCGAGCAGGAACACCGAGCCCCACCAGAAGAACTCCAGCAGCACGCCGCCGATCACCGGGCCGAGCGCCGTGCCGCCCATGAAGCAACTGGCCCACACCGCGATGGCGCGGCCCCGCTGGTAGGGGTCGTGGAACATGTTGCCGATGAGGGCGAGGGTGGACGGCATGAGTGTCGCGGCGGCGATGCCGAGCAGTCCCCGGGTGACGATCAGGGCCTCCGCGCTGGTGGAGTAGGCGGCGGCGACCGAGGTGACGCCGACGGCAGTCGCGCCGATCATCAGCAGCTTGCGGCGGCCGATCCGGTCCCCGAGCGTGCCCATGGTGATGAGGAAGCCGGCGATCAGGAAGCCGTAGACATCCATGATCCACAGCGTCTGCGTGCCGCTGGGCCGCAGCCCCTCGGCGAGGTGGGGCAGGGCCAGATACAGCACGCTCTGGTCGAGGGAGATCAGCAGGGTGGGCAGGGCCAGTACGGCGAGACCCACCCATTCCCGGGACCCGGCCTTGCGGACAGGGGCGGTCTCGGGGGCGTTCGATGACATGGATTTCCTTCCTTCTCCCCGGAGTTGGGGAGCCATGCCGTACGGTGCGCCGCGCCGCTCTCGCCCCTCTCTCGATCCGCTCTCGGTCCGTTCCTCAGCCCTCTTCACCCCTCTTCGCCCCTCTCGGTCCCGCTGATTCAGATCTCGGTCCCCGATCGTTCGGCGCCGTGGGGGAGTTGGCCCCGTCGGATAGCCTGATCACATGCGTTTCGGGGTGTTGGGTCCGCTCGGGGTATGGACGGCCGACGGGACGGCGGTCAGGATCCCCGAGCTGAAGGTCCGCGCCCTGCTGGCGCACCTCCTGGTGCACCGGGGCAGCCCCGTCTCCGCGGACCGGCTCGTCGACGACCTGTGGGGCCCGAAGCCCCCGAACAATCCGCCGGGCGCGCTCCAGACGAAGGTGTGGCAGCTGCGGCGGGCGCTGGAGAACGCCGAGCCGGGCGGGCGGTCGCTGGTCGTCTCGCGCCCGCCGGGGTACGAGCTGCTCGCCGACCCCGGCGCGGTCGACGCCGACCACTTCCAGCAGTTGCTCGACCGCGCGCGGGAGGTCGCCGAGCCCCGGGCCCGAGCCGCGCTGCTGGCGGAGGCGCTGGCCGTCCGGCGCGGTCCCGCGTACGCGGACTTCGCCGACGAGGAGTTCGCGCGCACCGCCGCGGCCCGGCTGGACGAGCAGTGGCTCACCGCCGTCGAGGAACAGGCCGATGCGCGCCTGGAACTCGGCGAACACGCCCTGGTCGCCGACGAGTTGACCGACCTGGTGAGCCTGCATCCGCTACGTGAACGGATGCGTGCCGCGCACGTACGGGCGCTGTATCTGTCCGGCCGCCAGGACGCGGCGCTCCGCGGCTACACGGATCTGCGCACCCGGCTGGCCGAGGAGTTGGGGGTGGACCCCGGCCCCACGCTCACCGCCCTGCACCGGGCGATCCTCGCCCAGGACCCGGCGCTGACCGCCGCGCCCTCGCCCGCCACCTCCGCGGCCCGCCCGCCGAGCAACGTACCGGCCCCGCTGACCGAACTGATCGGCCGTGGCGAGGCCGTCGATGAGGTACGCCGACTGCTCGGCGCCCACCGGCTGGTGACGCTCACCGGGCCCGGCGGAGTCGGCAAGACACAGCTCGCGCTGGCGACCGCCGCCCGGCTCGGTGCGGCGTTCCCCGGCGGCGTCCACCTGGCGGAGCTGGCGGCGCTCGACCCGGCGCCCACCGGCCCCCGGGCCGGGGCCGACCGGTGGGTCGAGGTGAATGAGCTGGTCGGCGCGGTGATCGGGGTCCGGGACGACACCGTGCGGCCCAAGGGCGTGCCGCTGTCGTCGGCCGCCCGCGTCGCGCACGCGCTGAGCGACCGGCCGACGCTGCTGATTCTCGACAACTGCGAGCATGTCGCCGCGCCCGCCGCGGAGTTGGCCGAGCAGCTGCTGAAGGCGGCCCCGGCCCTCCGCGTCCTGGCCACCAGCCAGATGCCGCTCGGCATCACCGGGGAGTGGCTGGAGGAGGTACCGCCGCTGCGGCGGCCGGAGTCGGCGGCGGGTCTGAGTACGGCGGACGCGAGCCGGTTCGGCGCGGTGGAACTCTTCGTGGCGCGGGCCACGGCCGCGGCGCCGCGCTTCGTCCTCGACCCGAGCACCCTCGACGCGGTCGTGTCGATCTGCCGGCGTCTGGACGGCATTCCGCTGGCGCTGGAGATGGCCGCCACCCGCGTACGAGCCCTGGGTGTGACCGAGTTGGCCGCCCGGCTGGACGACCGCTTCCGTCTGCTGGCGGTGGGCTCGCGCGGCGCCCCGGCGCGGCAGCGCACACTGCGGGCGGTGATCGACTGGGGCTGGGAGCTCCTCGGTGACCAGGAGCGGGCGGTACTGCGGCGCCTGGCTGTGCACACCGACGGCTGCACGCTCGCCGCGGCGGAGCATCTCTGCGCCGGGGACGGTCTGGACGGCGCGGAGGTTCTCGACCTCCTGGCCCGGCTGGTGGACAGCTCGCTGCTGGTCATGGCCGACGACGGGGCGGGCGGCACGGAAGGCCCCCGCTACCGGATGCTGGAGTCGGTCGCCGCGTACGCCGCCGAACGGCTCGCCGAATCAGGTGAGTTGGCGACCCTACGACGCGGGCACCGCGCCTACTACCTGGAGCTGGCCGAGCGCGCCGAGCCGCATCTGCGCGGTCATGAGCAACGCCGGTGGCTGCGCCGGCTCGATGCCGAGAACGCGAACATGCGCGCCGCGCTGGACAGCGCCGTACAGGCGGGGGACGCCGAGTGCGCGCTGCGCCTGGTGAACGCCCTGACCTGGTACTGGTACCTGCGAGGGCGCAACAACGAGGCCCGGCGCTCCCTCACCCTGGCCCTGTCGACCGGTGTCGGCGCCCCAGCAACCCCCGCCCCCGCCGCCCTGGTCGCGAAGGCCACCGCGTGGCTGGGCGGCGTGAGCCTGCTGCTCGGCGGCAGCGCGGACCCCGTCACGGAGTACCGGGCCGCGCTGCGACCGTACGAGACGATCGACGACCCGCTCGGCCAGGCCCGCGCGCGCTGGTTCCTGGCCTCCAACCTCTACGGCATCGCCGATCCGGCCCCGAGCCGCACGCTGATCGAGTCCGCGCTCGCGACGTTCCGCTCACTCGGCGACGGGTGGGGCACGGCCGCGGCACTCGCCAGCCGGGCGTTCCACGCCAAGCTGCAAGGGGAGTTCGGAACACTCCGGCGCCACGGCGAGCAGAGCCTGGAGCTGTTCCGCGAACTGGGCGACCAGTGGGGCCAGTTGCAGGCCATGGTGCCCCTGCAGAAGCTGGCCGAGGTGATGGGCGACTACGAACTCGCCGCGCGACTGCACCGCGAGGGCCTGCGCATGGCCGAGGACCTCGGGCTGTGGCCCGAGGTGTCCTTCCAACTGTCGGGCCTGGGCCGCATCGCGATGCTGACCCGCGACTACCCGCGGGCCCGGGAGTTCCACGAGCGGGCCAGGCGGCTGGCGGTCGAGCAGTCGGACAAGTTCGGCGAACAGTACGCCGAGATCGGGCTGGGGATGGGGGCCCGCCGGGAGGGCGCCCTGGACACCGCGGAGGCCCACCTGCGCAACGTGCTCGACGTGCACCGGCAGATGGGCTACGAGCCGGGACTCCCCGCGCTGATCCTCGCCGAACTGGGCTTCGTCGCCGAGCTGCGGGGCGAGGTGACCACCGCCCTTCGGCTCCAGCACGACGGCCTGTCCGCCGCCCACGCCGCCGGCGACGCCCGCTCACTGGCGCTGGCCCTGGAGGGCCTGGCCGGCGCCCAGGCCCTGGCGGGCCGCGCCGATCAGGCCGCGCGACTGCTGGGCGCCGCGTCGACGGCCCGGCACTCGGTCGGCACACCGCTGCCGGAGGGCGAACAGGACGACGTCGCCCGCGTCACGGCACGGGCGACGAAGGATCTGGGCCGGTCGGCGTTCGCCGCCGAGTTCGCACACGGCGCCGCGACGGACGCCGACACGTACCTGGACCACCTGCCCTATCTGCCACCGGAACCGGCCGAGGGCGCGTCCGCGAGGTAGCGCCGCCCGGTGCCGGCACAGCGCGCTGGGGGAAGAAGTGGCTGCTTCCAGGCCCGGGTCTGACGGGCGAAGAGGCAGCCGCCTGACCTCACAGTCGAGCCCGCCACCACCTCATCCTGGAATGATCAGTGGGGCACAATGGGCCCGCGTTATCGGCTGTCGGTGAGAGAGGTGCCAGTTGAGTAGGTTGCTGGATGCCTGCGAGACGACGGTCTCCCCGAGTTATCGCCTGTTCGGGCTGGTCGACACGACCATGGGGGCGGAAACGTTCGACGACGATGCGGACAGATCGAAGTGGCTGCTTCCAGGCCCGGGTCTGGTGTATCTGCAGGTGCCCTCGGAGGTGGGTAGGACGGCGATACGTCTGGAGTCGTGGACCACCTCGCCGGCACTGCCGCCCGGTCGGTGGGCGGGGCATGAAGAGGTCGAGGTGGACCTCCCCGAGGGCGAGCTCGGTCTGCAGACCGTCGACGGCGGGCTCAGGGAGATTCCGCTGGTGTTGCCGTCGCCGGGCACGTACCGGATGCGGTGGCAGTGGGTGTTCAACCCGGACACGGGCCCTTTCACCTCTCCTCTGCGGGGTTGTTCCGACGTGCCGGCCACGCCCGCCGGCCATGAAGCCGCTCTGGGCGGGGAGGACCAATTCTGTCTGGTGCAGATCTGGCGGCCTACGAGCTGCTGAAAGGATCGCGATCCGCCTCGCGATCCGCCTCGGGATCCACCTCGGCGACACCGGCGCCCCGGTACGGAGCCATCCCCCCACCCGCCCATCGCGCGCCTCCCCACCTGCCGTAATCTCGCTGTTACACGACGGCGATACGTCATTGCATAAAGCTGCGAAGCTACGTATAGTCATGCCATCGACGAGGAGGGCTTCGATGGCAGTACGTGCAGCGGTGGCGGGAGCCAGTGGATACGCCGGTGGGGAAGTGCTCCGGCTGCTCCTGGGGCACCCCGGCGTAGAGATCGGCGCCCTCACCGGGAACTCCAACGCGGGGCAGCGCCTCGGCGCGCTCCAGCCGCACCTCGGGCCGCTGGCCGATCGCGTCCTGGAGGCGACCACCCCCGACGTGCTCGCCGGACACGACGTGGTCTTTCTCGCGCTGCCGCACGGGCAGTCCGCCGCCGTCGCCGAGCAGCTCGGGGACGACGTTCTCGTCGTCGACATGGGCGCGGACTTCCGGCTGAAGGACGCCGCAGACTGGGAGGCCTTCTACGGCTCCGCCCACGCCGGCACCTGGCCCTACGGCCTTCCCGAACTGCCGGGCAACCGTGCCGCGTTGGAGGGGTCCAGGCGTGTCGCGGTGCCCGGCTGCTACCCGACGGCCGTGTCGCTCGCGCTCTTTCCCGCGTACGGCGCGGGGCTGGTCGAGCCCGAGGCCGTCATCACCGCCGCCACCGGCACCTCCGGCGCGGGCAAGGCCGTCAAGCCGCATCTGCTCGGCTCCGAGGTCATGGGCTCGATGAGCCCGTACGGCGTCGGCGGCGGCCACCGGCACACCCCCGAGATGATCCAGAACCTCAGCGCGGCGGCGGGGGAGCGCGTCAGCGTCTCCTTCACCCCCACCCTCGCGCCCATGTCGCGCGGCATCCTCGCCACCTGCTCGGCGAAGGCGAAGCCGGACGTCACGGCTGCGGACGTACGCGACGCGTACGAGAAGGCCTACGCCGACGAGCCGTATCTGCAGCTCCTGCCCGAGGGGCAGTGGCCGGCGACCGCTTCCGTGTACGGCTCCAACGCCGTACAGGTCCAGGTCGTCCTCGACGAGAACGCCCGCCGCGTCATCGCCATCAGCGCCATCGACAACCTCACCAAGGGCACGGCCGGCGGCGCGGTCCAGAGCATGAACATCGCCCTCGGGCTGCCCGAGGAGACCGGCCTCCCGGCCACCGGCGTCGCACCATGACCCGGCCCCACCACCCACAAGCGACGACCAAGGAGATGCAGTGAGCGTCACGGCAGCAGGCGGATTCACGGCGGCGGGCATCACCGCCGGGATCAAGGACAGCGGCACCCCGGACCTGGCCCTCGTGGTCAACACCGGTCCGCGCCGCGCCGCCGCCGGCGTCTTCACCTCCAACCGCGTCAAGGCCGCCCCCGTCCTCTGGTCGGAGCAGGTCGTCAAGGGCGGCCAGATCTCCGCCGTCGTCCTCAACTCCGGTGGCGCCAACGCCTGTACGGGCCCCAAGGGCTTCCAGGACACCCACGCCACCGCCGAGAAGGTCGCCGAGGTGCTGAACCAGGCCGCCCCGGACAGCCACAGCTCCGGCGAGATCGCCGTCGCCTCCACCGGGCTCATCGGCATCAACCTCCCGATGGACAAGCTCCTGCCGGGTATCGAGAAGGCCGCCGCCGAACTCTCCCCGCACGGCGGCGAGAAGGCCGCCATCGCCATCAAGACCACCGACAGCGTCCACAAGACGGCCGTCGCGGGCGGCGACGGCTGGACCGTCGGCGGTATGGCCAAGGGCGCGGGCATGCTCGCCCCCGGCCTCGCCACCATGCTCGTCGTGCTCACCACCGACGCCGACGTCGACAGCCCCGCCCTCGACTCGGCCCTGCGCGCCGCCACCCGCACCACCTTCGACCGGGTCGACTCCGACGGCTGCATGTCCACCAACGACACCGTGCTGCTCCTCGCCTCCGGCGCCTCCCGAGTGACGCCCGGACACGAGGAGTTCGCGGAAGCCGTCCGTACGGTCTGCGACGACCTCGGCCGCCAGCTCATCGGCGACGCCGAGGGCGCCAGCAAGGACATCCGCGTCGAGGTCATCAACGCGGCGACCGAGGACGACGCCGTCGAGGTGGGCCGCTCCATCGCCCGTAACAACCTCCTCAAGTGCGCACTGCACGGCGAGGACCCCAACTGGGGCCGGGTGCTCTCCGCCATCGGCACGACCTCCGCCGCCTTCGACCCGGACCGGCTCAACGTCGCCATCAACGACATCTGGGTCTGCAGGAACGGCTCCGTCGGCGAGGACCGCGACCTCGTCGACATGCGCTTCCGCGAGGTCCGGATCACCGCCGACCTCGCCGCCGGCACCGAGTCGGCCGTCATCTGGACCAACGACCTCACCGCCGACTACGTCCACGAGAACAGCGCGTACAGCTCATGAGCGCCCGCAAGCACACCGCGCTGCCCAAGGCGCAGATCCTCATCGAGGCGCTGCCCTGGCTGACCCGCCACAACGGCAAGGTCGTCGTCATCAAGTTCGGCGGCAACGCCATGGTGGACGAGGACCTCAAGGCCGCCTTCGCCCAGGACGTCGTCTTCCTGCGCCAGGCTGGGCTCAAGCCGGTCGTCGTGCACGGCGGCGGCCCCCAGATCAGCGCGCAGCTCGACCGGCACGGGCTGGTCAGCGAGTTCAAGGCCGGGCTGCGGGTCACCACGCCCGAGGCGATGGACGTCGTACGGATGGTGCTCGCCGGCCAGGTCCAGCGCGAACTCGTCGGGCTGCTCAACCAGCACGGCCCGCTCGCCGTCGGCATGACCGGCGAGGACGCGCACACCATCTCGGCCACCCGGCACCGGCCGCGTATCGACGGCGAGTTGGTCGACATCGGCCGCGTCGGCGAGATCACCGCGATCGACCCGGGTGCCATCGAGGCGCTGCTCGCCGACGGCCGTATCCCGGTCATCTCCTCCATCGCGCGCAGCGCCGACGACGGACACGTCTACAACGTCAACGCCGACACCGCGGCGGCCGCGCTCGCCGCGGCGCTCGGGGCGGAGACCCTGATGGTCCTCACCGACGTCGAGGGACTGTACGAGGACTGGCCGAACAACGACGACGTGATCAGCAGGCTCACGGCGACCGAGCTGGAGAAGCTGCTGCCCGAGCTGTCCAGCGGCATGGTGCCGAAGATGGAGGGCTGTCTGTTCGCCGTACGCAACGGGGTCAACACCGCCCGCGTGCTCGACGGCCGCGTACAGCACTCGATCCTGCTGGAGATCTTCACCGACGAGGGCATCGGCACGATGGTCGTCCCTGACGGCCGGGAGAACACGACCGAAGGGGGAGCGTCATGACCGACGAGAGCGACAGCAACCAGGACTTCACGCGGCGCTGGCAGCACGTGATGGCCGACAACTACGGCACCCCGAAGCTCTCCCTCGTACGCGGCGCCGGGGCCACCGTCTGGGACGCCGACGGCACCGCGTACACCGACTTCGTCGCAGGCATCGCCGTGAACGCCCTCGGCCACGCGCACCCCGCCGTGGTCGACGCGGTCTCCCGGCAGATCGCCTCCCTCGGGCATGTGTCGAACCTGTACGTCGCCGGCCCGCCCCTCGCCCTCGCCGAACGGCTCATCGACCTCGCAGACCGCCCCGGCCGTGTCTTCTTCTGCAACTCCGGCGCCGAGGCGAACGAAGCCGCGTTCAAGATCGGCCGGCTCACCGGCCGCGGCCACATGGTCGCCACCGACGGCGGCTTCCACGGCCGCACGATGGGCGCGCTCGCGCTCACCGGACAGCCGGCCAAGCGGGAGCCCTTCCTGCCGCTGCCCGGTGATGTCACGCATGTTCCGTACGGGGACGTGGACGCGCTCAGGGCCGCCGTCACCGAGGAGACGGCGCTGGTGATCATCGAGCCGATCCAGGGGGAGAACGGCGTGGTCGTCCCGCCCAGGGGCTATCTCGAAGCGGCCAGGGAGATCACCCGCGCCACCGGCACCCTGCTGGTGCTGGACGAGGTGCAGACGGGGATCGGGCGGACGGGGCAATGGTTCGAGTACCAGGCCCACCAGAGCGTCGAGCCCGACATCGTCACCCTCGCCAAGGGCCTCGGCGGCGGCCTGCCGCTCGCCGCGACGCTCGCGTTCGGCCCGGCGGCGGACCTGCTCAAGCCGGGTCAGCACGGTACGACCTTTGGCGGCAACCCCGTCGCCTGCGCCGCCGGACTCGCGGTCCTGGACACGCTCGGCGCCGACGGCGCGCTCGACACGGTGAAGCGGCTGGGGGAGAAGCTCCGGGACGGAATCGAGGCGCTCGGACACCCGCTGGTCTCCCATGTCCGTGGCGCGGGGCTGCTGCTGGGTATCGTGCTCACCGAGTCGCTGGCGCCACAGGTGCAGCAGGCGGCTCAGGATGCCGGTCTCCTGGTGAACGCGCCCGCTCCCGACGTCGTACGGCTCATGCCTCCGCTGATCATCGGCGACGACGATGTGGAAACGTTCCTCCGGGCCCTGCCCGGCGTCCTCGACACCGCGCACGGGACCAACGGGGACGGACGAACCGGGGAATGAGACGACGATGACCGAGGCGCAGGCACCCGAGCACAACGGGATCGACACGGACGGCGGGAACGGAGCGACCGGGACGAGCGGCGCGGCCGAGCACATCGGCCCCTCCGTCCCCCAGACGCGCACGGCGCGGCACCGCCGGATCGTGGACATCCTCAACCGGCAGCCGGTCCGCAGCCAGAGCCAGCTCGCCAAGCTCCTCGCCGACGACGGTCTGAACGTCACCCAGGCGACGCTCTCGCGCGACCTGGACGAGCTGGGCGCGGTGAAGATCCGTAACACCGGCGGCGAGCTGATCTACGCGGTCCCCAGCGAGGGCGGCTACCGAACCCCGCACGCCCCGCTCGGCGAGTCGGCGAAGGAGGAGCGGATGCGGCGTCTCTCCGGCGAACTGCTCATCTCCGCCGAGGCCTCCGCCAACCTCGTGGTGCTCCGTACGCCGCCCGGCGCCGCCCAGTTCCTCGCCTCGGCCATCGACCAGGCCGAACTCCGGCCCATTCTCGGCACCATCGCCGGTGACGACACGCTGCTGCTGATCAGCCGCGACCCGGCGGGCGGGCAGGCGCTCGCGGACCACCTGCTGCGGCTGGCCCAGAAGGACAGCTGACACCGCCCGGGGCGGGTCAGTAGTTGGTGATGGCCGTACGCCCCGAGGCGGTGCCCACCGCGATGTGCGGTGAGCGCCCGGGGTCGGCCCACGCCAGGATGCGGCTCATCGCGTCGTCCGGCACGGAGACACAACCGGCCGTCGCGCCCTTGCCGTTGACGTGCAGGAAGATCCCGGCGCCCCGGCCGCGCACGGGCCGGTCGTAGTTGAAGCCGATGACCAGGGCGCGGGCGTACTGCGCCCCGTACTCGGTCAGATGCTCGGCCTCCGCCGCACGGCAGTCGGCCGGCAGGCCCTCGACCCAGCGGTTGTACGCGCGCGAGTCGTTGTCCTGGCACCACCAGGACCGGTCGGTCACCGGGCGGTACGCGAAACGGGTCCCCGCCGGGGCGGGCCGGATGCCGAAGGCGTACGGCAGGTCGTACAGCCCCGTCGGTGTGGTCGACGTGCCCTGCTCGCGCTCGCTGCCCCGGACCAGGCCGCCGGCCCCGAACCGCGCGTCCGCCGACCCGGCCGCCACCCAGCGGTCCCCGCGCCGGTCCCACCAGGTGACGCGGCCCGTGGTCGCGCCGGTGCTCGCGGCCTCGGCGGTGATCAGCTGACTGCCGCCGCCGGTGTCGGCCATCCGTTCGGGGAGGGGGACGGAGGTGTCGGCGGGCGCGACGGGGCCGGCCGCGACGGTGGCGACGACGGCGAGGAGGACGGAGCCGAGCGAGAGAAGGGTGCGCATGCTCGGACCGTATGCCGGTCGCGGGGTGACGGCCTCTCAGGTCCGGGCCGCCCTAGGCCGAACGGGCGACTTCGGCCGGCTGGTCCGTGCGGGCAGCGGCAGCGGGAGCGCGGGCAGCCCGTCCAGGCTCACGCCCACGTGCTCCTTCTTCTCGCAGTACGCCGCGAACTCGTCGTCCGACTTCCTGGCGAAGTGCTGGGCGTGCTGGGTGCGCTCCTCCCGGTACTCCATGAAGGGGACGGCGAACCCGCACGAGTCGCTGATCCGTACCGCGCTGACCAGAATGATCGCCCGCGCGCTCGGCCCGTCCGCGTCCCCGAAGCGCGCGATGTACCCACCCCAGCGCGGGTCGTCCCGGAACACCGGCTCCCCGCGCCCGTGCACCCGCAGGATCTTCGGCGGGCCGTCGAACGCGCACCACATCAGGGTGATGCGGCCGTTCTCGCGCAGATGCGCGATGGTCTCCGCGCCGCTGCCGCCGAAGTCGAGATACGCGAGCGTCGACTCGTCCAGTACGACGAGGGTGCCGGAGCGGCCCTTGGGCGAGACATTGACATGACCGTCATCGGCGCGTGGGGCCGTTGCGGTGAAGAAGACGGGCTGTTCCTCGATGAACGTACGTATGCGGCCGTCGATTCGTTCGTAGAGCTTTCCCATGGCACCTATTGTCGGCGCCGACAATCGCGCGCGTCGAGACGTTTCCGAGGGACGGGACAAGGGACGGGACGCATGACCGAGAAGAAGCAGGCTCACGAGGTACGGGTCCGACGGGTCTACGAGGCGGCCGGGCCGGACGACGGGACGCGGCTGCTGGTCGACCGGCTCTGGCCGCGCGGGCTCGCCAAGACCGACGCCGTGTTCGACGACTGGCTGAAGGACGCCGCCCCCTCGGCCGAGCTGCGGAAGTGGTACGGGCACGATCCGGCGCGGTACGCGGAGTTCGCGGACCGCTACCGCGCAGAGCTGGCGGAACCGGGATCGGCCGCCGCGGACGCCCTCGAACGCCTCAGAACACTGGCCGCCGAGGGCACGCTCACCCTGCTCACAGCCACCAAGGACCTGCCCCACAGCCACCCCCTGGTGCTGGCGGCGGAGGTCACGGAGAGTGCCGGGGGGACCACCCAGGGGCCGCGTTGACAAAACATACGGTGCACTGCATAGTTATACCCATCAGCGTATGCACCGTAAGGAGAAACCCGTGACCGAGCGCGTCGTACTCGCCTACTCGGGAGGCCTGGACACCTCCGTCGCCATCGGCTGGATCGCCGAGGAGACGGGCGCCGAGGTCATCGCCGTCGCCGTGGATGTCGGTCAGGGCGGCGAGGACCTGGACGTCATCCGCAAGCGCGCGCTCGCCTGCGGTGCCGTCGAGGCCGAGGTCGCCGACGCCAAGGACGAGTTCGCCGAGGAGTACTGCCTCCCGGCGATCAAGGCCAACGCGCTCTACATGGACCGCTACCCGCTGGTCTCGGCGATCTCCCGGCCGGCGATCGTCAAGCACCTCGTGGCCGCCGCCAAGAAGCACGGCGCCGACACCGTCGCCCACGGCTGCACCGGCAAGGGCAACGACCAGGTCCGCTTCGAGGCCGGCATCGTCGCCCTCGCCCCCGAGCTGAAGTGCATCGCCCCGGTGCGCGACTACGCGATGACCCGTGACAAGGCGATCGCCTTCTGCGAGGAGAAGAACCTCCCGATCGCGACCACCAAGAAGTCCCCGTACTCCATCGACCAGAACGTCTTCGGACGGGCCGTCGAGACGGGCTTCCTGGAGGACATCTGGAACGGTCCGATCGAGGACATCTACGAGTACACCTCCAACCCGGCGGAGCACCGCGACGCCGACGAGGTCGTCATCTCCTTCAAGGAGGGCGTCCCGGTCGCCATCGACGGCAAGCCGGTCTCGGTCCTCCAGGCGATCCAGCAGCTCAACGAGCGGGCGGGCGGCCAGGGCATCGGCCGGATCGACATGGTCGAGGACCGGCTCGTGGGCATCAAGTCCCGTGAGGTGTACGAGGCCCCGGGCGCGATCGCGCTGATCACCGCCCACCAGGAGCTGGAGAACGTCACCGTCGAGCGCGAACTGGCCCGCTACAAGCGGCAGGTCGAGCAGCGGTGGGGCGAGATGGTCTACGACGGTCTCTGGTTCTCCCCGCTGAAGCGGGCCCTGGACGGCTTCATCAACGAGGCCAACCAGCATGTCACCGGCGACATCCGGATGACGCTGCACGGCGGCCGTGCCGTCGTCACGGGCCGGCGCTCGGAGGAGTCGCTGTACGACTTCAACCTGGCGACGTACGACTCGGGCGACACGTTCGACCAGTCCAAGGCGCAGGGCTTCATCGAGCTGTTCGGCCTCTCGGCGAAGATCGCGGCGAAGCGCGACCAGGCGTAGCACGACCGGGCGTAGCGCGGCCGGGCCCGAGCGCACCGGCTGGATCAGCCCGTCCGGCGTTCGAGGACCGGGCTCCGGGGCGGAGCCCCGATTTCGGGAAGGGGCGGGGTAGGGGAGAGAATCCCTCACCCCGCCCATCAGTGTGACCGCACGCAAGGAGCAACCCAGCAGTGAGCAGCAGCAACACCGGTGACGTCCGGCTCTGGGGCGGCCGTTTCGCCGACGGCCCCGCCGAGGCCCTGGCCAAGCTGTCGGCGTCCGTGCACTTCGACTGGCGCCTCGCGCCGTACGACATCGCGGGCTCCCGCGCGCACGCGCGCGTGCTCAACAAGGCCGGCCTCCTTACCGAGGAGGAGCTGGACCGGATGCTCGCCGGGCTCGACCGCCTGGCGGCGGCCGTCACGGACGGCTCCTTCACCGGGACCGTCGCCGACGAGGACGTCCACACCGCCCTGGAGCGCGGCCTCCTCGAACAGCTCGGCGCCGACCTCGGCGGCAAGCTGCGCGCCGGCCGGTCCCGTAACGACCAGGTCGCCACCCTCTTCAAGATGTATCTGCGGGACCACGCGCGGATCATCGGCGGTCTGATCGCCGAACTCCAGGACGCGCTCGTCGGACTCGCCGAGGCGCACCCGGACGTCGCGATGCCGGGCCGTACGCATCTCCAGCACGCCCAGCCGGTGCTCTTCGCCCACCATGTGCTGGCGCACGTGCAGTCCCTGTCGCGGGACGCGGAGCGACTGCGGCAGTGGGACGAGCGGACGGCGGTCTCGCCGTACGGCTCCGGCGCGCTGGCCGGCTCGTCGCTGGGTCTCGACCCGGAGGCGGTCGCCGCGGACCTCGGCTTCGAGCACGGCTCGGCCGCCAACTCGATCGACGGCACGGCCGCACGGGACTTCGCCGCCGAGTTCGCCTTCATCACCGCGATGATCGGGGTGAATCTCTCGCGGATCGCCGAAGAGGTCATCATCTGGAACACGAAGGAGTTCTCCTTCGTCACGCTGCACGACGCGTTCTCCACCGGCTCGTCGATCATGCCGCAGAAGAAGAACCCGGACATCGCCGAGCTGGCGCGCGGCAAGTCGGGCCGGCTGATCGGCAATCTGACGGGGCTGCTGGCCACGCTCAAGGCGCTGCCGCTCGCGTACAACCGCGATCTCCAGGAGGACAAGGAGCCGGTCTTCGACTCCTGCGACCAACTGGAGGTCCTGCTCCCCGCGTTCACCGGCATGATGGCGACGCTCACGGTCAACCGGGAGCGGATGGCGGAGCTGGCCCCCGCCGGGTTCTCGCTCGCCACCGACATCGCCGAGTGGCTGGTCAGGCAGGGTGTGCCGTTCCGGGTCGCGCACGAGGTCGCGGGCGAGTGCGTCAAGGTGTGCGAGAAGCAGGGCATCGAGCTGGACGAGCTGACGGACGAACAGTTCGCTGGGATCTCCGAGCATCTGACGCCGGAGGTCCGTACGGTCCTCGATGTCTCCGGCGCGCTGGCCTCCCGTGACGGGCGCGGCGGTACGGCGCCTTCGGCGGTCGCCGTCCAGCTCGCCGAGGTGAAGACGGACCTGGCGCTCCAGCACGCGTGGGCGACGGCGAAGAAG
>NZ_JBHUUW010000071.1:0-38265 GCF_042670825.1 Streptomyces sp. NPDC057137 | reverse complement strand
GTCCTTCCGTTTCGCCGTACGGGTGGTCAGGCCAGGTTGGCGCCGCCGTCGACGAGCAACGTCTGTCCGTTGATCCACTGTCCGTCGTCGGAGAGCAGGAAGGCGACGGCCGCGGCGATGTCCTCCGGCGTGCCGAGCCGGGGCGAACGCGCCCGGCCGAGGTGGTACTCGACCTGGGCCGGGTCGGTGGCCGCCCGGCCCGCGGCGGTGAGGACCATCCCGGGCGCCACCGAATTGCACCTGACGCCGTGCTTGCCGCCGACGGTGGCGGTGTGCCGGGTCAGGCCGGTGAGACCCGCCTTGGCCGCCTGGTACGCCACTCGTACGGGCTCGCCCATCCACACCGCGGCCGACATGGTGTTGACGATCGCACCTCCGCCCCGCTCGATCATCACCGGCAGCGCGTGGCGGATCCCGTACATGTAACCGGACAGCGTGACGTCGATCGTGTGCTGCCACACGTCGAAGGGGACGGTGAGTACGTCGCCGTCGCGACCCAGATTGCCCGCCGACAGGTCGGCGGCCACGTTGAACAGGGAGTCGACGCCGCCGAACTCCTTTCCGGCGAAGGCGATCAGCTCGGCGAACGACGCCTCGTCGCTGATGTCGACACCGTGGGCTCTGACGGAGGCACCACCGGCGCCGAGTTCGTCGGCGACCGCCCGCGCCGCTCCTTCGTTGAGGTCGCCGACGACGACGCGCGCGCCTTCGTCGACGAGCCGTCGAGCCGTCACGGCACCGATGTTTCCGGGCGCGGCGCCCGCGATCACTGCAACTTTGCCACTGAGGCCTCGCATGGGATCTTCCTCTCTCCGCACAGCTTGCGTGGATTTCTGTTTCTGGTGGTACGGCTGGACGAGCCGGAACGGCTCACACAGCACCGCGATCCGGTGGCCACCCGTGTCGCCGGGTGTCCCGAACGGTGGGGCTCAGGGCGCGAAGCCGCCGTCGACTTTGACCACCGAGCCGGTGATGTACGACGCGTCCGGACCGCACAGCAGGGCGGCGGCCCGTCCTATCGCCTCCGGATCGGCGATCCTGCGCAGCGGTATCCGGCTGACGAAGTCGGCCGCCTGCTCCGGGTAGGCCGTCTCGAACGACTGCCACGCCGCCGTCGCGGCCACCGGCATCAACCCCAGCACGCGAATACCGGAAGGCCCCCACTCGCAGGCCGCCGTCCGGGTGAGCGCGGCGAGCGCCTGCTTCGCTGCCGCATAGGCGCCGAAACCCTCCATGTCCCAGCGGATTCCGACCCCGGAGACCAGATTGATGACGACTCCGCCGTCCAGCAGCAAGGGGTGGCAGGCCCGCATGAGGGCCAACGCCGCCATCGGACCGCTGCGCCAGGCCCGTTCGAACGCCGCGGGGTCGGCGTCGAGCAGCGGTCCGGCCGAGATGTCCTGTGCGTTGTTGACCAGGATGTCGACGGTGCCGTAGACGTCGCACGCCCGCCGCACCAGGGTGTCGACGGTGTCCTGCTCGGTGATGTCGCCGCGATGCCAGTCCGCGGTGCCCTTCTCGGCCCGGATGGACTCGACCACCGCGCACAGTGTGGACTCGGTGCGGCCGGCCACGAGGACCGCCGCCCCCTGCTGGGCGAGGGCGCGCGCGATCCCGCGCCCTATTCCCTGGCCCCCGCCGGTGACGATCGCCGTCTTGCCGGCAAGTGTCCTGCTCATTGGCGTCACACGTTCCCTCACTGATCAGCGGCTCTGGGGAATCTGCTCGGTGCGGCGACTCGGCAGCCCTCGGGCAGGACTCATCGGAGCGCCGCCCAGGGCGGTACCGGATGAAGAATTGTATTAATTATATGTATGGTAACGAGTGGCGGTGGTCGTCACAAGAGTCGTGTCGTCGTTCGTCCGCCGTGAGCGTGCGGTCGCGTCCGATTGTGGTGGTGGACCCTCTTCTGCTCGTCGGTGGCGGTAGCTATTATGCTTATGATTAGAACACTTGGCAGCCGCTGAGTGGCGCCGCGGTCGAGAGGAACTCCGCATGTCCGAGAGCCACGAGTCCGGTAGGAAGCTTGCCGATCCCGGCGAAACTCCGCTCGTCACCGACGCTGTCGACGTGGTGGGAGAGCTCTACCGGGCGTTCCACACCGCCGACCGGGACACGATCGTCGCCACCGTCACGCGGTACTTCGACGCGGAGGTTGTCCTGACAGAACCCGACGCGATGCCCTGGGGAGGGGTCTACCAGGGCATCGACGTCGTCCTGCCGATGATCGCGGCCTTCGCCGACCCCGGCGGCCCGATGCCGCCCGAAAAGATTCAGGTCGACCAGCTCTTCGTGCAGTCCGTCGCCGACGGCGCAGACGAGCAGGTCGTCGCGGCCGTCTCGTTTCCGTTCCAGGGCAAGGAGACGGTGGTCCCGATGCGCGCCCTGGAGTGGTTCACCGTGCGTGCCGGAAAGATCGTCGAGATCAAGATCTTCCAGTGCGAGACCGTCGAGGCGCTCGCCGCGCTCGACGGAGAACTCGCCGCGGACGCGACCTGACCGAAGGGCCGAAGGAAAGAGCGTCCTCCATGTCCGAACCAGTGATCTACGCGCGGGACGGCGCCACGGCGGTCATCACCCTGAATCGCCCCGAAGTCTCCAACGCCGTCGACCTCGCCACGTCCCAGGCCTTCGACCGGGCCATATCGGCGGCCACGTCTGATTCCGGCGTGCGCACCGTGCTGGTGCGGGGGGCCGGGGCCCGGTTCTGCGCGGGCGGTGACGTCGCCGCGATGGCGGCGCAGGAGCGGCCGTCCGAGTACGTGGGCCTGCTCGCCGAACACTTCGGCCGCGTTCTGCTGAGGCTCTCACGCATCGAGCAGCCCGTCGTCTGCGCGGTCCAGGGCGCTGTGGCCGGCGCCGGCCTGGCGTTGGCCCTGAGCGCCGACCTGGTCGTGGCCGCGCGCGGCACCAAGTTCCTGATGGCTTACGGAGGGGTCGGCCTCACCCCCGACTGCGGTGTGTCCCATCTGCTGCCACGGGCTATTGGGCAGCAGCGCGCTCTCGAACTCGCGCTGACGAACCGCGTCATCACCGCCTCGACAGCCCTGGACTGGGGGCTGGTGGGTCAAGTGGTCGACGAGGAGGCGCTACCGAGGGCGGCGAGCGAACTGGTCGCCGCCCTCGGTGCCGGTTCGGCCTTCGCCCATGGCCAGGCCAAGCGGCTGATCCGCTCGTCCTGGGAGGCGCCTCGTGAGCAGGGGATCGACGACGAGGCCGCGACCATCGTCCTGGCCGCGGATACCGCCCACGCCCGTACGAAGATCGGCGGCTTCATCCGGCGCGACACCGCGTGAGTCCGGTGGCCGGACCGCTACCGCCTTATTATGCGTATGATAATACTTTTAGAAAGGGTCAGGCATGCCCGGCGAAGTCATCGACGTACCCGGCCACTACAACGGCCGACGGCTCAAGGGATTCTCCGAACAGGGCGGGGGAAAGAGCCACGGCCGCACCAGCGGGCCGCCCCTCGAAGACCTCCAGCACTTCGCGAACCTGCCGCAGGTGTGGGGGAGACCGGTCGTGGTGACGTTCGACGCACTCGACACCTGTGACGACACCGCGCTGTACTCGATGGAGGCGCTCGAATTGATCATCAAGACAGTCGGTGCTGACCGGGCATCCGGCCCCGCGGACGACGGGATCGACCGGATACTCGGCGACGCGACCCTCGACACCCTCCCGCGGAAGCGGACCAACCTGATCAAGGCCGGTGGACTCTCATGAGCGCGGAGACGCTCGACATCGAACAGGTCGAGGCGGACGAGGCCGCTCTCATCCGCCTCGTGGGGGACTTCGGCCGCAAATCCGTCGCACCGCGCGTGCGCGAGTACGACGCCGCCGAGAGCCTGCCGCGTGACCTGCTGGCCCAGATGGGCGACCTCGGCTTCTTCGGAGGGATCGTTCCCGTCGAGTGGGGAGGTCTGGGACTCGACTACCTGACGTTCAGCCGGGTGATCGAGGCGATCTCCCGTTACGACCACTGTCTGGGCGTGCTCATGAGCATGCCCTCCGCACTCGTCGGCGCGGGGCTGCTCCAGTTCGGCGACACCGCGCAGAAGGAGCGCTGGCTCAGGCCGCTGGCCGAGGGGCGGATCTTCGGCGCGGCCGGTGTCACCGAACCCCGCTCCGGCAGCGATGTGGCGGGCACGGACACCCACTACCGCCGGGACGGCGACGGCTTCGTGCTGTCCGGCGCGAAGGCGTGGATCACCAATCTGGACATCGCGTCGTTCTACGTCACCTTCGCCACCTCTGACAAGTCGAAAGGCGCGCACGGCATCTCCGCCTTCATCATCCCGGCAGACACCCCGGGCGTGGAGGTGCGGCCCTACAAGGACAAGCTCGGATTCCGGCCCCTGTGCACCGGTGAACTCGTCTTCAAGGACGTCCGGCTGGGACGCGACGCACTGCTCGGCGAGGAGGGCGCGGGATACGCGGTGGCGATGACCGCCGTCGAACGGGGCCGGCTCGCCGTCGCCTCCCGCGCGGTCGGACTGGCTCAGGCGTCCCTGGACGCCTCTGTCTCCTACGCCAAGGACCGCGTCGTCTTCAGCCGGCCCATCGCCGAATTCCAGATGGTGCAGAAGAAGATCAGCGACATGGCCGTCAACATCAAAGCGGCCCGACTGCTCACGGAGGACAGCGCGCGGGCGCTCCAAGCAGGCCGACGAGCGCGCACGGAGACCAGTATGGCCAAGATGTTCGCGAGCGACATCGCCCAGCAGGCCGCGACCGAGGCGGTCCAGATCCACGGGGCGAACGGCGTCTCGCCGGAGTTCCCCGTGGCCCGGCTCTACCGTGACGCCAAGGTGTTCCAAATCGTCGAAGGCGCCAACGACATCCACCGACTGCTCATCGCGCGTGATCTTCTCGGCACCTCATCCCGCCGGGCCGCCCGGTGACAGGCGGGCGGGCCGCACCGGCGGCCGTCCAGGAGTCCACCGGCCGGTTCGCGGCGAGGGCCGGCGGCCGCCACACCGTACTCGGCGACCTGTCGGCCCGTCAGGTGCTCGCGCCCCTCGGTCTTCCCTTCATCGGCATCAGCACGGTGACCACTGAGGACGAGGCGACCCGCGCGGCTGCCCGGTACGGCCGTCCGGTCGCCATCAAGCTCTTGTCCGATGTGCTCGTGCACAAGACCGAAGCCGGTCTGGTACGCCTTGGCGTCGCACCGGCGGACGCCGCCGCGACGTACCGGGACCTGTGGAAGACCGGCGCCGACCTCGGCGTCGACGACGCCGTCGTCGTGGTCCAGCCGATGGCGCCGGACGGCGTCGACCTGTTCGTCGGCTGTGATCGGGATCCCACCTTCGGGCCGCTGCTGCTCGTCGGACTGGGCGGAACCACCGTCGAACTGTTCCGGGACGTCGCCCGCTGGGCCGGCCGGGTCACGCCGGTCGAGGTGGAGCGGATGATGCGGTCGCTGGCCGCCTACCCGCTGCTCAACGGCTTCCGCGGCGGTCCGCGCTACGACCTGTCCCGGTTCGCCGAAATCGTCTCCACCGTCGCGGACTTCGCTGTCGAGACTCCGCTGCTCCAGGAGTTGGACCTCAACCCGGTCCGGATCCTGCCCAACGGCGAATGCGTCATCCTCGACGCCCGCGCGAGCAGCACCGGTGAAGCGGCCACCACCGGGCAACGGCTGGGAAGCAGGAGACCGGTGGCCCCGCCGGGAGCCCCGCCCCGCGATCTCGACCCCCTTTTCAGCCCCCGCTCCGTCGCGGTGATCGGCGCCTCACGCGACGCGTCGCGTCCCGGCGGCCGCGTCATCCGCTACCTGCGTGAACATCACTACGGCGGGACCGTCTACCCGGTCAACCCGGCGGTCCGGGACATCGCCGGAATCCGGGCCTGGCCGACGCTCGCCTCCCTGCCCGAGACTCCCGACCTGGTCTGCGTCGCGCTCCCCGCGGACAGCGCGATCACCGCGGTGGCCGAATGCGCGGCCCAGGGCGTTCCCGCCGTCATCCTGTTCGCTTCCGGATTCGGCGAGAGCGGCGCGGCAGGCGCCCCCCGCGACGAACGGCTGCGCGAGGCCCTGGCCGGATCCGGCACCGTGCTGTGCGGGCCCAACACGATAGGCGTCGTCAGTCCCGACAACGCACTCGTTGCCACGTTCAGCCAAGGGCTGGACGGTGTCAGGCTCACCAGCAGCGGCGTCGGCGTCATCTCCCAGAGCGGCGCCGTCGCGGGCAGCCTGATCAGCCGTGAACTGGCCCGCGGTTACGGCATCGGTGACTGGGTCACCGTCGGCAATCAGATGGACCTCGACGTCGCCGACTACATCGAATACCTCGCCACCCGATCCGGCAGCAAGGCGATAGCCCTGTTCCTCGAAGGCGTGACCGACGGAACCCGGTTCCGGACCGCGCTCCGCACCGCCGCCGAGGCTGGTGTGCCCGTCGTCGCGTACAAGACCGGACTCACCGAGGTTGGCAGCCGGGCCGTCACCGCGCACTCCGGCGCGCTCGCCGGCAGTGCCGAGGCGTACCGCGCGGTGCTCGCCCAGGAAGGCGTCGTCCAGGTCGAGGAGATGACGGCGCTGCTGGAGGTGAGTTGGCTGCTCGCCACCGCGCCGCCACCGGTCGGCGACCGGATCGCCGTGGTCTCGACCTCGGGCGGCGCCGGAAGCGCCGCCGCGGACCTGATCGACCAGCACGGCCTGACGCTCGCCACTTTCTCCAACGGTGTCACGACCGAACTCGGCGCGGTGCTCCCAGACTTCGCGCAGGTCAGCAACCCCCTCGACATCACAGCCCAGGGCGCGTTCGCGCCCGGCGTGCTGCGCGAGACTCTGCGACTGCTCGGGGAAGACCCGGGTGTCGACGCGATCTGTGTGGTGCTCACGAGCATCGCCGGCGGGGAAGCGGTGCGTGTCGCATCGGAGATCCGCGACGCGACGGCCGCGACCGGCAAAGCGGTCGTGGTGACCTGGCTGATCGACCCGTCGCTGGCCGACAAGGGGCTGGGCGTGCTGGCGGCCGGCCGCGTACGGACCTTCGACGAGCCTGCCCGCATGGTTTCGGCCCTCGCCCACTTGGTGCGTCGCGGGCGGCACAGCACGTGCGCGGGGCCGGAGCGGGAGACGCCCGGATGACCGCCTGCCGATGTCCCGCCCTGCCCCGGAACCGGAGGTCGGCGAACACGGGGCAGGGCAGGTTCTGGCCATCGGCGAAGGGACGACATTTTTCTGTCGTATCATGAGCATAGTAATTTCGCGATGCGTGGAGCGCGGGCATCCGCTGAACGCGAACCGGCCGGGAGGACCGTGCGGCGTGAGCCGCACGGTCCTCCGTGGCACGCCGAGGAGAGGGATCGAACATGATCGAGGGCGATGGACTCGGGCGACCGTCACGCCCTGCGCGCCCGGCTCGCGCGCGGAAGGCGGCAGTCGTGGTCGCTCGTTCGATCGTCGATGAGATCACCGATCGGGGATACGCGCCGGGAACGAAACTTCCGCCTGAGAGGGACATGGTCGAGCGCTACGGTGTCGGCCGCGGGACCCTGCGCGAGTCCTTGCGCTTTCTGGAGCTCACTGGGGTGATCGTCATGCGGGCCGGCCCCGGGGGCGGGCCGATCGTCGCGGCTCCCGACGCCCAGGACTTCGCCGGGCTGCTCGGTCTCTTCCTGCAGCTGAACCCGACTCCTTTTGGTGCTGTCATCCAGGCGCGTCAGGTGCTTGAGCCCGCGATCGCAGGCCTCGCCGCGCGGAACGCGACTCCGGAACTGCTTCAGGTGCTCGCGGACAACATCGAGAGTATGGAGCGCTTCATCGATGACGAGCAGAGCTTCCTCATCGACAACGACCAGTTCCACGAGGCCGTCGCGACCGCGGCTGGAAACCCGCTGTTCTCTCTGCTGACCGCCTCACTGCACCGGATCACCGACGGTATGACGCTCGGCGTGGACTACCCGCTGTCCCGACGCAAGGCGGTGCTCGCGGCACACCGCAGAATCTACGAGGCGGTGGAGCGCCGCGACGCCGAGGCCGCCGAGGCCGCGATGTATCAACACATGGACGAGTTCCGTAAGTACGTCAAGAAGACTTTCCCGAAGGTGCAGGATCGCTTCCTGCGATGGACCGACATCGCACCCTGAACCATGACTTCCCGGCAGGCTTCCCCGAACTCCGGTGATCCATGGCGGAGTTGCTTCCTGATGGAGAGCGCCGGCGTGGCAGATGCGTCCTGTCGTGCGCATCTGTACGGCCGCCCGCAGGACTCCGCAGACCCGCTCACGCGTCACCGGACTCCAGCCAGGCCAGCGCGGCCACGACCAGGGCCGAGGTACCGGTGTCCAGCGTGGGCTGGATCACCGGGGCGAAAGCCGGCGAATGGTTGACCGGGATGTCCTGGTTGACCGTGCCCTTGCGCTCGGCCTCCGCATAGCGGTCCGGGTCGATGCCCCCGATGGCCCAGTAGCAGAACGGTGTGCCCAGCGCCTGAGGGATCTCGCTGAAGTCCTCGCTGGCGGTCTGCAGGTCGACGGTGCCCGCTGACTCACCGAAGTGGGCGCGGAACGCCTTGTCCAGCCGCTCGGCGACATCGGCGTCGTTGCGGGTGGGAGGGAACTCGGACAGCTTCTCGATGCTTGGTTCCTTCGGGGCTCCGGACGCCTCGGACTCGGCACGGACACAGCGTTCGATGGCGTCGAGGACGTATGTGCGGGTGGTGCCGTCGTAACTGCGCACGTTGAGTTCGAGGACGGCGGAGTCCGGGATGACATTGGGGCTCGATCCGGCCGTGATACTGCCGATGGTCAGTACGGCCGGCGTGGTGGGGGACAGCTCGCGGGACACGACGGTCTGCAGACGTACGACACACATCGCGGCGAGCACCACGGGATCGACGGCGGCCTGCGGCATCGAGCCGTGGGCACCGCGTCCGTACAGGGTGATCCGCAGGCTGTCGGCGGCACTGAGGAACGCGCCGGGCCGCACTCCGACGTAACCGGCCGGGTAGGGCAGCACATGCTGGGCGAAGGCGACGTCCGGGCGAGGGATCCCGTCCGCCAGTCCGTCGGAGAGCATCGCGTCCGCGCCGTCGCCGTTCTCCTCGGAGGGCTGGAAGAGCACCACCAGGGTGCCCTGCCACACGTCCTGGGCCCCGGCCATCAGGCGGGCGAAGCCCAGCATGCAGGCGACGTGGACGTCGTGGCCGCAGGCATGCATGACCGGGACCTCGTTACCGGACCGGTCGGTTGCGGTCACGGTCGAGGCGTAGGGCAGACCGGTGATCTCCTTCACCGGCAGCGCGTCCATGTCGGCCCGGAGCAGCACGGTGGGTCCATCGCCGCGTTCCAGGACGCCGATGACTCCGGTGCCGCCGATTCCATCGGTCACCTGGTAGCCCCACTCACGCAGCCGTTCGGCCACCCGCGCGGACGTCCGGGTCTCGGACAGCCCAAGTTCGGGGTGCGCGTGCAGGTCCCGGTAGAAGTCCTCGACCTGAGTCCTGATCCCGTCCAGACCCTCCAGGACCCTGTCAGCTGCGGCGGTCATGCGATGACTCCTCGTCAGGTCGATCGGAGGTCCGCTTGCTCTTCGAACGGACGCGTACCTTGCGTACGGCTCTGGACGGCTCCAACGGAAGGCCGCCGGGGAGGGACCAGCCACGCCGGTCGGCCACCAAGCGCAGCAGCACCGCGCCGAGTACGCCGCAGACGATCCCGATGGTGGGCACGCCCAGGCGGGCACACAGGATGTACAGGCCCGATACCACGACGGCGAGCGTCGCGTAGAGACCGTTGCCTCCCAGCACAGCCGGTACCCGGCGGAGCAGCAAGTCACGGACCGCACCGCCGCCTACGGCCGTCACGGTGCCCAGCAGCACGGCAGGCAGCCAGCCCAGACCGGCGGCCAGTGTCTTCTGCGCGCCGGCGATGGACCAGAAGCCCAAGACGGCCGCGTCCAACCAGGTGAACAGGCGGTTCCACTGCTCCTCGCCCACGGCGACGAGAAAGACCAGGAAGGCACCGGCGAAGGCGGTGGGCAAGTAGGCGGGGTCGGTCAGCGCCACCGGGGTACCGCGCTGGAGCAGCGTGTCGCGAATGATGCCGCCGCCGAGGCCGGAGACCGTGCCGACGACCAGGTAGCCGAAGAGGTCGAGTCCCTCGGCTCGGGCGACCACGCCGCCGAGCAGGCCGCAGATGAGCACGCCGGCCAGGTCGAGGTACCCGGTGACCGTGTTGACTTCCGCCGGTGACAGCCATGAGGCCATGCATTCTCCCGAATGGTTCGCATCGACGGTCCGCAGCCCGCAGCCCGCAGTCCGCAACCCGTCGGCGTCACCGTGCCGTCGTCACCGGTCGACGTCTTCGCGGCCGGGCAGCAGCCGTGGGCAGCCGGGATGTCCGACTGTGAACTCCACCCTGCCCGCCGGGCGATGGGTTGCCAATTTGGCACCTCGCGAGAGCAGCGGTGCCGGCACCGGAGTTCACGACGGTCGGCAGATCCCGGCTGGATGCCGTGCTCCGCCGCGGTGACCGACGGAATCGTCGGCGGCCACCGCGGCGGGGGAGTGGCTGATCAGCCGTCCCAGCGGTCCAAGACCCGCTTCCGCACCTCGGCCGGGAAGCACGCCTACGCCGCCGTCACCCGCCTCGGACCTGGATCCACGATCATCCCGAAGGGGCCGCGCCACTCTCCCGCCGGACAGAGCGAACTTCCTTCGGAAGCCAGGCCACCATGCCCTTGAGGGGGCGTTGTCAGCCCGGAGGCACGTGGGCGACAGCGGTGGGGCTGACCCCGGTTTGTGCCGCGGTGAGGCCGAGTACGCAGGCATGAAGGAGACGGGTGAGGGCCGGGCCGAATTCGGTGCCGGCGTGGGCCAGACGGTCGTCTTCCTCGTAGAGCGCCGCGAGGGTGGGGGGCGGATGGGCGATCTGCCACAGGGACTGCGCGAGGGCCATGGACGTGGTGACGAGGTCGCGGGCGGCGCCAGGGCCGAGGTCGGGGAAAGCGCTGGTGATGGATCCGGCGATGTCCCTGGCCGCCGCCAGAGCGCTGAGCTTGAAGGCACGGACCACATCGGCGGACACGCCCCGTTCCAGGCTCAGCGGGGCATGGGCGAGCAGATCACAGAACAGCGGCCGCTCGCTGAGTGAGTCCGCCAGGACAGCCGCCAACCCGAAGGGAGTAACGGACGCCTCGGTGTCGAGCCGCAGGCGGAGCGCCTGGGCCCACTCCTGCCAGCCCTCCTCCGCGAGCCGCAGGAAGATCTCCTCGCGTGATTCGAAGTACCTGCGCACAGCGGACACATGAACACCCGCGGTGTTGGCGATCTCCGTCAAGGTGACCGTCCGGACGCCCCCGGCGTGGGCCAGTTGCCGGGCAGCGTCGAGGAGGCCGTCTGCGCGCTGCTGCTTGCGCTCGGGGCTGCGGGCTCGCCGAAAGCCCTGCTGACTGGTCTCCACGGAACCACTCTACCCCGCCTAACGCACGTGCCATGCGTTAGGCGGGGTGCATCTGGTGCGCGGCCGCCTCTCGACTGGCGTAAGGCAAGGTGGTTGCGTTACTGTTTACACAAGTCGATTGCGTAATTTGCGGACGATCATCATCCGCTTTACTGAAGGAGAACGACATGTCCGAGCAGGTCTGGTTCATCACCGGCGCCTCCCGAGGACTGGGCAATGCCATCGCGATGGAGGCCCTGGCCGCAGGTAAGCGCGTCGCCGCCACCGCGCGCCGCCCCGAAACCCTGTCGGGGCTCGTCGACGAGTACGGCGAGCAGGTGCTGCCCCTCACACTCGACGTCACCGACCAGGCGCAGGCCGAGGACGCCGTTCAGCGCACGGTCGAACACTTCGGACGGCTCGACGTCGTCGTGAACAACGCCGGCTACGCCGACATCTCACCCGTCGAAGAGACCACGATGGAAGCGTTCCGGGCCCAGGTCGAGGCCGTCTTCTTCGGCACCGTCCTGGTCACCAAGGCCGCGCTGCCGTTCCTGCGGCGACAGGGCAGCGGCCACATCATCCAGGTCGCCTCCGTCGGCGGGCGGATCACCGCTCCAGGTCTGGCCGCCTACCAGAGCGCCAAGCACGCCGTCGAAGGCTTCTCCGGAGTACTCGCCCAGGAGACCGGACCCCTGGGCATCAAGGTGACCGTGGTCGAGCCGGGCGGGATGCGCACCGACTGGGCCGGCTCCTCCATGGAGATCGCACCCTTCGACGACGCCTACCGGCCCACTGTCGGCGCGCAGGCCGACCGGTTGCGGGCCACCAGCGGCAAGGAGCCCATCGACCCGGCCAAGGCCGCCCGCGCCCTTATCGCCATCGCCGAGCAGGACGACCCGCCGCTCCACCTCCTCCTGGGCAGCGACGCCTACCACTACGCCACCGCCGCCCTGGAGAAGACCGGCGCCGAGGACCGCAAGTGGGCCCACATCAGCACCTCCGTCGACTACGACGACGTCACCGCCTGATCACCCGCCGCCGGTCCCCAGCACCTGACGGGCGACCGGTGCTAAGGAGCATCATGAATCTCACCGACCAGTTCACCGGAAAGACGGCCCTCGTCAGTGGCGCGGGCACCGGCATGGGGGCCGCAACCGCACAACTGCTGGCCGAGCGCGGCGCCAATACTGTCCTCATCGGCCGCCGCGCGCAGCCCCTCGACGAAGTAGCCGAGACAATCCAGAAGGCCGGCGGCCAGGCACTCACGGTCCCCACGGACGTCTCCGACCCCCAAGCGCTCCAGGACGCCGTGGACCGCGCCGTCGAACGGTTCGGCGCCCTGCACTTCGCGGTCAACAATGCCGGTGTGCCCAGCGAGAGCGCCGACATCCCGGACATGCCGCTCGAACTGTGGGCCGACACACTGGCCGTCAATCTCTCGGCCATCTTCTACGCTCTCCGGGCCGAACTGCCCGCCATCGCCGCCTCGGGCGGCGGCGCGGTCGTGAACGTGTCCAGTGTCTTCGCCGACCGCGCGCTGCCCACCCGGGCCGCGTACACTGCCTCCAAACACGGCATCCGCGGCCTGACCCGAACCGCCGCCGCCGACTGGGCCGCCCGGGGCATCCGTATCAACGAACTCCAGCCGGGTGTCATACAGACGCCCATGCTCGATCCGGACTCCGAGGAGATCGCGGCGCAGATCCCCGCCCGCCGCATCGGCGGACCACGTGAGATAGCCACCGCCGTCGCGTTCCTCCTGTCCGACGAAGCCTCCTACGTCACCGGCGCGCACCTTGCCGTCGACGGAGGTTTTCTCGCCTGACGCGGTCCCCGGAGCGGACCGTGACCCGGTGGTCGGAGCGGACCAGGTTCAGCTACTGCCCACGTCCGAAACGAGTGCGCGCGTCCCGGTTCTACCTCCTCACCTCCGGCCAGTCCGGCTGGTACAAGAACCAGGCCATGTACAACCGCACCGCCGACAACCGCACCGCCGACCTCGCCGGCGGACTCAGCGAGGCACGTGACAAGTACGGCTACCGCAACGGCGAGAAGAAGTGGACGCCGCTGCAGCCCTTCGCCGACAACACGACCTACAGCAGCCAGGTCGGCGGCGTGTGGAGCCTGGGCACCAAGGACAAGCCCGTCCATCTCTTCAACGGCAGCCGCTGGGTCGTCAACGATCTTGAGAACTCGACCACCATCTGGCTTCCGCTGACGATCGACGACGACGCCAAGGGGCTCGGCGCAGCCACCGGTAAGCAGGTGCTGATCGGCAAGGACAAGGAGGGGGTCGAGGTCAAGGCGCCTTCCTACGCGCCGGCGCCGGGCAAGGTCACGGTGAAGTACTCCGAGAAGGTCAGCATCAGCCTGGACAAGGGCACCGTCGCCGCCGAGGACAGCACCGAGGAGGCCGTTCGCATCAGCACCGCCGAGGGTGACCTGGGCAACGTGGACCCCGACAATCACACACCGCGCGTGATCTTCTTCCAGAAGCCCGGCGAGTTCTACCAGTGCGACAAGTTCGACCCCAACGGCACCTCGGGCGACACCGACTGGGTGACCTGCCCGGACGGCCCGCTGGAGAAGCAGGGGATCTCCAGGCGCTACGACATCGGCCAGGCGTTCAACGGGCTCGACTCGGACATGGAGACCTGGGACGGCACCGAGCAGACGTACAAGGGCCGCAACAACAAGTTCTACGTCACTGTGGACCTCGGCCAGCAGCGTGACCTGACGAACATCGCCATGTCGTTCAAGTCCGTGAGCGGGTCCGACAACGCCCACCGATACACGATCCTGGGGTCCAACGACAATAAGACCTGGACCACGATCGTCAACAACAACCAGAACAACTTCCCCGGCTTCCAGGCTCACGACGTCACCGGGGAGAAGTACCGCTACGTCAAGCTGCAGAACAACGACAGCTTGGACATGATCCACAACAAGGGGGCCGAATGGGCCCGTGGCCTCAACGAGCTGACGATCAAGGCGAACAAGCTGATCCCGCTGAACGTCTCCAAGCTTGAGCCGGCCGTTGAGCAGGCGACCACGCTCTCGACGATGACCGACACCTTCACCAAGGAGAGCCTCACGGTTCTCAAGAAGAAGCTCAAGCCTGCCAAGGAACTGCTCGACGCCCTGAAGAAGGAGGGCCAGAACACGAAGCACACGCAGGCCGAGGTCGACAAGGGCGCGACCCAACTCGTCAAGGCCATCAAGGGCTTGCAGGGTGTCGGCGCCGACGTGAAGGTCGACTTCACCCAACTCGCCCAGGCGATCGGCAACGCCGAGACCAAGGCGGACAAGTCCCACCAGGATGCCAGGACATCCGCCAACTCTCCTCGGAGTGCCGTCGAGGGCAAGAAGGTTCTCGCCGCAGTTGACGAACCGGACACGACACAAACACGAGTCGATGCAGCCGCCAAGACCAGGCAGGCGTCGAAGCTCAAGGCGAAGGACTACACGCAGCAGTCGTGGGAGGCATTCCGCGAGACGCTCGGCACCGCCAGGAGCGTCGCCGGTGAACCCAAGACGCAGCAGCAGGTGGTAGGGGCCCTCAACGACCTCAACATGAAGGCGGGGGACCTCGTTCCTGGCGCCCGACGTTAGCCGCGCGCAACAAGGCGGACCGAGGTCGGCCCGACGGGCGGACAGGCAGCACGGTCGACGATCGGAGAGAGCAGCCAACCGCCCGTCGGGCCGCCAAGTAACAGCCTGACCGCACGCCGACCCCACCGGGACCTGCCCCTCTACGGGCGGGTCCCGGTCACTTCCGCCGGTCGTGCGGGGAAGCCGACGCACCATGAGAAGCCAGCAGTACGACCACCCCGCTGGTTTGCCCCGCACCCCTGCCACGAGCCGAGGTCACCCGTTGAAGCGGGCAGCCGGAGTGTGAACAGGAGAGCTGATCGCTCCTGTTCCCGCACAGGCGGCCGAAGGGGCAGACACCTCCGGACGCTGTTCGGTGTGCGCACGTACGGCGCTGCCGGCGATGGCAGCGCCATCAGTCCCCGGCCGTCAACCAGGCGATTGACGCTGCCAGTAACTCGGTCCGCCTCGCCTCTGCTCCTGGCCCTCGGAAGCGCTCTTGACGGGTACGAAAGCGGCGGGTGCCGGGTGGGGAGAATCCGGCACCCGCCACAGGATCAGCTCGGGGTGACAGGGATGGAGACGCGTGAGCCCACGTGGTGGATGGTGTGGCGGGAGGGACGCAGAGTTGTGGCTGTGGCGAGTGGTTCGTCGGTGCCGAGGTTGCGGGCGAAGCGGGGGTGGGCGCCACCCGCGATCTGCAACCGCAGGCGGTGCCCCGTGTTCAGCCGGTGTGCGCAGGGATCGAGGGTGAGGGTGAGGTGCTGCTCCACACCGACGGGCACGGCGGGGTCGAGGCGGATCAGTGTGTCGGTGATGTGATGGGAGGCTCCGTCGGGCGCGACGTCGCAGAGCCGGACGTATACGTCGGCGTGCGGGTTGTCGACACTGAGGATCAGCTCGGTGACAGGTGCACCGAGGATGTCCAGTGGGCCGGTTGCCGGGGGAGCGGTGAAGGTCAGTACGTCGTCACGACCCTCGATGACGGAGGTGTCGACGGTGATGTCGACCGTTCCGGGGAGGCCGGCCCGTCCCCCCAGGGAAGGCGTCGGATCACTGGGGTCGTAGGTGAAGGCGGACACCGTGCTGCCGTCGGTGGCAGCGGTCGAGAGCCGGCCCTCCGGTGCGAGATGCAAGGTGTGCTCGTCCGACTTGGGGGGCCAGGCCGGCAGATCCCGCCAGACGGTCGGTTCGGTGCCCGTGAGGGCCACGTGTACCGGCTGCGGCCGAGTCCGGGAGCCGACGCCCGACACGTTCTCGTTCAGCCAGGCGAGAGCCTGCTGTGCGACGGCGGGGGCCATTGCCGCGTCCCCGTGGTACCAGGGGCCGATGGTCAGCGCGACATCGATGCCCCGGGTGTGCAGTGTCTCGTACTGGGTGAACGTCTGGTCCAGGAAGAGGTCGTACCAACCGCCGATCAGCAGTGTCGGGGTTGTGACCTGATGCAACGCCTTGCCGAGATCGTAGGCCTTCCAGCAAGGATCGTGCGGGTCGGGGTGCTTCAGCCATTCCTCGTACCAGGGGGAGAGTCCTTCCAGTACGGGCTCGGCGGCGTCCTTGAGCGGGAGATGCCGGTACGCGTCGGTGAGGCCCGCGTTCATGGTGGACATCCACCGCATCGCGTCGGGCCGCTCCTGATGGCCCACCAGGGCGCTCCACATCAGGAAGGTTTCCAGGCTGAAGGCTCCTGATCCGTTGCCCCAGAAGTTCCGGCCGAAGTCGTGCGGACCGGTCACCACGATGGAGGCCCGCAGTTCCGGCGGCGGGTCCATGAGCAGTCCGAACTGGGTGTAGCCGAGGTAGGAGCTGCCGAGGGTGGCCAGCCGGCCGTCGAACCAGGACTGTTCGCGCAGCCAGGCCACGGTGTCCTGCGCGTCGTCGACCTCGTTCACCATCGGCTCGAAGGCGCCGGTGGAGCCGAAAGTGCCCCGGACGCTCTGGATGACGACGTGGTAGCCGCGTTCCGCGTAAGGGTGCGACCAGACGCCGTCGTACGGGTACCCACGGCCGTAGCTCGACCGGATCAGGATCGTGCCGCGCGGCTCGTCCGTCTCCGGTACCAGCACGTCCGTCATCAGGAACTCGCCGTCGCGTGTCGGAACACGCAGCCCGGCATCCTTGTGGAAGCTGTTCAGCCTGGGCGGCAGCCCCAGGTCCGCACTCGGCGGGACGAAGTCGACGGGTTCTGCGGTCATGAAACCAACCTCACTCTTGAATCGGCATCCCCAGCGCTGGCCGGAGGCCGGGAGGGTCCTGCGCGACAAGTGGACCCTAGGGTCCTTTTAGGCTACTTCAACTGAATCAACCGGTCCACTTGTACGGCCAACCGTGAACGGCGGGCGGCGGTACGGCGCGGCGACGCGAGGAAGGAGGTTGATGCGGGGCTGTTGCGCTGGTGAGGGGAGCCTGGCCGGTGGGCCCTCCCCCGGCGGGCGCACAGGTGGACTGACGCGATCGCGGGTGCTCACCAGCTTGCCCCCGCTGAAGGGGGAGCGCGAACCGATCAGGTGCGGTGAGGGGGCGCGTAACGCTGTCATGGGGAATCCGGCCCGTCGTCCCCGCCTGGATGCCTGCCGTCGTCGGCCAGGGCGTCCGCCGGTGCCGCAGGAGCGGGTCAGGGGCGGAACGCGTCGAGGACTAGCTGGGTGAATCGCTCCCACTGTGCCGGGTCGTGGGCGTCCAGCCGCCGCAGCTGCTGTGCGAACCCGCCGATAAGCAGCCGCAGTTCCTCCGGCGTCGCGTCGGACCGGACCTGTCCGTCCTCCTTTGCCCTCTCGAAGAGAGTTCCGACCACGTCCGGGTACGACGAATGGGCATCCTCGGGGATGGTGTCGGCGAGGAGGCGGTCGCCCGCGAGGCGCTGGCTCACGTCGTGCAGGAGGGCGGTGAGGGCGTCGTACGCGGTGGTACGCCCGGTAGCGAAATCATCGAGAGCGGTGTCGCAGCGCGTTTCGACCCATTGCAGTTGGTACTGGACCAAGGCGGCGACGAGATCGGCCTTGGTGGCGAAGCTCCGGTAGACGGTGGCCTTGCCGACTCCCGCCCGTGCGGCGATCTGCGGGATGGTGGCGTCCAGGCCGCGCTCGGAGAAGAGTTCCAGTGCGGCGATGACGATCCGCTCGTGGTTCCGGCGCGCATCGGACCGACGTTCCTGCCAGCCTGCTGCCGCAGGGCTCGCGTGCATGGGGTCGGAGGACTGCATGGTCGCCATTGTGCCTGCTTCACGCAGTGCGAGGCGACGCGGAACTGAGGGCCGAGCCGCGGCCCTCAGCTCCGAGCTGGTTCTAGGGCTCGATGGAGCCGGTGAAGGGGCCCGCCGAGAGTCCGCCGTCGATGAGGAAATCGGCGCCGGTGCAGAAGCTTGAGGCGTCGCCCGCCAGGTAGATCACCGCGCTGGAGACCTCTTCGGGCTCGGCCGCGCGGGCCAGGGGGCCGGGAGGCGTCGGCTGATCGCCGAGGGCTTCGGTCATGGGGGTGCGAATGTATCCCGGGTGTACGGCGTTCACGCGGATGCCGAACGGGCCGAGCTCAAGGGCAGCGGAACGGGTCAGGCCACGTACCCCCCACTTGGAGGCGGTGTAACCGTGCAGGGCGGCCTGGCCCTGGAAAGCGGAGCCGGATCCCACGTTGATGACCGAGGAGGGGGCGGAAGCCTTCAGTGCGTCGAGGGCCGCTGTGATGCCGAGGTAGGGGCCGGTGAGGTTGACTGCGAGGGTCTTGTTCCAACTCTCCAGGGGGTAGGAGCCCAAGGGGCCGAAGTTGCTGATGCCCGCATTGTTTACCAGGACGTTGAGGCCGCCGAAGGTGTCGACGGCGCACTGCACGGCAGTGGCCCACTGATCGGCGTCGGTGACGTCGAGGTGGATGAAGACGGCGTTCTCGGCGCCGAGTTCGTCCGCCAATGCCTCGCCCTCGGTATCCAGAACGTCGGCGATCACCACTTTGCCGCCGTTGTCGACGACAGCCCGCGCGTGGGAGGCGCCCATGCCCCGTGCCGCGCCGGTCACGAGTGCGATTTTGCCGTTCAGCTGGGTGGTGCTCACGTTGTGCATCCTTCTTTGCTGGGAGCGCCGACTGTGGAGAACCCAGCGCTACACGCGCCGAAAGGTGGGAAGAGCACCAGGAGCATCGCGGGGACGACGGTCCCGCGATCAGGTGTAGCGCGCAGGGTGAGCGTGTCGAAGCGGACACGCGGCGCGGGAACCTGGCAGCCAGCGGTCCAGGCGCGCCTGTGGGGCGAAGAGTTCGTTGAGCCTGCTCTGTGCCGGGAGTTGCCGGATCAGGCCGGTCGTGATCGTCGAGCGGGCGGAGGGCGCTCGGTGTCGGCACGGTCCATGGAGGCGAGTGGTGGCGGACCGGCTGCGGCTCGGAAGCGCATCTGGATCCCTTCTTCTTCGAAGGGTGCCGCCTGGTTCGGTCGGCGGCACTACTGAGGCGTGCATGGCCGCGTCCAGTATCAACAGCCAAACCCGGCTAAAGCGCTTTTTTCGCGCTCTTTGAGCGTAGCATAATCGGACTCTTGGGTTCACTTGTGGGTCTTGTCGTGGAGGCGTGCCCTACGGGCGCGGTGGACGGGTGGCCCCGGAGCGCCCGGTCTGTGGTCGGTCGCCGTCGTCGGTGGGCCGGAACTGCGCGGCGAGTTCGCTGCGGGAGCGGAGGTTCAGCTTGGAGTAGATACGGGTGAGGTGGTACTGCACGGTCTTGACGGAAATGAACAGCTCTGTGGCCGCTTCCTGGTTGCTCGCGCCCTGTGAGACCAGCCTGGCAACTGCTTCTTCCTGGGCGGTGAGCCGGGTGCCGCCGGGTGTGTCGTGGGCGGTGCGGAGCCCCCCGGCTTTGAGTTCCCGGTTGCAGCGTTCGACGTAGGTCAGGGCGCCCAGCGCGGTGTAGCCGTCTCGCGCGTTCTTGAGGACCGTGTCGGCCTCGCGCCGTTTGCCTGCCCGGCGCAGGGTCTGGCCGTAGGCGAAGTTCACCCGGGCCCGGTCATAAGGGAGCGGAAGGCGGGCGAGATGGGTGAGCGCCGCTTCGAAGTGGGTGCGGGCAGCGTCGGTGTTGCCCAGGGCACCGGCTACGCGGCCGCGGGCGAGGCCGAGCCTGGCCATCGTGGCGTGGTGCGTGCGGCTGGCCGCGAGTTTTTCGTGCGGAAGGAGGAAAGCATCGGCTTCGGCGACCTGGTTCGTCATGACCAGGGCGTTGGCGTAGATGTCCTGCCAGGGCCAGAAGCCGGGCTCGTCGATGCCGTCGCGCGAGGGAAGGCCGACCACCGGGGCGAGTGCCTCAAGTACCCGTTCGTAGTCGCCCTGCGCTTCGGCCACCTGGGCACGTGCCAGGCAGGCCGGCAACAGCATGACCTCGTAGTGGTGCATGCCGACGGATGCCGCCTCCAGATGCCGGTCAGCACTGTCCCAGTCGCCGCGGAGCGCATGGATCTGGGCGCCGGTCCAGTGGATCAGGGGCCGCACCATCTCGATCCTGACTTCGGCCAGGTGGGCGGCGGCCCGTTCCACCGTTTCCAGCGCCTCGGACCATGCGCCGATCGCGTGCTGAGTACGCGCCAGCCAGCCCTGTGCCCACAGGGAGATACGGGTGGACCCCATGCGGTAGACGGTGGGAACGGCGCTTTCGAGTTCTCTTCGCGCGGCTTCGGGGGCGTCCAGAGCGAGGTCGAGCCAGCCGCGGCCCAGCTGAAATCGCTGCAACTGGGCGCTGCCGATCGTACTGGCGGCGGCTGACTCGTAAGCGGCCACGGCCTCTGCGGGCCGTCCCATGGCTGCCAGCCCGAGCCCCACGATGGCTTTCGATTCAACGGCGGAGGGGTCGGTCGGGTCGACCAGTTCCAGGGCCCGGCGGGCCCACATGACAAGGTCCGGTGCGTGCCAGCGCCCCAGCGCGTCCAGGACCCGCCGTTGGCAGATACGCGCCGCCAGGTCGGGGCGCTGTGCGGCGTCGCAGCTCTGCCAGGCCTGGGAGAGGAACATATCGGCCTCGGCCGGACGCCCGCGCATGATCGCCAGGTAACCGAGCACCACGGCGCGCAGCGTTCCCGTCGGGAAGCTCTCCAGCTCACCCGCGAATGTGACGGCCTGGGGGATGTCTCCGGCACCGATCATGGCATCGACGGCACGCAGCAGCCGTTCCTGACGCGTGGCGCGTGCCGAGCTCAGGCGACTTGCCCTGACGAGGAGATCGGCCACCGAGGACCACTCGCCGGCGGTGGCCCGCTCAGAGGCGTAGTGGTCGAGCTCGTCAGCGAGCGCCGGGTCGGCTGTGGAGGCCCCAGCGACTCGGTGCATCAGTCGCCGTACCGGATCCTCGACGACCTGTGCGGCGGCGTGATGCAGCTGCCTGCGTCCGGTGAGTCCGAGTGAGCCCACGACCGAGGCCCGTACGAGGGGATGGGGGAAGGACAGGAGAACCAGACCTGGCTCGACCGCGGCGCTGAGCAGCCCGGTGGCACAGGCTTCGTCGACGGCGGGCAGCGGGTCATCTATGCCGGCCAGCCGTGCCGCGTCGGCGGTGGAGGCCTTCTCCGCCAGGACGGAGCAGGCCTCCACCAGGGCCCTGGTCGTAGCAGTGCACCGGTTCAGGCGGACCAGTACCTCGGCTGAGTAACGGGCCGGGGCGGGCAGGACCGGCTGCCAGTCCTGCCATGTGTCCGGCGGCAGTTCAGCCAGGAGCTGCTCGAGGTACAGCGGATTGCCCCGAGTGTGACGGTGGAGGTGCCTTGCCGCGGGTGAGGACAGACTGGTGCCACTCCGTCGGCCGGCCAGGGCCTTGACCTCATCAGGACTCAGCGGTCCCAGGTGCACGGCGTCACGACGGCAGTTGTCGAAGAACTCCTTGACCGGATCCGTCATCCGACTGTACTGATCGTCTGCGGCACTCAGCACGATGAGGATCCGCTGGTTGGACATTCTGCGTACGGCGGAGCGCATCGCCCGCAGTGAGTCGAGGTCGGCCCAGTGGGCATCATCGACGACTATCAGCAGGCCGCCCTGCTCCTGGGCTCTCTCCCAAAGCTCCAGCAGACGGAGCCCGACACCCACCGGGCCGGCATCAGGCTCCGCCTGCCCGCCGTCCCACTCCTCTCCGCATTCCCGTGCCAGCTGTCCGGCCACCCCGAAAGGCTCGCCGGACTCCCAGCTCACTCCGGCGGCACGCAGTACACGCAGCGACGTACGGGAGGCGGCGAAGTGATTGACGAGAGCTGTCTTGCCGGAGCCGGGTGGTCCATCGATCAGCGCTATCGAAGGATGGCCTGAGTGGGCCGCAGTGAGCATTCGGTCGAGCTGGGCGACCTCGCGGCTCCGGCCGACCAGGCCCTGCGAGTACGGATAGCTATCCATTTCCCGGCACGCTAGCACTGTCATGAGTGCCGGTCGCGGCACAGTGAAACTCGCACAGCACACCGGGGGCCCGGGCGCGAAACGGTGACTCCCGCCGCGCGGGAGGCGAAGCGGATCCGGTACCCGCAGGACCTGTCCGGTCGCACCTACTGGCGCCGCTCGATCCGCGACAAAGCTCCCAAGCCCCCGCCTACCCGAGATCGCCACCAGCGACGGGAAGGACCGTGCCGGTGATGTAGGAAGCCTCGTCAGAGGCGAGGAAAACGATCGCTGCCGCCTGCTCCTCAAGGGTTCCGTACCGCTTCAGCAGGGAGGACGACACCGTCTGGTCGACGACCTGTTGATACCAATCGCGCTCGTTGGCGTCTGCTGCGGCCGGCCCGCGGGGGACCCGCCGGACTGGTGCCTCGGTGCCCCCGGGCGCGGTGGCCACGACGCGGATCCCGTACTGAGCCACCTCCATGGCGAGGGACGTCGTGATCGCGTGGACGCCACCTTTGGCTGCCGCGTAGGGGAGGCGGTTCACACCCCGGGTGGCGACCGAGGCCACGTTGACGATGGTGCCGCTGCCCTGGTCGATGAGGCAGGGAAGAACAGCCCGGCACATCCACAGTGTGGGGAAGAGGGAACGCTGGATCTCTGCTTGGATCTGCTCGGGTGTGTAGTGCTCGTAGGGCCTGGCCCAGATGGTGCCGCCGACGTTGTTGATCAGACAGTCGATCCGGCCAAGCTTCTGGTGAGCCTCGGCGACCGCCCGCGCCGCCCCTTCGTAATGTTCGAGATCGGCGCACACACCGTGTGCCTTGCCGCCGGCGTCCACCAGTTCCGCGGCCACCTCGTGGACCAATTCGGACCGGTCGACCAACACCACGTCTGCCGCTTCAACCGCCAGACGCGAGGCAACGGTGAGGCCGATTCCCTGGGCGGCACCCGTGACGACAGCCGACTTGCCCGCGAAGCGGCCCGGCTGGTGCCGGGGGGCGTTCACTGAACGCTTCCGGTACTGACGGCGAACTTCTCGTAGTAGAAGTTCGCGGGTGTGACACCGAGGCCGGTGATGTGAGTGCGTACGGCCTCGACCATGGGCGGGGGGCCGCACAGGTACACATCCGCCGCTCCGCCGTGGAGGGTGCCGCTGTCGATCAGGCTGGTGACGAAACCCTTGTTGCGGGCCTTCGAGGCCTCGTCCGCGACGCAGTACTCGAACGTGAAGCCGGGTATCACGTCGACGTAGTCGTCCAGGGTGTCGACGTGCGTGAGGTCCTGATCTGTCGTCACCCCATAGATCAGGTGGATGGGATGGGTGGGCGGTTGCTGGGCCAGTTGCTCCAGCATGGACAGGAGCGGGGCCAGGCCGGTACCGCCGGCGAGGAACAGGGCCGGGCGGCTGATCTGCCGGAGGAAGAAACCGCCCATGGGCCCGGAGAACTCGATCCGGTCGCCCACTTGTGCCTGATCGCGCAGATACTCCGACATCGCACCGCCGTCGGTGAGGCGGACGAGGAACGACGTCTCGCGTTGAGCGGGACCTGTGCTGAACGAGTACGACCGGGCCAGATCCGTTCCGGGGACGGTCACGTTGACGTACTGGCCGGGCAGGAACGTCAGGGCTTCCCGGTCGTCGACCCGCAGAGTGAATCCGGCGGTGGTCCGGGACAGGCGCTCCAGCCCGGTGACCGCGGCCGTGTATTTCGCGGCGCCGGTTTTCGCGGCGGCCGAGGTGGAGGGCACACGCAGCACAAGATCGCTGTGCGGCATCATCTGGCAGGGCAGCGCGTATCCCTGGCTCGCCTCGTCCTCGGTGAGCGCCTCGTCGATGTAGTCGCCGCCGTCGTAACTGCCCGACTCGCAGAAGACCTTGCAGGTGCCGCACGCGCCGTCGCGACAGTCGAGCGGAATGTTGATGCGAGCCTTGTAGGAGGCTTCGGCGACGGTCTCGTCCGCGTCACAGCGGACGAAGCGGGTGATGCCGTCCTCGAAACTCAAGGCCACTTGGTGCGCCATGGAGGTGCTCATTTCAGGCAGGCCGAGAAGGCTCAGACGTGGTAGATGTCGACGATGTGATGCACGTAGTCGTTCTTGAGGACGACCTTCTTGCTCGTGATCAGCGGCGCGTCGTCGGCGAGATCGATGCGGTAGAAGGACGTGCCGAAGTACGTGTCGACGCTCTGGTAGCGGTAGTAGAGCGTGAACCAGTTGAACCGCACGTCCACCAGCGGACCGTCCTGGCCGGTGATCTCCACATTGGTGATGTTGTGGCCGGTGCGGGGCTCGGGAAGGCTGGTCGCGCTGGAGCGGTCCGTACGGATACGGAAGACCCGGTCCTCCAAGCCCCCGCGGTTGGCGTAGTAGATCAGTGAGATCTCACTCTGCGGGTCGCGGGTCAGCTCGTCGTCGTCGGCCCAGGCGGGCATCCAGAACTCGGCATCGGTGTGGTAGCAGTCGAGCCACTCCTCGAACTGCCGATCGTCGAGGAAACGCGCCTCGCGGTAAAGGAACTGACGGACCGTCTCCAGAGTGGTGGTCCCGGCGTCGGCAGCGGTAGTCATCTCTTGGGTCCCAGTCGTTCAGTGCCCGGCGGGGGCGACGTCGGCGATTCGGTCGGTCTCCAGCGCATGGCGCAGGGTTTCGAGCCAGTACCCGTGCTGGATGGGGTAGAGGCCCTCGTCCTCTGTACGTACGCCACTGGCCACCGGATGGAGCCCGACCTTCTCGGCGTCCTCGTCCGGTCCGCTGATCTGGTGCACCGCCCCCCTGCTCAGGTCGTTCCACGGAGCGGAGCCGGCGAGGTAGGTCTTCTGACACGACCGGAACTCCTCCAGGTCGTCCGGGGTGGCCATGCCGGTGGCGTTGAAGAAGTCCTCGTACTGCCGGATGCGGTTCGCACGGGCCTCCGCGCTCTCGCCCTTCGGCGCGATGCAGTAAATCGTGACTTCGGTCCTGTCCACAGAGATGGGCCGGAAGTGCCTGATCTGCGAGCTGAACTGATCCATCAGATAGACGTTGGGGTAGAGGCACAGATTGCGGGACACGCCGATCATCCAGTCGGCCTTGTCCTCGCCGAACTCCTTGACGAGCTCGTCACGCCGTTCGTTCAGCGGCCGGTTGCTCGGGTCGAGCCATTTCGTCCAGAGCAGCAGGTGCCCGTGCTCGAAGGAGTAGAAGCCGCCCTTCTGCTTCGACCAGCCCCCGGCGTCCATGTTCTTCGTGTCGTTCGTGGACTCACCGGAGGTGCGGCGGGCAGTGGTGGCGGCGTAGTTCCAGTGAGTCGCCGAGACGTGATAGCCGTCGGCCCCGTTCTCCGTCTGAAGCTTCCAGTTGCCGTCGTACGTGTAGCTCGACGAGCCGCGCAGGATCTCAAGCCCCTCAGGAGACTGGTCCACCACCATGTCGATGACCTTCGCCGCCTCACCGAGGTGCGTGGCCAGCGGCTTCACATCTGCCCTGAGGCTCCCGAAGAGGAAGCCGCGGTAGCTCTCGAACCGCGCGACCTTGGTCAGGTCGTGTGAACCGTCAGTGTTGAACTGCTCCGGATAACCGGCCCCACGCGGGTCCTTGACCTTGAGGAGCTTGCCGGTGTTGTTGAAGGTCCATCCGTGGAAAGGGCAGGTGAAGGTGGTGCGGTTGTCGGTCTTCCTGCGGCACAGCATCGCGCCGCGATGGCTGCACGCGTTGATGAGCGCGTGCAACTCGCCCTGCTTGTCCCGCGAGATGACCACGGGCTGGCGGCCGATGTACGTGGTGAAGTAGTCCCCGATCTCGGGGATCTGACTCTCGTGCGCGAGATAGACCCAGTTGCCCTCGAAGATGTGCTTCATCTCGAGCTCGAAGAGCTCCTCGTCGGTGAAGACGGAGCGGCGGACACGGTACGTCCCACTCTCCGCGTCCTCCACCAGGGCGTCTTCGAGGATGGTCCGCGCACTGCTGTGGGCCTCGGCCATGGTCCCTCCACACTTGCGTCCGCGTCGCCGCGAGCCGGCGACTGTTCGGTGACGGGCTCTTTTCAGCACGATGACAGCGCGATGAAGACATGGCCCTAGGTGTTTCCCCAGGGTTGACCAAGGGGGGTATTGATATCTCCAGCCTCTCAATAAGCTGACATCGGATATTTGTGGACGGGGGAATCCCTCACTACGATGAGAGGCAATCCATGCGGAGAAGAAAATGGAACTGAGGCACCTTCGCTATTTCGCCGCCGTGGCCGATACCAAACATTTCGGCCGGGCCGCCGAGCGGCTTCATATGGCTCAGCCACCGCTTTCGCAGGCGATTCGGAAACTTGAATCAGAAATCGGCGTGGTTTTATTTACCAGGACTACGCGACAGGTAGCCCTGACCAGCGCCGGAGAGGTTTTCCGTACGGACGTTCTGAACATCCTGAGGTCATTGGACGAGGCGGTGGACCGGGCCGGACGCTTCGCCCGCGGGGCCGAGGGAGTGCTGCGCATCGGACTCACCGGATCCGCTTCCTTCCGTCAGCTCCCGGCACTGGCGCGGCTCATGAAGCGGGAGTTGCCCGGAGTCGTGCTCGAGGTGCATACGGAGATGCTCACACCGGCTCAGGAAGAGGGGCTGTGTGAAAAACGTCTGGACATCGGCGTCCTGCGCCCTCCGACCAGACGTGAAGGAATATCCCATCGCACCATCGCGCACGAGCCCCTGGTCCTCGCCGTCCCCCAGGACCACTGGCTGGCCGACGCGGGGGAGGTGAGTGTCGAGCAGCTGTGGCAGGAGGACTTCATCATGTATGGATCGGCTCTGAGTTCAGTCGTCAACGACGCGGTCGTCAGGAGCTGTCTCGCGGCCGACTTCTATCCGCACTGTGCGTACGAGGTCACCGAGACCTCCACCGCGCTCGCACTCGTCGCCGCCGGCCTCGGTGTCACCCTCCTCCCGGACTCCATCCGATCGGCACCGCGAGAGGGCGTGGTCTGCAAAACCATGAAGGACGCCAAGCCGGTGAGCCTTGCGATGGCCTGGCGCGAGGATGACAAGTCTGCTCTTCTCCAAAGGTTTTTGACCGTCCTGGAAAGAAACAACGTGTTTATCGAGAGTGAAGTGCACCGAGGAACCGCGTGAAAATAACCAGGGTTGACTCTATTCCGTTCTCGATCCCCTACAGGAAGCCGCTCAAGTTTGCCAGCGGCGAGGTGCACGCTGCCGAACACGTCCTGGTGCGAGTCCACACCGACAGCGGGCTTGTCGGTACGGCGGAAGCCCCGCCGCGGCCCTTCACCTACGGCGAGACGCAGCAGTCCATAATCGCCGTGATCGAGAAAATTTTCACACCGCAGATCCTGGGCCTTTCCCCACTGGAAAGGGAATTGATCCACGAACAGCTGGACCGAACCGTCGGAAACCCTGCGGCCAAGTCAGCCATGGACATGGCGCTGTGGGACATCATCGGCCAGGCAGCCGGGATTCCGGTGACCGAGCTCCTCGGCGGATACACCGATCGCATGCGTGTCTCGCACATGGTCGGCTTCGCGCCCGCCGACCAGATGGTCGCCGAGGCCGAACACATCCGTAGCACCTACGGTGTCACCACCTTCAAGGTCAAAGTCGGACGGAAACCCTTCACCGACGACGTCGCGGCATGCCGCGCTTTGCGTACGGCACTGGGCTCCGACGTCGAGCTCTACATCGACGGGAACCGCGGCTGGACCGCTTCGGAGTCCGCGCGGGCCCTGCGGGCGATGGAGGATCTCGACCTCACCTTCGCCGAGGAACTGTGCCCCGCCGACGACGTCTTGAGCCGACGCTGGCTGGTGGCCCGGACCCGCATCCCCTTCATCGCCGACGAGAGCGCCACACGCCCGGCCGAAGTGACGCGCGAACTGCTCTCCGGCTCGGCCACGGCCATCAGTATCAAGACTGCTCGCACCGGCTTCACCGCATCCCAGCGTGTGCTCCACCAGTGCGAAGGGTTCGGAGTCGAGGTCGTTCTGGGCAATCAGATCGACGGCCAGATCGGCACGCTGTGTTCGGCCGCCTTCGGCGCGGCCCACCGGCTCACGGCTCAGCGGGCCGGGGAACTCTCCAACTTCCTCGACATGAGCGACGACCTGCTCGCAGAACCGCTGGAGATCGAGAACGGAACCCTGCGGATCCGCGAGGGCGCGGGACTGGGCATCGAGATCGCCCCCGAAAAGCTCGCCCGCTACCGCCAGGATCTGTGAGCCGGTCCGTAGCCACCAGGAAACAACAGAACAGGAACCCGCAATGACTGAGGCAAACACCGCCACCGCAGCCGCGTCAGGCGCCGCCGCAACCGAACGTTTCCGTAACCGGCAGCGTGAGGAGACCGCCGCCGACACCAAGCGGATCGATCTCCTCGCGAGTGAACTCATCGGCGCCGTGCACGAGATCATCCGCCGCCACAAGGTCACCTACGCCGAGTACGACGTCCTCAAGTCCTGGCTCATCCAGGTAGGGCTCGACGGAGAGTGGCCTCTCTTCCTCGACGTGTGGCTCGAGCATGTCGTCGAAGAGGTGGCCAACGAGAACCGCGGCGGCAGCAAAGGCACCATCGAGGGCCCCTACTACGTTCAGGGCTCCCCGGAGCTCCCCAGCGAAGCCACACTTCCCGCCCGGGAGAACGAGAGCGGCACACCCCTGCTCTTCCAGGGGCAGGTCACGAACGTGGACGGTGAGGTGCAGGCCGGCGCCAAGGTCGAAATCTGGCATGCGGACTCCGACGGCTTCTACTCGCAGTTCGCGCCCGGCCTGCCGGAGTGGAACTTGCGCGGCACGGTCATCGCCGATGCACAGGGCCTGTTCAAGATTCATACCGTGGAGCCCGCGCCCTACCAGATACCCACTGACGGCTCCTGCGGCCGGCTCATCACGGCGGCGGGCTGGCACGCGTGGCGCCCCGCACATCTGCACCTCAAGGTCTCGGCACCCGGGCATCAACTCGTCACCACACAGCTCTACTTCCACGGCGGAACCCACGTCGAGGACGACATCGCCTCGGCGGTCAAGCCGGAGCTGATCCTGAGCCCCGCGCCGGCATCCGACGGCGGCGGAAACGAAGTCACCTACAACTTCACACTCGACCGGGACTGACGAACGAGCCCGGTGGTGAAACCTGGCCTCCCCGTCGTCCGCCGGCGGACGCGCCCCCACCCAGCAAGAGGAAACCCGCATGTTGTTCGCAGTGACGATGGACGTCGCGATTCCTGAAGGCCTCGAGGACCAGGCCCGCAGCGAACTCGTGGCACAGGAGAAGGCTTACTGCCACGAGCTCCAGAAGAGCGGTGTATGGGTACACATCTGGCGCTGTGTCGGGCAGTACGCCAACCTCAGTGTCTTCGACGTCGAGAGCAACGAGGCATTGCACGACGTCCTGTGGAAGCTGCCGCTGTTCCCCTACATGACTATCCAGGTCACCCCCCTCGCCCTGCACCCGTCCGACCTGGCGGCGGCAGCCGCCTGAGCAGGTTCGGCACGCAGACGAAAGGCACGCTCAACTGTGATGGACAAGGAGGTCGCCACCGCCGCGCAGGCCGTGGTCGACATCAGGGACGCAGCGACACTCGCCGTGGGCGGATTCGGGCTCGGGGGAGTGCCGAACGTACTGATCAAGGCACTGTACGAGCGCGGGACCAGCGGCCTCGGAGTTGTGTCGAACAACTGCGGTGCCATGGACTCCGGCCTCGCCGTACTCCTCGCGGCCGGTCGGATCGCCCGGGTCACCGGCTCGTACATCGGCGCGAACAAGGAGTTCGCCCGGCAGTACCTGGCCGGTGAGCTGGAGGTTGAGCTGATCCCGCAGGGGACGCTCGCCGAGCGGCTGCGGGCCGGCGGCTGCGGCATCCCTGCTTTCTACACCCCGGCCGGAGTGGGTACGCAGATCGCCGAGGGCGGTCTGCCGTGGCGGTACGACGGCGAAGGCGGTGTGGCGATTGCCTCACCGCCCAAAGAGGTGCGCGCCTTCGACGGAACGCAGTACGTACTGGAGCACAGCATCCGTACCGACTTCGCTTTTGTACGCGCCGCCAAGGGCGACCGTCACGGCAACCTCGTCTTCAACAAGTCCACCCGCAACTTCAACCCGCTCGCTGCGATGGCCGGACGGATCACGATCGCCGAGGTCGAACAGCTGGTGGAACCAGGGGAGATCGACCCGGACGAGATTCATCTGCCCGGCATCTTCGTGCAGCGCGTCATCGCGCTCACCGTCGAGCAGGCCTGCGACAAACAGATCGAGCAGCGCACGGTGTCCGTGCCCCGAGCGCGAGAGTCGGTACACCACTGATGGCGTGGAGCAGACAGGAGATCGCGGCCCGCGCGGCCGGCGAACTCAAGGACGGCGAATACGTCAACCTCGGCATCGGCCTGCCGACACTGATTCCCAACCACGTTCCCGAAGAGGTCCACGTCGTACTGGAATCGGAGAACGGCATCCTCGGCGTCGGCCCTTACCCCACCGAGGACGAGGTCGACCCTGATCTGATCAACGCGGGCAAGGAGACTGTCACGGTCCTGCCCGGCGCCTCCTACTTCGACTCGGCTCTCTCCTTCGGGATGATCCGCGGGGGGCACATCGACGTCGCCGTGCTCGGCGCCATGCAGGTTTCCGCTCGCGGCGATCTCGCCAACTGGGCCGTCCCCGGCAAACTGATCACAGGCATCGGGGGCGCCATGGACCTTGTCCACGGCGCCCGCAGGGTCGTCGTGGTGATGACGCACACGGCGAAGGACGGCAGCTCGAAGGTGGTGGAGGAATGCGACCTCCCCCTGACCGGCCGGGCGTGTGTCAACCGGATCATCACCGACCTCGGCGTTCTCGATGTCACGGAGGACGGACTGGTGCTCGTCGAGACCGCGCACGGTGTCACACCCCAGCAGATAATCGACCACACCGCGGCCGAAGTCAGGCTCGCCGGAGGAGTCTCGTAATGGCTCAGGCACACAGAGACGTCTATGTCGTCGATGCCGTCCGCACGCCGGTCGGCAAGTACAACGGTCAGTTCGCCTCCGTACGGCCGGATGATCTGGCAGCCCACGTGATCAGCGAACTCCTCGCACGTACCGACCTGGAACCCTCCCTGATCGGTGACGTCTTCTTCGGCAACGCCAACGGCGCGGGGGAGGAGAACCGTAACGTCGGCCGTATGGCCGCGCTGCTTGCGGGACTCCCCGTGACCGTCCCCGGTGTCACGGTCAACCGTCTCTGTGCCTCCGGGCTGGAGGCAGTCATCCAGGCGGCGCGGGCTGTCGCGCTCGGCGACGTCTCCATCGCCCTGGCCGGCGGAGTCGAGTCGATGACCCGCGCCCCCTGGGTCCTGCCCAAGCCCGACCGGGCATTCCCCGCCGGACACCAAGAGCTGTACTCCAGCACACTGGGCTGGCGGATGGTCAACCCAGCCATGGAGCCGCAGTGGACCGTCCCGCTGGGCGAAAGCGCGGAACTCATCGCGGAGAAACACCACATCACGCGTGAGCAGCAGGACGCATTCGCACTGGGCAGCCATAAGAAGGCTGCCCAGGCATGGAAGGACGGCCTGTACGACCCCGAGGTGGTCCCCGTCTCCGTCCCGCAGCGGCGAGGCGAGGCCCTGTGGGTCGACCACGACGAGTGCGTTCGGGAGGGAGCCTCGCTCCGGGCGATGGCCCAGCTTCCCCCGTCGTTCCGGAAAGAGAACGGCACAGTCACCGCCGCCAACAGCTCCCCTCTCAACGACGGCGCGGCCGTGCTGATGCTGGCCGACGAAAAAGGACTCAAAGCCACCGGACGAGAACCCCTCGCCAGGATCTCGGCGTCCGCCGTCTCCGCCATCGAGCCGCAGTACTTCGGTCTCGCTCCCGTCGGAGCAGTGAACCGGGCGCTCGCCCGAGCGGGGCGCTCCTTCGCCGGCCTGACCACGCTCGAACTCAACGAGGCCTTCGCCGCCCAGGTTCTCGGGTGTGTCGCCGAGTGGCCCGACCTGGACCCGGCGACTCTCAACCCGCGAGGCGGCGCCATCGCCATCGGCCACCCACTCGGCGCCTCGGGCGCCCGCCTGGCCGGCGCGGTCGCCCATCAGCTCAAGGCCGCGGGCTCGGGCGTAGGCGTTGCCGCCCTCTGTATCGGTGTCGGCCAGGGACTCGCCCTCGTACTGGAGCGCTGATCACCACTCCCCGTCCTCAGTACCGGAAAGAGCCCGTCGCCGTGACCTCTGCCCCACCCCTGCATCACGTCCTGTCCGGACCGCCCCAAGCGCCTCTCCTTGTTCTCGGTCCCTCACTCGGCACCACCCTGGCGCTCTGGGAACCCCAACTGGCCTGCCTGGCCCGCGACCACCAAGTGCTGCGCTTCGATCTGCCAGGCCACGGCGGCTCCCCAACCGATCGGTTGCGCGATCCGGATTCGGGGAGCACCACCGTCGATGAACTCGCCGCAGGTGTCCTCGACCTCGTCGATCGCCTGGGACGCCACCGTTTCCACTACGCGGGCATCTCTCTGGGCGGCGCGATCGGCGCGCAGCTGGCAGCTCAACACCCCGAACGCATCGACTCACTGGCACTGATCTGCTCGTCCGCACACTTCGGCCCACCCGAGGCGTGGGCACAACGCGCCGCTCTCGTAAGGGAGAAGGGCATCGGGCCCTTGCTCACCACAAGCCCCTCACGATGGTTCGCCGACCCGGACACCGCCGCCACACTCCTGGGAGGGGAACTGCTGGCCGACCTGGCTGCCACCGACCCCGACGGGTACGCAGCGTGCTGCGACGCACTGGCCGCCTATGACCTCAGGCTCTGCCTCTCGAAGATCACTTCTCCGACACTGATCATCGGCGGTACCCACGACGTGGCCACACCCCTGGCGCATGCCGAGGAACTCGCCGGCGGCATTCCTCGATCCGTGCTGGAAGTGATCGCTACCGGTCATCTCGCCCTGGAACAGCCGGAAGCCGTCAGACTCTCGCTGCTCCACCACCTCGACACCTGGCGGCAGCGGTAGCCGGTCCACTACGTGGCCAACGGTGACGGCGTCGTAAGGTTCCACACCCTTCAGGCGATGGTGCCGACCGCTCCGGACCCGCGCGGCCGGCGGGAAACCGCTCAGGAGGCGAGGACCGAATCGATCCAGGCGTTGATACGCGCCTCGACCGGTTCGCTGAATTCGGAGATGAGATTCGGGAAGCCGTGCGGGCCGTCGGCCCAGATGTCGAGACGGGCCTCGTTGCCTGCGGCCTTCCACTGCGCGGCCAGGAACCGGGAGTCATCCAACAGCGGGTCGATGTCGCCGACGGTGAAGAGGGCCGGGGGCAGATTCGAGTGGTCCGCATAGATCGGGGAGAATTTCGGGTTCCGCCAGATCTCCGGATCTCCACTGCCGATGGCCTGACGGGTGGCCCGGATGAACTCAGCGGTGAGGCCGAAGGTCTGGGGCGTGGTGAGGCGCTCAGCGATGGATGCGCTGATGTCGTACGCGCCGTAGAGAAGGCTCGCACCGGCGACCCGCTCGATGATGCCAAGTTCGTCGCGCGCATGGAGCACGGCCAGTGAGGCAAGGTGACTTCCCGCGGAGGCGCCTCCGATGAGAATGCGTTCGGTGCCGAACTCCTCATTCCCCACCCGGGCGATCCATGCGAGCGCGGCGTTGACGTCGGCTACTTGGTTCGCGAGTGTGTGTTCGGGCGCCAGGCGGTAGTCGGGACTGACAGTGGCGACACCGGTCGCCAGTGCGGTGCGCTCGTTGTACGCGTCGTCCTGTTCCGGAGCGCCGATGGTCCACCCGCCACCGTGAACGTTGAGAAACACGGCCCGGACAGGGCCGTCTGGGCGGATGATCCGCAGGCGCAGCTCACCCCCCGGGCCGTCGATGACCTTGTTCTCGGCACGGTCTGACCCCGCATCCGCGCCCACGCTCGCCCGCAGAGCGGACACCCCTTCGGGGGTTGAGGGAAGCGGCATGCGCATCAGGGAGAGCTTCTCGTTCTTCTCCGAGACGTTCGGGCGGTCGGCCTTCGGAAGAAGAAGGTGGTGAATGTAGATGGCTCTGTCCTTTCGTGGGCCACTGGCGTGGCATCAGCCCCCATCAAGGAAACACGCTTACATTCTGTCCACCACGGAGGCCTCGATCGGCTATCTGTGCTGTGGAGTGGCACAGGAGTTGCGTCAGGTTCCAGAACGGAGGCGCCACCGCCGCGTACCGGCCCGTCCTGGTGAATGTCTGGAACGTTCTGTCTCCTTCCTTGCTTCCGGTGCCGGTGCTCGGTAAGTTGAAGTAGACAGAACGTTCCATCCACTAGAGGTGGAGGGCCGGTTGCGACGTGTGTCCTCGACATGCCCGACACGGGTTTCGGTGCAACGTCAGCCCTGGCAGATGCCCGTCCCGGTGAGGCCGCCACCGCCCGCTGCGGCCCCTTCCCCTGTAAACGGAGACGCGCCATGATTCGCCGCCGCACGATCACCCATGCCTCCCTCGGAATCGCGGGCGTCGCCCTCGCCGCCGTACTGGCGCCGTTGGCGTCCGCCACGTCGGCCCCGCACACCTCGGAATCGCGCAAACCGACCGTTGTTCTCGTCCATGGCGCCTGGGCCGACTCCGCAGGCTGGAGCAGCGTCGTCAAGCGTCTGCAGAGTGAGGGCTATCCAGTCGCAGCTCCCCCCACCCCACTGCGCAGCCTGTCCGGCGACTCGCGTTACCTCGCCGACTACCTCAAGACGATTCACGGGCCCGTTGTCCTGGTAGGCCACTCCTACGGCGGAGCCGTCATCACGAACGCGGCCACCAAGAGCCCCAATGTCAGGGCCCTCGTCTACATCGCCGCCTTCGCTCTGGACCGGGGTGAGAGCACGGCCACGGTGAGCGCGAAGTTCCCCGGCAGCCACTTGAGCGACGACCCCGACGCCCCTGTGCCCACCTCACTGAACGCAGTCCCCTTCACCCAGGACGATGGCGCCACCGGGACCGATCTCTACATCAAGCCCAACAAGTTCAGCGACGTCTTCCTCAGCGACCGTCTCAGCAGCACCGACGCCGCCGAACTCGCTGCCACTCAGCGTCCGATCACCGCAGAGGCGCTGGGAGAGCCTTCGGGAACTCCCGCGTGGAAGACCATCCCGTCCTGGTACCTGGTCGCCAAGGAGGACCACGCCATCCCGCCGGCCGCCGAACGATTCATGGCCTCGCGGGCACACGCCCACACGGTCGAGGTCGACGCGCCTCACGCCGCGCAGCTGACCAACCCCGGCGCCGTCACCCACCTGATCGAGGACGCCGTCAGGGGTACCGCTCGCTGACGCCTGCCCCTTCGCGTGTCTGCCCCCGCCGTGGCCTTACCGCCACGGTGGGGGCAGACACGCGAGGACAGCTTTCCTGGCCGCAGTGCGTCAGCCCGCGGCGAGGAGCGCGGACGTGCCGTGCGCCAGAGTGCGGCGAGCAGTCATCGGGTCGTTGAGGTAGCCGGCAACCATGGCCCCGTCGCGCAGGGCGACCATGCTGTCGGCGGCCTGCGCGGGAGCGGAGTTGCCGACGCCCCGGAACGCGTCCTCCACCACCTGGTGGAACCAGGCGCGGTGGTTGAGAACGGCCTGATGCACGGGGCTCTGCCGGTCCGCGTATTCGGCGGCCGCGTTGATGAACGGACATCCGCGGAACCCGTCGCCGCACAACTCCGCGCCGATGTCGTCCGCCACGAGCAGCAACAGGACCGCAGGGTCTCGCGTCCCCGCGGCCGCGGCCGCCACGCGCGCGCGAATCCCCTGGTCGGTAGCTTCCAGGTAGGCGCGTACGAGATCTTCCTTGCCCTGGAAGTGCCGGTAGAACGTGCCACGCGCGACCTCGGCCTCCGCCATCACGCGATCCACTCCGACCGAGCGAATTCCCTCTGCGTAGAACAGTCTGCCGGCCGTCCGGAGCAGCCGATCACGCGCTACCGACGGTCGGGGGGCCGGCTTCACTCCGTCCGCAATGCTGGTCATCGTCCTATTGTATAGAACGTTCCTTACGCACTGTCCCGCAGCGTCAGAAGAGGTCGGGGCGCGCGATCCGTACAGCCGGCGCGCCAACGGGCCACACCTCGCGGTGATCACTTGCGAGCCCTGTCCTACTGCCCCTGGACCTGCCCCTGGACCTGCTCCGGGGGCAGGTCCAGGGGCAGCGGCACGGCCGGCACCGTGAGCCGGGACAGGTGGGCCTGATCGTGGTGGATGGTGTGAGTGACAGGACGCGTGTGGGCGCTGGTGGTGGCTGTTTCGCCGGTGCCGGGATTGCCGGCGAACCGCGGGTGGGCGCCGCCGGCGAGCTGGAGGCGCAGGCGGTGGCCGGGTCGCAGGTGGTAGGCGGTCGGGTCGAGAGTGATACGGACGATGCGGGTCTGGTCGGGCTGCGTGTCCTTGGGGGTGAGGCGGACGATGCGATCGGTGATGCTGATCGAGCGGCCGTCAGGGTGGACGTCGCACAGGCGGGCGAAGAGATCTGCTTCGGGATTGTCGGAGGCGAGGTGGATGTCGAGGACGGGGGCGCCGTGGATTTCGACGGGTTGGGCCAGCGGCGGTGTGGTGAAGGTGACGACGTCCTCCCGGGCCTCGGTGTCCTGGTTGTCCTGGGGGCCTCCTCCGAACGCCATGAGGCGGCCGCCAGGTGAGGGGGTGGGGTCGGCGGGGTCGTGGTGCAGGGTGGTCGTTGCACCGTCCGGGCCGGGAGGCGTCTCGGTGAGGGATCCGGCCGGCTGCAGATGCCAGGTGCGCACGCCAGTACTGTCCGGCGGCCAAGTGGGGGTGTGGTCCCAGCGGTTGGCGCCCCCGACGTGGACCAGCGCGCCACGCAGGCGGCTGGTGGCGGGGGCGCGGTGGGCGACGTGCTCGTCGAGCCAGGCCAGTGTGTGGGGCAGGACGACCTTCGGATCGATGTTCACGTGGGTCCATGACCCCATGACAAGGGCGGTGTCGACGCCTCGGCCGCGCAGCAGGTCGTACTGGTCCAGGGTCTGGGTGAGGAAGGCGTCGTACCAGCCGCCGATCAGCAGAGTGGGAGCGGTGATGCCGTGCAGCGCGTCGGTGGCGCGCAGGGGCTGCCAGTAAGGGGCATCCAGGTCGGGGTGGGCGAGCCACTCTTCGTACCAGGGCGACCCGTGCTCGCCAAGTGAGGCGAGGACGCCGCGCAGGGGCCGACGGGCCAGGGCGGGGGCGAGACGGCGCTCGGTGCGGATCATCCGTGTGATGCCCGACAGCGTGCTGTTCCGTTCCTGGTGGGAGAGGAGTTCGGCCCACATCAGGGTGTTGTAGAGCTCCAGAGGGCCTTGTTCGTAGGCAGCGCGGCCGATGTCGTGCAGGCCGACGGTCACGACGGACGCGGCGAGTTCGGGCGGCGGGTCGAGGGCGAGCGCCCACTGGGTGAAGCCGAGGTAGCTGCTGCCGACGGTGGCGAGCCGGCCGTCGAACCAGTCCTGTTCGCGTAGCCAGACGACAGTGTCGTGGGCGTCGTGCGGCTCATCGGCGGCGGGTCGGAAGAGCCCGCCGGAGCCGAAGGTGCCGCGGGTGGACTGCAGCAGGACGTGGTAGCCGCGCTCAGCGAAGATCTGGGCGTTGAGCAGTCCGAGCTGCCAACCGCGCCCGTAGGGCCCGCGCATCAGGATTGTCGGGCTCGGGCCGGGGACGACCGGCGCGTAGTGGTCGGCGAGCAGGGCTGTCCCGTCGCGCATCAAGGCAGGCACGGCTCGGGTCACACGGACCTGGTTGCGCTTGGGTGGCAGGTGCCACAGCTTTCCCAGCGCGGTTGAGGCCAGGCGAGAGGCCGGGTGGAGGGGACGTGACCGAGGCATCGGGGGTCCTTTCGTAGACGGCCGGCGAGTCCGGCCGCGTAGGCGGAGGGCCGGCGGGGAGAGATGAGGCTGCGGAACGGTCGTCGGACAGGTGCGCCCGGTGGCGGGCGCCGCGGACGGTACCCACCACCGGGATCTCCCCTCGGGCTTACGCGGAGCGGCCGCGGCGGGGG
>NZ_JBHUUW010000070.1:0-39234 GCF_042670825.1 Streptomyces sp. NPDC057137 | reverse complement strand
GCGCGCGGCGCGAGACGATGCCCGCTCACCGAGCACGCGCCGGCATCGGATCGTGTCCGGTGTCAGAGAGCGTCCGGGCCGCGTTCCCCCGTACGTACGCGGACCGCCGTGTCCACCGGCACGCTCCACACCTTGCCATCACCGATCTTGCCTGTCCTGGCGGCCTTCACGACGACCTCGATGAGCTCATCGGCGTCGCCGTCCTCGACCAGCACCTCGATGCGGATCTTCGGTACCAGGTCGACGGTGTACTCCGCGCCCCGGTAGACCTCGGTGTGGCCGCGCTGCCGGCCGTAGCCGCTAGCTTCCGTGACCGTCAGGCCCTGGACGCCGAAGGCCTGGAGGGCCTCCTTGATCTCGTCCAGTCGGTGTGGCTTGACGACTGCGGTGATGAGCTTCATACGTCCACCTTCTTGTTCTGCGCCGCGGCGGCGAAGTCCTTGTCCGGAGCGGTCACACTGCTTCGGCCCGAGGGCGAGCCTCCCACCGCGCTGAAGTCGTAGGCGGATTCCGCGTGGAATGCCATGTCCACACCGCTGGTCTCGTCGTCCTCGGAGGCCCGGAAGCCGATGGTGACGTCGACGATCTTGGCCAGGATCCAGGAGACCACGAAGGAGTACGCCATCACCGAGAAGGCGCCGATCGCCTGCTTGCCGAGCTGCGAGGCCCCGCCGATGCCGTCGATGGCGAGGACTCCGACGAGCAGGGTGCCGATGACGCCGCCGACGAGGTGGACGCCGACCACGTCGAGCGAGTCGTCGTAGCCCAGCTTGTACTTGAGGCTGACGGCCCACGAGCAGGCCGCTCCGGCGACGACGCCGATGAGCAGCGCGCCGAACGGGTTGACGTGCGCGCCGGACGGGGTGATCGCCACGAGACCGGCGATGGCTCCTGAGGCCGCGCCGAGGGTGGTGAACGCGCCGTGCCTGATGCGCTCGTAGATCAGCCAGCCGAGCATGGCCGCGCCGGTGGCGATCTGCGTGTTGAAGGCCATGACGGCGGCCGTGCCGTTGGCGGCGAGGGCGGAGCCGGCGTTGAAGCCGAACCAGCCGAACCACAGCAGCGCGGCGCCGAGTACCACCAGCGGCAGGTTGTGCGGCCGCATCGGGTCCTTCTTGAAGCCGATGCGCTTGCCGACGACAAGCACCGCGGCGAGTGCCCCGATACCGGCGTTGATGTGGACCGCCGTACCACCGGCGAAGTCGATCACTTCCAGCTTGAAGAGCCAGCCGTCTGCCTGCCACACCCAGTGCGCGACCGGGAAGTAGACGACGGTGACCCAGAGGGCGATGAACAGCGCCCAGGCGGTGAACTTGACGCGGTCGGCGAGTGCGCCGCTCATCAGCGCCGGAGTCAGGACGGCGAACATCAGCTGGAAGAGGGCGAAGGCGTACACGGGGATTCCCTCGGTGCCGCCCGTGAGCGTCTCGGCGTTGATGCCCTTCAGACCGATGTGGTCGAAGTTGCCGAGCAGTCCTCCACCGATGTCGTCACCGAACGTGAGCGAGTACCCGTAGAGCACCCACAGCACACTGACGATGCCGAGCGAGATGAAGGACATGATGAGCATGTTCAGGGCGCTCTTCACCCGGACCATGCCGCCGTAGAAGAAGGCCAGGCCGGGCGTCATCAACATGACGAGCGCGGCACTGATCAATACGAATGCGGTATCTGCGCCATTCAAGGCCGGCGTCTCCTCGTGGGTGGGAAATACGGCCCGTGCGGATGCTCTTACTTCAGTGGGCCGACTAGTGGTGAGGAGATTGACGTGGGGTGATTTCGGTCGATGCCGCCCGATGTTTCGCGCCAGTGACGAAGTCGTCCGGCGTGTTACGCCTGGATGAACTGCCGTGTCGCGCGGTGCGGTGATGGCAGAATCCGGCCGCGACACCCGCCCCGGTGACCTGGCGTGGGGAAGCCGTGTCGGGTTGTACGGGGCGAATGCCGCGGCCGGAAGCTCAGGGGTTGCAACGCGGACCCACGGGCGCCCCACGGGCCGCTCAGACCGCTTCCGCGGCCTCTGGGATCTCCTCCGTGAGCTGCTCGGTGAGCTGGCTGATCTCGGAGACGTCCCCGAAGTCCCTGGTGGCCGTCGTCACCGTCTTGCGCAGGCGCGTGTTGACGCGCTCGGAGCGCACCTTCTTGGCAATGCCCAGCGCCTCCTTGATCAGCGGCGTGGAGCGCTCGGGCTCCCTCTTCAGGAGGTGGACGGTGGCCATCCCGACGAGGTTCAGCGCGTACGACCGCTGATGCTCCTCGTCCTTCTCGAAAAGCTCGACGGCGCGCGTCATGACGGGCTCGGCGAGCGAGGCGTACGTCGGGCTGCGCCCGGCCACGTAGGCCAGGTCTCTGTAGGAGTGCGCGTTCTCGCCGTTGAGCTCCGCCTCGGAGAAGAACCGGATCCAGTCGGGCTCCGGCTCGCCGTCGTCCCCCGCGTCGGCGAAGGTGTTCTCCGCCATCCGCACCGCCCGCTTGCACTTGCCGGGCTGCCCCATGTTGGCGTAGGCCCGCGCCTCCATCGCGTACAGCATCGACTGCGTACGCGCCGTGGCGCAGCCCCTGCCGCCGTACTGGGCGAGGTGGATGAGCTCCAAGGCGTCGTCGGGGCGGCCGACATGGATCATCTGACGGCTCATGGAGGAGAGGATGTACGACCCGAGGGCCTTGTCCCCCGCCTCCTTGGCGGCGTGCAGGGCCAGGACGAAGTACTTCTGGGCGTTGGGCTGGAGGCCCACGTCGTAGCTCATCCAGCCGGCCAGCTCGGACAGTTCGGCCGCGCACCGGAACAGGCGCCGCGCGGTGACGTCGGACTGCGGCTCCTGGAGCAGGTCCGTCACCTCGTGCAACTGGCCCACGACGGCCTTGCGTCGCAGGCCGCCGCCGCACTGCGCGTCCCACTGACGGAACATCACCGTGGTCGACTCCAGGAGGTCCAGCTCCGGCATGGAGAGCTTGGAGGGGCGGCGCGCGGCGGCGGCCGCGCCCTCCTGGTCGGCCGGCGAGGTGGGCACCAGCCAGCGCTGCATCGGCTCGATGAGGGCGGGTCCGGCGGCGAGCGCGAGCGACGTCCCCAGGAAGCCGCGCCGGGCGAGCATCAGGTCGCTGCGGGAGAACTCACTGATCAGGGAGATGGTCTGGGGAGCGGCCCAGGGCAGATCGACGCCGGAGACCGAGGGCGACTGGTGCGCGGAGCGCAGTCCGAGATCCTCGACCGCGACGACGGTGCCGAAGCGCTCGGAGAACAGCTCCGAGAGGATCCGCGGGATGGGCTCCCGCGGCTGCTCGCCGTCGAGCCAGCGGCGTACCCGCGAGGTGTCGGTGCTGATGTGGTGCGCGCCCATCTGGCGGGCCCTGCGGTTCACTTGGCGCGCGAGTTCGCCCTTGGACCAGCCGCTGCGCCTGAACCACGAGCTCAACTGCTCGTTCGGGCGCTTGCCGGTAGCCGTACCGTCTGCGCCACTGCCGCCCACTGGAATGCCCCCATCCGCTGAAGCCCTGTCGCGCGAACTTCTACCAGAATGCCGTCAGTTACGGTCGTCTGTCCGGAGATTGCGCTCCTTCGAACAGGAAACCGAGTTGCCCGCGGCATAACCACGAACGTGTGACTTCCCACCGTTCGCGTACTCAAAGTAATCCTACGATCACCCCTCCGGCGAGGGCCGTTCCGTAAACGCCACCATTCGCCACCCCTTCGAATGAACTCGCCTGCGGCCAGGCGCGATTCACTTGACAGGCGACGATCAGGAACAGGTGGAGCGTTGCACGCGGGGGCGCACGGACTCGGTCGCACCACCCCGAGCGTCACCTCGCGCCGCCGATACGGGGCCGATGCGAGGCCAATTCGGAGCCGAGTGAAGGCCGGAGCAAGACCGAAGGAATGGGATACCGACGGAGGGTCACAAGGAGACTCCGCATCGTAACTACCCGCGAGTTCGACCCGTTGGAGGGGGCATGGGCTTCACGATCGGCGGAATCCGGGAGATGCGGTCCGGTTCACGGCGCCGCGGCCGCACCACCGAGTGCACGACGGTGGCCGAGTACACGGGCCTCTGGGGCTGGGACGTCGTCCCCGGCGCACGGGCCGCGGCGGGCGGCTGCTCCTGCGGCGCCGCCGGGTGCCGCGCACCGGGTGCGCATCCGCTGGACCCGGCACGTGAAGTCCCCGCCGGCGCCACGCTGGACGATGCCGCCAGGGCCTGGTCCGAGACCCCGGGTGCGGCCGTACTGCTGCCCGTGGGGCGGACCTTCGACATCATCGACGTCGCCGAACCGGCGGGCCGTCGCGCCCTGGTGAGGCTGGAGCGGATGGGACTGCCGCTGGGCCCCGTCGCCGCCACGCCGACGGGGCGGGCGTACTTCTTCGTCGCACCGGGCGCCGCGGCCGAACTGCCCGAACTGCTCTACCGGATGGGCTGGGACGACGCCGGTCTCGATCTGCGCTGTCTGGGCGCGGGCGACCATGTCACCGCCCCGCCGTCCGATCTCGGCGGCCTCGGGCCCGTCCGCTGGCTCCGGCCGCCGGTCCTGGACACGGCGGCGGACCCGCCGCAGGCGCGACTGCTGCTCGGCACCCTGGCGTACGTCTGCCACCGCTCGCCCATCCGCGACTGAGCCCCGGCTCCCGGCCGCCGTGGCGTCGCCGGTCGCGCCCCGTCGCCTCCGTACGAAGGGCCCCGCCGCATGCGCACCACGCGGAAGGGCCCTTTTCTTCGTACGGCGCCCCGTAAAGCGCCCCGTGCGGTGCCTGGCGCCTCGTGCGGCGCGCCTCGTGCGGCGTCTCTCAGCCGTCGATCAGCGCGTCGACGAACGCCTCCGGCTCGAACGGCGCCAGGTCGTCAGGACCCTCGCCCAGCCCGATCAGCTTGACCGGCACGCCCAGCTCGCGCTGGACCGCGATCACGATGCCGCCCTTGGCCGTACCGTCCAGCTTGGTCAGCACGATGCCGGTGATGTTCACGACCTCGGCGAACACCCGCGCCTGTACGAGGCCGTTCTGCCCCGTCGTCGCGTCCAGGACCAGCAGCACCTCGTCCAGCGGACCGTGCTTCTCCACGACGCGCTTGACCTTGCCGAGCTCGTCCATCAGCCCGGTCTTGGTGTGCAGCCGCCCCGCGGTGTCGATGAGGACGACGTCGGCCCCCTCGGCGATGCCCTCCTTGACCGCGTCGAAGGCGATCGACGCCGGGTCGCCGCCCTCGGGGCCGCGCACCGTACGAGCGCCCACGCGCTCGCCCCACGTCTGGAGCTGATCGGCCGCGGCGGCGCGGAACGTGTCGGCGGCACCGAGCACGACCGACCTGCCGTCGGCCACCAGTACGCGCGCCAGCTTGCCCGTCGTCGTGGTCTTGCCGGTGCCGTTGACGCCGACGACCATCACGACACCCGGGGTGTCCAGACCGCTCTCGGTCTTCACGGCGCGGTCGAAGTCCGTACGGAGCAGCGCGAGCAGTTCCTCGCGCAGCAGCGAACGCAGTTCGTCGGGCGTACGCGTACCGAGCACCCTGACCCGCTCACGCAGCCGGTCCACCAGCTCCTGCGTGGGCGCGACACCGACGTCGGCGGTGAGCAGGGTGTCCTCGATCTCCTCCCACGTCTCCTCGTCGAGGTGCTCGCGCGACAGCAGCGTGAGCAGCCCCTTGCCGAGGGTGTTCTGCGAGCGGGCGAGCCGGGCCCGCAGTCTGATCAGACGGCCCGCGGACGGTTCCGGGACCTCGATCGCCACGGGCGGGGCGGCCACGACCGGGTCCTCGACGGCGGGCGGCGTCGCGGTCGCGTCCGCCGCGTCGGGGAGGCCCACCTCCTCGATGGTGCGGCGGGGTTCCTCCCGCGGCGGCCCCGACTCGTCGCCGACGTGCGGCTCCGCGGGCGGGGTCGTGATGGTCGGCGTGCTCGACGGTGCCGAGGGCGGCAGCTGCTTCTTCTTGCGGCTGCTGACCACGAGCCCGCTGATCACGCCGACAGCGACCAGGGCGATGACTACGGCAAGAATGACGATGTCCACCACGTCATCTTCGCAGGCGGTGGCCGGCTTCGGCCGATGGGGAGATTCCGGGCCCCGACGGGGCGGGGAATCCCCGGCACGGGGCCGGCCCGAGGCCGACCCGATGACGACCCGAGGCCAGCCCGGGGCCGGTCAGCCCATGTCCTCCAGTGCCTTGCCCTTGGTCTCGGGAATCCACTTCAGGATGAAGAAGACCGAGAGCAGGGCGAAGGCCGAATAGATCACGTACGCCCCCGACAGATCCCAGTCCGACAGGGTCGGGAAGGTGACCGTGACGGCCCAGTTGGCAATCCACTGCGCCGACGCGGCGACGCCGAGCGCGGCGGCCCGGATCCTGCCGGGGAACATCTCACCGAGCAGCACCCAGACGACGACGCCCCACGACAGCGCGAAGAAGAGCACGAACGAGTGGGCGGCGATCAGCGCCACCGTGCCCTGCGTGTTGGGGATGGAGATGTTGGTGCCGCTGCCGCTCTTGTACGAGAACGCCCAGGCGGCCAGGGCCAGCGACAGCGTCATACCGACGGAGCCGATCAGCAGGAGCGGCCGGCGGCCGATCCGGTCGACGAAGACCATCGCGATGACGGTGCCGATGATGTTGATGATCGACGTGGTGAACGAGTAGAAGAACGAGCTGGTGGGATCGATACCGACGGACTGCCACAGCGACGCGCTGTAGTAGAAGATCACGTTGATGCCGACGAGTTGCTGGAGCGCGGAGAGGCCGATGCCGATCCAGACGATCGGCAGGAAGCCCACTCTGCCGAGCAGGTCCTTGAACGTCGGCTTGTGCTCCTTATGGAGGTTGGTCTCGATCTCCCGGATCCGCGCGTCCAGATCGACGTTCTTGTCCTCGACCTCGGCGAGCACGCCCCTGGCCGCCTCGTTCCTGCCGACGGAGATCAGGAAGCGGGGCGACTCGGGGATGGCGAAGGAGAGCAGGCCGTAGAGGATCGCCGGGACGACCATGACGCCGAGCATCCACTGCCAGGCCTCCAGGCCGCCGATCCTGCCGCGCTGGTCGCCGTCGGCGATCTGGAGGATGCCGTAGTTCACCAGCTGGGAGAGGGCGATACCGAGGACGATCGCCGCCTGCTGGAACGAGGCGAGCCGGCCGCGGTACGCGGGCGGTGAGACCTCCGCGATGTACGCGGGGCCGATGACGGAGGCCATACCGATGCCGAACCCGCCGATGACCCGCCACATGGCGAGGTCCCAGAGCGCGAACGGCAGCGCCGAGCCGACGGCGCTGATGGTGAACAGCACGGACGAGATCTGCATGCAGCGGATACGGCCGATCCGGTCGGCGATCCGGCCCGCCGTCGCGGCGCCGATGGCGGAGCCGATCAGCGCGGCGGCGATCACCTGGGCCAGCGCGCCGGAGCCGATGTCGAAACGCCCCCTGATGGCCTGGACGGCGCCGTTGATGACGGAGCTGTCGTAGCCGAAGAGGAAGCCGCCCATGGCGGCCGCGGCCGTGATGAAGATGACATGGCCGAAGTGCTCCGGATAGGACTGTGGGCCGCCGGACCGCGGCGACTGCGCTGTGCTCGTCACATGGGGCTCCTGTGGCCGCCCGGAAGCTGCGCCGGGCATGGGTGGAAAGCCCCTCCAGTGGCGCACAGCTCCGCGTGGCCCACCACCTGACGGTGCCCCGTTCGGCGGAGTCGACGGAGACAGTGGCGGCAGCGGTGGCGACAGCGACAGCCGTGGCGGGCGATCAGCGCAGGCGCTGACTGATCACCTTGGAGACGCCGTCGCCCTGCATGGAGACGCCGTACAGCGCGTCGGCGACCTCCATCGTGCGCTTCTGGTGGGTGATCACGATCAGCTGGGAACTCTCCTGGAGCTCCTGCATGATCCGGATCAACCGCTGGAGGTTGGTGTCGTCCAGCGCGGCCTCGACCTCGTCCATCACGTAGAACGGGCTCGGCCTCGCCTTGAAGATCGACACCAGCAGCGCCACGGCGGTCAACGACCGCTCCCCGCCCGACAGCAGGGACAGCCGCTTGACCTTCTTGCCGGGCGGCCGGGCCTCGACGTCCACGCCGCTGGTGAGCATGTTGTCGGGATCCGTAAGGATGAGGCGTCCCTCGCCCCCGGGGAAGAGCCGAGAGAAGACGCCCTCGAACTGAAGGGCGGTGTCCCGGTACGCCTCCGTGAAGACCTGCTCGACCCGCTCGTCGACCTCCTTGACGACCTGGAGCAGATCGGTGCGGGTCTTCTTGAGGTCTTCGAGCTGCTCGGAGAGGAACTTGTGCCGCTCCTCCAGCGCCGCGAACTCCTCCAGGGCGAGCGGATTCACCTTCCCGAGTTGCTGGTACGCCCGTTCGGCCGACCGGAGCCGCTTCTCCTGCTCGCCCCGTACGTACGGCCGGGGCTGGTTACGCGGGTCCTCGGGGTCCTCCGGCAGTTCCTCGCCCTCGGCGGGCAGGGACGGCGGTACGAGCTGGTCCGGGCCGTACTCGGCGATCAGCCCGGCGGGCTCGACGCCCAGTTCCTCCAGGGCCTTCGCCTCCAACTGCTCGATCCGCATCCGCTTCTCGGCGCCCAGGACCTCGCCCCGGTGCACCGAGTCGGTGAGCTTGTCGAGTTCGTTCTTGAGATCGCGCCCCTGGTTCCGCTCCGCGACCAACTCCTGTTCGCGGCCCGCCTTCGCCGCATCGGCCGCCGTGCGTTCCTCGTCGGCGCGTACGACCGACACCTCCACGTGCGCCAGCAACTGGCGGGCGCCGGAGGCGACGGCCCCGGCGACGGCGGCCTCGTGGCGCAGCCGGGCCCGCCGCTGCTCCGCGCGGGCCCGTGCCTCGCGCTCGGCGCGGGCGCCCCGGTCGAGCGAGTCCGCGCGGCCGGCGAGTCCCTTGACGCGCTCCTCGTGGGTACGGACCTGGAGCCGCGCCTCCATCTCGGTCTGCCGGGCGTTGGCCCCGTCGGCGGCGAGCCGGTCCCGTACGGATGTGTCGGGCTCCTCCTCGGCGGGTGCCTCCTCGGCGACGAGCAGGCGCTCCGCCAGTTCCTCCGCCTCCTCGGTGGCCCGGTCCAGCGCGTCCTGGGCCTTGGCGGTGGCCGCGGAGGTCCGCTCGGCCTCGCCCGCGGCGCCCCTGGCCTGGCCGGCGAGCCGCCCCAACTGGCCGGACACGGCGGACTTCTCCCGGTCGGCGGCCCGCCGCCGCTCCCCCAACTCCTCGACGAGGGCGGCGCATTCGGTACGGCGGCCGGTCGCCCGGCGCTGCGCGTCGGCCAGTTCGTCGCACCGTACGGCGAGCTCGGCCAGCTCGGCGGCCGCCTCGTCGACGGATGCCTGCACTTCCAGCAGGCTGGGCGCCCCGGCGGAGCCGCCGTGCGCGAAATGCGCGCCCAGGAGGTCGCCCTCCGCCGTCACGGCGGTCAGTCCGGGGCGCGCGGCGACCAGTTCCTCGGCGTCCTCCAGGGTGCCGACGACGACCATGTCCTGGACGAGGCGTCGTACGGCGCCCATGAGCGTGTCGGGGCCCCGTACGAGGTCGATGACGCGGGGGACGTCCAGGTCGGTGACAGTGGCGGTGTGCACGGGGCGGGCGGGGCGCGCGGGAGCGGCCTCGTGGGCGCCGCCGCCATCCGCCACGGCGGGGACGTCGCGCGCCCCGTCCACCTGGCCGGGGACGACACCGGACGGAGCGGAGACACCGTCACCGCCGCCGTACCCCCCGGCTCCCCCCTGCCCCGGCACGCCGGCCGGCCGCGCGGGCGGTTCGCCGCCGAGCAGCAGGGAGGCCCGCCCCGCGTCCTCTTTACGGAGGAGGCGGATCGCCTCCGCCGCCGTCGTCGTGTCGGTCACCGCGATCGCGTCTGCCGCGGCACCGAGCGCCGCCGCCACCGGGACCTCGAAGCCCGGGGTGACGGTGAGCAGTTCGGCGGCGGGACCCAGCAGGCCGGAGAGACGGTCCCGCGCGCCCAGCAGCGCGCCGGTGCCGTCCTTGCGGCGCAGCCCGAGGGCGAGGGCGTCGTGGCGGGCGGAGAGGGCCGCGCGTTCGCGTTCGGCGGCCGTGGCCGCCTCTCGCGCCGCTGTCAGCGCGCCCTCAGCCTCGGCGAGCGCCCGCTTGGCCTCGTCGTGCCGCTCGCCCAGTTCGTGGTCGTCGGCGTCCAGGCCGTCGACCTCGGCCTTGAGCTGTTCGTACTCCTCCTGGGCGGCGACGGCGCGCTGCCGCGCCCCGTCCCGCGCCTCGGCGAGCCGGCCGATCTCGGCCTGCGCCGACGCGGCGCGGCTGCGGGCGGCGTTCACCTGCCCGTTCAACCGGGCGAGTCCCTCGCGCCGGTCGGCGATCGCGCGCGCCACGTCCTTGAGGCGGCGTTCCTCCGCCGCCAGGTCACGCTCCAGGTCGGAGCGGTGCGCGACGGTGTCCTCCAGGGCGCGCTCCGCCGCTTCGAGGGCGGCCTCCAGCTCGGCCTCCTGCTCACGGATGCGGGCTGCCTCGCGCTCCATGTCCTCGGGGTCCCGCCCGCGCCGTTCGTCCTCCGGTGCGGCGGTGGCACTCTTCACCCGGGCGTCGGCCAGCGAGATGGTGCCACGTACCCGCTCGGCCAGCTGGGAGAGCTCGTACCAGCTCTGCTGCGCGCGCTGCAGCCGCGGCGCCAGCCGCCGTACCTCCTCCTCCAGCTCCGCCTCGCGTGCCAGCGCGTTCCTGAGGCGGAGTTCCGCCTCCTCCTTGCGCTGCTTGAGCGCCGCCTCGTCGGCAACCTCCGTACGGAGGGCGTCTCGCAACTTCACGAGATCGTCGGCGAGCAGGCGCAGCCGGGCGTCGCGCAGATCCGCCTGGATGACCGCGGCCCGCCGCGCCACCGCGGCCTGGCGCCCCAACGGCTTGAGCTGTCGCCGCAGTTCGTCGGTCAGGTCCTGTACGCGCGCGAGGTTGGCCTGCATCGCGTCCAGCTTCCGCAGCGCCTTCTCCTTGCGCTTACGGTGCTTGAGAACGCCCGCGGCCTCTTCGATGAACGCCCTGCGCCCCATCGGATCGGCGTGCAGGACGGAATCGAGTTGTCCCTGGCCGACGATGACATGCATCTCGCGGCCGATACCGGAGTCGGAAAGCAGTTCCTGGATGTCGAGCAGCCGGCAGGTGTCGCCGTTGAGCTGGTATTCGCTGCCGCCGTTGCGGAACATGATCCGCGTAATGGTCACTTCGGCATAGTCGATGGGCAGCGCACCGTCGGAATTGTCGATGGTCAGGGAGACTTCGGCGCGCCCGAGCGGCGGCCGGCCGGTTGTCCCGGCGAAGATCACGTCCTCCATCTTGCCGCCGCGCAGCGACTTGGCCCCCTGCTCTCCCATGACCCAGGAAAGCGCGTCCACGACATTGGACTTGCCCGAGCCGTTCGGACCCACGACGCACGTGATACCGGGCTCGAACCGCAGCGTCGTGGCGGAGGCGAAGGATTTGAACCCGCGCAGGGTCATGGCCTTGAGGTGCACGCCGCCGGACTCTACCTTCCTCACATCGCCCGACGGCGGTTTCACCGCTGAATGAGCAGGGCACATCAGACGTGAGAACAACCGGTTTCAGGGGTGGGGGGAAAGAAAGAAGGGACGCCGAAGCGTCCCTTGCATGTTCTTGCGAGAGTGTTTCTCACCTGACCCCGACGGGGGCTGCTGTCAGGTGAGCGCGGGCTCCGCCTGGGGTACATCGAGGTCGATGCCGTCGAACGGCGAATCGCCATGGTGCTGTGCGGCGGCAGCGCTCAACGCGTCATTCTCGGACTGGATCCGTACAAGCTCGGATTCGAGGTCCTGGACGCGCTGCTGAAGCCGTCGCATCTCGGCGAGGAGTCGCGGGTCAGAACCGCCGACGTAACCGAGAAGCGCCTTTGCCATGATGGATGGGCCTCCACACTGAGTGACCGACCGAAGCGGTGTGGGTCTGAGGGATTTCCGCACCCGCACTGCCTGGCAGAAGTTCTTCCGCACTGTGATTCCTACTGCCAAACAGCCAAGGTGCGCGGGGATTCCAGGGTCTCACCAAAAAGTTTGACGGTCAACACGATCACAGCCCGTCATCGCCGGACGGCCCAGGGGCGCCCTTCCGCATGCGGTGCGGCGGCGCCTCTCCTGCGGCCCCGGAGGGCGTGGAGATCATTGTTAACGCGGCAGCTTGGCATGAGAGCACGCTTCTTGGCAACCATCGGTGGATTCCCGCCGGAAGCACATGCCTGAGGCATACGGGCAGGCCGGACCCCATCTCGGTCGGACGCGTCGCGGCATACTCCGACCTGTTCAAGATCGACCGCGAATGATCGGGATTCAGTCGGACCGCGTCGGGGCATCGCGCCGTCGGTCAAGGTCACCGGATGGCGAAGGTGTCGTATCCACCGCGCGGTGTGCCCCAAATCTCAGTGACTCCGTCAACACGGCCGGGCGTGTCGTCGGAACCGAGCCACTCCAGCAAACGGTGGCAATTATCACGCGGCCCTTCGGCGACGATCTGCACCCTGCCGTCGTCCAGATTCAGGGCGAAGCCCGTCAGGCCCCCGATCTCCAGAGCGTTTGCCCTGGTGAACCAGCGGAAGCCGACTCCCTGTACGCGACCGCGCACCCAGACGGTGATCCGTACATCTTCGTTCATGGGTGCAAGCTAATGGGCCAATACCGCAGTGAGCACTTCGCCCCCACCTCGGTTGGCGTACAGTCCCGTCGAAATGAGGCTCACCCGAATGGGTGAAGCGCATTGTCGTGACGAGCGGTGCGAGAGCAATCAGGCGCACCCGAGCACATCGAGGAAGGCACAGCAGATGGGACGCCATAGTCGCTCGGCCGGCGCACCCGCCGCTGAGGACCACGCGGCCGGTGCGGCGGGTCGGCACCGGGGCAGTGGCCGAGGCCGAGGCCGCAAGAAGGGCATCGCCGTTCCCGTACGTACCGGGCTGCTCGGCGCCTCCGCCGCGATGGCCATGGGCGCCGTGGCCGTGGCATCCGGTCTGCTGCCCGGTGGGGAGCAGTACACCGTCGGCGGTGGCAATCTCCCGGGCGAGCAGGTCCGCACCGCCGGCGCGCCCGAGCTCCAGCAGCAGGGCGGCTCGACCGCCGAGCCGACCGACGGGGGCGCCACGCCGTCGAGCCCCGGGACCGACCGGCGGGACGAGCCGTCGAAGTCCGCCTCGTCGACGCCGGACGAGCCGTCCGCCTCCAAGAGCCCGTCGAAGCCGGCGAAGACGCCGGAGAGCGATCCCACGCGGAGCCGGAGCGAGGAGACGACCACCAAGCCGTCCAGCAGCTCGCCGGCCCCCGAGAAGACCAGGGACCGCGTCACGCCGCCGGCGCAGACGCCGCCCGCGCCCACCGCCGCCCCGTCCACCGCCGAGGCCGAGGTCCTCGCGCTGGTCAACGAGGAGCGGGCGAAGGCGGGCTGTCAGCCGCTGCGCGCCGACAAGGCGCTGAACGGTCTCGCCGAGGCGTTCAGCAAGGACATGGCGGACCGCGGCTTCTTCGACCACACCGACCCGGACGGCGACACCCCCTGGGACCGCGCCGAGCAGGCGGGCGTCACGAATCTGGGCGGCGAGAACATCGCCCGGGGCCAGGCCGACGCCCAGGCGGTGATGGCCTCCTGGATGGCCAGCGAGGGCCACCGCGAGAACATTCTGAACTGCGACTACAAGACCATCGGCATCGGCGCCCACTTCGCCGAGGGCGGCCCGTGGTGGACGCAGGACTTCGGCTTCTGATCCACCGCCGACCACCCGCTCCCGCGCTCCGGGCCCGCGACAGCACCACGTCGCGGGCCCTGCCCGTGCCACAGGCGCGGGTACGGGGCGGCGTTACGGTGCGACGCGGGGCGGGCGTTGGCAGTGCGGGCAGAAGTAGCTCGACCGGTTCATCCAGGGACGGCGGCGGATCGGGGTGCCGCAGCGGCGGCACGGTTCGCCCTCGCGGCCGTACGCGTCGAGTGAACGGTCGAAGTAGCCCGATTCGCCGTTCACGTTGACGTAGAGGCTGTCGAAGCTGGTGCCGCCGACCGCGAGCGCGGCGTTCATCACGTCCCGTACGTGGCCGAGGAGTTCGACCGAGCGAGGACGGGGCAGCGAGGCCGTCGGCCGTTCGTAGTGGAGCTTGGCGCGCCACAGCGCCTCGTCCGCGTAGATGTTGCCGACACCGCTGATGAGGGACTGGTCGAGCAGCGCGCGCTTGATCGTCGTACGGCGCAGCCGCAGCGCGGCGTGGAAGGCGGCGTCGTCGAACGCCGGGTCGAGCGGGTCGCGCGCGATGTGGGCGATGACGTCGGGCAGTCCGTCGGGGGTGTTCTCGTGCAGCGAGAGTCCGCCGAAGGTGCGCTGGTCGACGAAGCGGAGCTCGGTGCCGAGGTCGTCGTCGAACCGGATACGGATCCGCAGGTGCTTCTCGTCCGGGGCGGATTCCGGCTGTACGAGGAGCTGGCCGCTCATCCCGAGGTGCCCGAGGATCGAGGCGTCCGTGTCGGCGAGCGGCAGCCAGAGGTACTTGCCGCGGCGGCGGGCGACGCCGACACGGTGCCCCTTGAGGCGTGCGGCGAAGTCCTCACCGCCGGCGAGGTGGCGCCGTACGGCGCGGGGGTGCAGCACCTGAGTCTCGGCCACCGTCCGTCCCGCGACCCAGCGTTCGAGTCCGCGCCGTACGACTTCGACCTCGGGCAGCTCGGGCACGGTGCTCCTTCAGGGGGCGACAGGGACGACGGGCCGACCGGCTTCGGGCCAACTGGCCGAAGACGGGGCGGGAGTTGGGGCAGGAGTTGGGGCGCGGGTCAGGGGACGAGCTGCGCCCCTCGTGCCGTATCGACACAAGGGGCGCACCGGGAAGGGAACCGAACAGCTCGGCTCAGGACTTGGCCGCGTCGGCGGACTCCGAAGCCGGCGCCGAAGAGGTGTCGGCGACCTCTTCAACTTCGACCGCGGCCTCAGCCTCAACCGCGGCCTCGACCTCGACCTCGGCGTGAGCCTCGGAGGCGGGGTCGGATTCGGAGGCGACCACGGCTTTCGCCGCCGCCACCCTTTCGTCCGCGTCCGCACGGATGGACCGCCACGCGGTCTCCGCCGCCTGCTGTTCCGCTTCCTTCTTGCTGCGGCCGGTGCCGGTGCCGTACGAGACACCACCGACGCGGGCGGCAGCAGTGAAGGTCTTCTCGTGATCCGGGCCGGTCTCCGTGACGAGATACTCGGGTACGCCGAGACTCTCCGCCGCGGTCAGTTCCTGCAGACTGGTCTTCCAGTCCAGACCGGCACCGAGGTTGGAGGACTTCTCGATGAGCGGGTCGAAGAGCCGGTGTACCAGCTCGGACGCCGCGTCGAGGCCCTGATCGAGATAGACCGCGCCGATCACCGCTTCAAGGGTGTCGGCGAGGATGGACGCCTTGTCCCGGCCTCCCGTGCCCTCTTCACCACGGCCGAGCCGGATGAAGGAGCCGAGTTCGAGGCCGCGCCCCACTTGCGCCAGCGCACGCGAATTGACCACCGCGGCCCGCAACTTGGCCAGTTGGCCTTCGGGCAGGTCGGGGTGAATGCGGTACAGCGTGTCGGTGACCACCAGTCCGAGCACCGAATCCCCGAGGAATTCGAGCCGTTCGTTGGTGGGCAGACCGCCGTTCTCGTACGCGAACGAGCGATGGGTCAGCGCACGCACCAGAAGGGCGGACTCCAGCTGATAGCCGAGCCGCCCTTCCAGAAGCGTGTGGGACGAGGCTGTGCTGACGTTGTCTGCCTTCTTGGCACTGGACAGTTCAGACATCGAGCCTCTCACCAGCCGCTCAGACCTCGAGGACCTGGCGCTTGTTGTAGGTGCCGCAGCTCGGGCACGCGATGTGCTGGAGCTTCGGCTCCTGGCAACGCTCACACGAAACCAGGGTGGGGACCGCAGCCTTCCACTGCGACCGGCGGTGGCGCGTGTTGCTGCGCGACATCTTCCGCTTCGGAACAGCCACGGCTACTTCTCCTGCTTCTCGTCGGCGCCGACGTCGGCGCCGCCCATGTTGTCCTTCTCGCCGTCCTTGATGGTTTCGGCGAGTCCTTGCAGTGACGCCCACCGGATGTCGACGGCGTCGTGGTGATGGTCCGGGTTCTCGTCCAACCTGATTCCGCATTCGGAACACAGGCCGGCGCAGGTCTCCCGGCACACCGGCTGCATCGGCAGTGCGAGCACCACCGCATCACGCAGCACAGGTTCGAGGTCGAAAAGTCCGTCCTCGATGAAGAGCCTGTCCTCGTCGTCCTCGGCGTCGTCGGCCGGTTCCGCCTGCTTGCTGCGGCCCCGGTCGTCGGCGTCAGGGTACGAGAACATCTCCTGGAAGTCCGCTGCCACGTCCTGGCGCACCGGCTCCAGACACCTTACGCACTCCCCCTCGGCGGTCGCACGGGCGGTGCCCGTGACGAGCGCACCCTCCATGACCGACTCCAGGCGGATCCTGAGCTCCATCGGGGCGCCTTCCGGCACTCCGACGACTCCGTCGATGCCGAAGTCCTTGGGCGCCGCCGCGGAGCGGGTCAGCCGCTTGAGCGCACCGGGACGCCGACCCAGCTCGTGTGTGTCGAACACGAGGGGGTTGCGGTGGTCGAGGCGGGCGTTCAGGGCTGTTCCTGCTTTCGAATCGTGGAGTGGGCCACCATGTCGCGTACGAGGCGGGCGGCCGGATCGCGGACATCACGCGACCGAAGAGCCAGGATACTTGACCGGCCGCCGTAGGCCCAATCCGGCCGTATCCGGGCCATCCGGCGGGCGGACGGCGCACGGTGCAAGGTTCAGCGGCCCTGCTCGTACCGGCGCAGCTGCTCCAGGTCGATCATGCTCGTGTCGAACAGGCTGGTCTCGTCGAGAGCGCTCTGCGGGTCCTGGGCCTGCTGCTGGTGCGGGTGCTGCTGGGGCTGCTGCTGCGCCTGGGCGTCGGGGTGCTGCTGCCAGTCCTGCGCCGCCTGGTCGTAGTTCTGCCCGTAGCCCTGGCTGTAGTTCGGGTCGTAGCCGGAGGAGTCGTAGACCGGCTGCTGGGCCTGCTGGTACGCGTACGGGTCCTGCTGCTGGTAGGCGTACGCGTCCTGCTGCTGGTAGCCGCCGTAGGCGGGGTCCGCGTACTGCTGCTGGGCGGCGGGGTCTGCGTACTGCTGCGGAGCCTGGGCCTGCGCCGGGATCGGGATCTGGACCGGCTGCTCCGGGGCCGGGACCTGGGGCGGGGACTGCGGCTCCATCGGCTGGTGCGGCGCCCCGGCGCCCTGGAGGGACTGCTGTCCCGGCAGCTCGGCGAGACCGGAGAGATAGTCCGCGTCGCTGGTGTGCCCCTGCCGTCCGGCCGCGTCCTGCTCCGCCATGTGCAGGCCCAGGTCGTCGGTGGCGACCCGGCCGAGCAGCTTCTGCCGGCCGCGGCCGACCGCGTCGAGGGTCTTGGAGAGGACGGCCTCGAAGGCGCCGAGCTTGGCGTCGACGTAGTCGTCCGCGCGGCGGATCAGGGTGTCGGGGTCGGCGCTGTACTCCGGGGCGTCCTCGTCGGCGTACCCCTCCGCGTCGAGCCCGGGGCCCCGGCCGAGCAGCTTCTCGCGGCCCCGGTCCACGGAGCCGATGGTCTTGTTGAGCACGACCTCGAAGTTCGCGAGCTTGGAGTCGACGTAGTCGTCGGCCTCGGCGCGGACCTCCTCGGCGTCCCTGCGGGCGTCGGCGAGGATGCGGTCCGCCTCTTCCTGCGCGGTGCGGGCGATCACGGTGTCAGAGATCAGCGTGGACCGCTCCGTGTGGGCGGCCGCGACGATGCGCTCCGCCTCCTGGCGGGCCTGCTCAGACAGCTGCTCGTGGCCGCCGAGCAGCTCCTGCGCCTGGGCGAGCGAGCCGGGCAGGGCCTCCCGTACCTCTTCGAGCAGCGCGAGCAGTTCGCCGCGGTTGACCACGCAGGAGGCCGACATGGGCATGGAACGGGCGTTCCCCACCGCGTCGACGATCTCGTCGAGCTTCTTCTGCACGTCCACCGTGTGCTCGCCACTCTCTACAGCCGGGTTGAAGACGGACGCAACGACTGTACGGCCAGTCGGTGCGCGCCCGACACCAGGTGACGGACCGTCAGTTCTGGTCCCCGTCCACCGCCCCGTTCCGTGCCCCGTCCGTCACCGGTTCTCCAGGCGCTCGGCCAGTGCCTCGTGCACGAGCGGAGGCAGCAGATGGGACACGTCCCCGCCCCAGGTCGCCACCTCTTTGACCAGCGAGGAGGAGAGGAAACTGTAGACGGGGTTGGTCGGCACGAAGAGGGTCTCGACGCCGGAGAGGCCGTTGTTCATCTGGGCCATCTGCAGCTCGTAGTCGAAGTCGCTGACCGCCCGCAAACCCTTGACGATGGCCGGGATGTCGCGCTCCTTACAGAAGTCGACGAGAAGTCCGTGGAACGACTCCACCTCGACGTTGCCGAACTCGGCGGTGACCCGGCGGATCAGATCGATCCGCTCGTCGATGCTGAACAGCCCCTTCTTGGACTGGTTGATCATCACGGCGACGTGCACGACGTCGTACAGCTTGGAGGCACGGCCAATGATGTCGAGGTGACCATTGGTGATGGGGTCGAAGGACCCCGGACAGACGGCGCGGCGCAACTGAATTCCCTCGCTCTCCGGTCCGGTCATCGGGCGTCTTCGGGTGCGGCGGCGCGACCGTACCAAAGGGTTCCCTCGCCGTAGCGACGCGCTCGCAACGGGTCGAAGCCCTTCGGCCAGGTGAACTCCCCACCTCTGGTGCTGCGCTCCACGGTGGCGACGGCTTCGTCATTGAGCCAGCCCTGCGAGCGGAGTGTGAGGAGGATCTCGCGAAGATCGTCATCGGTGACGGCGTACGGCGGGTCGAGGAAGACGATGTCGTACGGGGCCTCGGGGGCCGGTCCTGTCACGATCTGCTCGGCTTTGCCCGTACGGACCTCGGCGCCCGGCAGTCCGAGGGTGCGGACGTTGTCCCGGACGGTGCGGGCCGCCCGGCCGTCCGCCTCCACAAGGAGGGTGTGCGCGGCGCCCCGTGAGAGGGCTTCCAGGCCGACGGCGCCGGAACCGGCGTACAGATCGGCGACACGGAGGCCGTCGAGGGTGCCGAGCAGCGCCTCCCAGGTGGAGAAGAGACCTTCGCGCGCTCGGTCGGAGGTGGGGCGGGTGCCGGTGCCCGGGGGGACGGCGAGACGGCGTCCGCCGGCGGCACCGGCGATCACGCGGGTCATGGGTGTCGGGTCCTCGGTTCGTGGAGTGCGCGGAGTACGTGGACGGGTGTGGCTCTCGTGCGGTGCCGGAGCGGCGGCGGGGCCGCGCGCCCGCGTCGCCACCCACGATATGGCGTCGCTCCGGGCACGGCCCGCCGGGAGCGGCGCCGGGGCCGCCGAGCGGGGCCGTGAAGCCCGTTCAGCGGCGCCGTGAGGCCCGTTCAGCCCTTGTCGAGATACTGCTCCCGCTCCGTGTCCAGCAGGGCGTCCAGCGCCGTACGCAGCTCCGGGAAGGCGTCGAGCTCCGGGTCCTGGGCGACCACCGTCACGGCCTCCTCCCTGGCCGCGGCGATGACCTCCTCGTCCTCGATGACGGCGAGCATCCGCAGCGAGGAGCGGACGCCGGACTGGGCCTGGCCGAGCACATCGCCCTCGCGGCGCTGTTCGAGGTCGATACGGGAGAGCTCGAAGCCGTCGAGGGTCGAGGCGACCGCGCCGAGACGGGCGCGCGCGGGGCTCGCCTCCGGCATCTCCGAGACCAGCAGACACAGCCCCGGCGCGGAGCCTCGGCCCACCCTGCCGCGGAGCTGGTGCAGCTGCGAGACGCCGAACCGGTCCGCGTCCATGATCACCATCGCGGTGGCGTTGGGAACGTTGACACCTACCTCGATGACGGTGGTCGCGACCAGGACGTCCACCTCACCGGCGGCGAAGCGGCGCATCACGTCGTCCTTGTCGTCGGGCGGCATGCGGCCGTGCAGCACCTCGATACGGAGGCCGGTCAGCGGTCCGGCGGTGAGCTGCTTCGCGATGTCCAGCACGGCCAGCGGCGGGCGCTTGTCCCCGTCCGCCTCGGCCGCCTTCGCCGCCGCCTTCTTCTTCGGCTCGTCCTCACCGTCGCCGATCCGGGGGCAGACGACGTACGCCTGGTGCCCCTTGCCGACCTCCTCACGCACCCGCTCCCAGGCGCGCGCCAGGAAGTGCGGCTTGTCCTGGGCCGGGACGACATGGGTGGCGATCGGGGAGCGCCCGGCGGGCAGTTGGTCCAGGACGGACGTCTCCAGGTCACCGAAGACGGTCATCGCGACCGTACGGGGAATGGGCGTCGCCGTCATGACCAGCAGATGCGGCGGCTGCTTGCCCTTGGACCGCAGGGCGTCGCGCTGCTCGACCCCGAAACGGTGCTGCTCGTCCACGACGACCAGGCCCAGATCATGGAACTGCACCTTGTCCTCGATCAGCGCGTGCGTGCCGATCACGATCCCCGCCTCGCCGGTGACCAGGTCGAGCAGCGCGTGCCGTCGCCCCGCCGCGCCCATGGAGCCGGTCAGGAGCACCACCTTGGTGGCCTTCTCCGCGCCTCCCAGCATGCCGCCCTCGGCCAGCTCTCCCATCATCTCGGTGATCGAACGGTGGTGCTGCTGGGCGAGGACCTCGGTCGGTGCGAGCATCGCCGCCTGGCCGCCCGCGTCCACCACCGAGAGCATCGCGCGCAGCGCCACCATCGTCTTGCCGGAGCCGACCTCGCCCTGAAGGAGGCGGTGCATCGGGTGCTCGGTCGCCAGGTCGTCGAAGATCTCGCGGGTGACCTTCAACTGGCCGTCGGTGAGGGTGAAGGGCAGCTTGGCGTCGAAGGCGTCGAGCAGGCCACCGGCCACCGGTTTCCGTGCCACCGCCGGGAGTTGGGCGTCCGCGTGCCGGCGCCGGGCGAGGGCGACCTGGAGCACGAACGCCTCGTCCCACTTGAGCCGGTCCCTGGCCTCGGCGACGTCGGCCTTGGTGTCCGGCCGGTGGACCTTCAGCAGCGCCTCGGGGAGCGTGACGAAACCGCGCCCCTCGCGGAGCGAGGGCGGCAGCGGGTCGACCGCCTCGCCGGCCCTCGGCAGCACCGCGTCGACCGCCTTGGTGATCTTCCAGGACTCCAGTCCCTTGCAGGCCGGGTAGATCGGGATGAGCTTGCCCGCGAAGGAGTCCACGGCCTCGTCGCCGCTGTCCGTGCCGAGCGGCACATACGTGGGATGGGCGAGCTGGAGCTTCCGGTTGAACATCGAGACCTTGCCGGCGAACATGCCGCGACTGCCGGGCAGCAGGTCCTTGTGCGGCTTGTGGATCCCCCTGCCGAAGAAGACCAGTTGGAGCCGGCCGCTGCCGTCGGTGAGGGTGATCTCCAGCCGCTGGCCCCGGCCCCCGTTGAATTTCAGGATGCGGGAGTCGGCGACCTGCGCGACGACCGTGACGTCCTCGTCCAGCGGCAGGTCGGCGAGGCGGGTGAGCTGGCCCCGCTCCTCGTACCGCCTCGGATAGTGGTGCAGCAGATCACCGACCGTGTGCAGATCGAGCTGCTCGGCCATCACCTTCGCGGTGGCGGGGCCGAGCGTTTTCTTGAGTGATTCATCCAGCGCGGACACACGATCCATTGCACACCACATCACTGACATCCGTCGCGCACCTGTGGACAACCGCAGGTCGCAGTCGGGTCGGCGAAGGGTCAGCGGCCTGTCGGCCGGACCTCGGTGACGGCGGTGAGCAGGACGGCGGAGTCCTCCAGGGCCTCCAGGCCGTGCCGTTCGTGCGGGATCGGGCCCACCTGTCCGGCGATCATGTCCTGGTCGCCGGACTTCATCGTCAGCCGTACCCGGCCGTGCAGTACCTGAAGGCTGGCCGCCGGGGGCGTGTTGTGCTCGTCGAGGGACGAGCCGGAGGTCAGCGCGATGACCGTCTGCCGCAGTGGTCCGTCGTGGAGGAAGAGATGCGCGCTGCGGCCGTGGGCGCTGGCGCGCGCGTCGTCGAGCTGATGGCGGGCGAGTGCGGTCAGGTCGTCCATCGGTGGGCCTCTCACCTCGGGCGGTGCGCGCGTCTGTCCTGGTGCGCTTACCCTCCATCGTCACAGGTACGGCGCCCCGTGCAAGCTGTGGCCGCGACGAAGGCCGCGAGGGTGACGACGCGGCGTACGTACGGAGGCCGCGTACGGTCGCTCCGCGCCTGGGCCACGCCCTGCGCCACGCCTGGGTCACGCGTGCGCCGCGCCCCCTCAGCGCCTACTCCACGCCGATCAGCAGGGGCACCGACTGGCGGCCGCCTCGGTAGACGACCGTGTCGACGGCCAGGTGTCCGTCCCGTACGTAGCGCTCCAGGCGCTCGGCGAGGGTGTCGGGCACGTCCTGGCCGAGCACCAGGGTGACCAGTTCGCCGCCCGCCGACAGCATCCGGTCCAGGACGGTCTCGGCGGTGGCGGCGAGGTCGGTGCCGATCACCGCGACGTCGCCGTCGATCAGCCCCAGCAGATCCCCGGCCTGACAGATGCCCGCCATGGTCCAGGACTGCCGCTCGGCGACGGCCAGTTCGGCGTAGCGGGTGGCGCCGGCGGCCGAGGTCATGGCCACCACGTCCTCGTCGAAGCGGCGGTCCGGCTCGTGCACCGCGAGCGCGGCGATGCCCTGGACGGCCGCCCTGGTCGGGATGAGTGCGACGCGGATGCCCTCGGCGCGGGCCTGTTCGGCGGCAGCAGCGGCGGTGTGGCGCAGCTCCGCGTCGTTCGGCAGGAGCACCACCTCGTGGGCGTGGGCGCGCCGGATGGCGTCGACCAGCTCACCGCTGGCCGGCGGTTCCCCGGGGCGCGCGAGCACCGTCGTGGCCCCGGCCTCGGCGCACAGTCCGGCGAGACCCTCGCCCGGGACCACGGCGACCACGGCGCGCTGTGCCCGCTCCCGCTGGTGCCCGGCGGCGGCACCGAAGTGCGTGATCCGGATCCGGTACGGGCGGCCCGCCTCGACACCGGCCTCCACGGCGGCGCCCGCGTCGTCGACATGCACGTGCACGTTCCACAGCCCGTCGCCGCCGACCACGACGAGTGAGTCGCCGAGCGCGTCGAGCCGGCGACGGAGCCTGGTGATGCCCGTCTCGTCCGTCTCCAGGAGGTAGATCACCTCGAAGGCGGGGCCGACGGGGCTGTCGTCGGCGTCGCAGGACTCCACGACGGCGGGCAGCTCGTGCGGGCGTGCGCCCGGTGCGACGGGGGACGGGGCGTCGCCCGTGACGGCCTCCACGAGTGCGGCCAGGACGGCGAGCAGGCCCCGTCCGCCGGCGTCGACGACCCCGGCGCGGCCGAGGACGGCCAGCTGTCCGGGTGTCGCGGCGAGCGCGACGCGGGCACCGGCGTACGCGGCGTGAACGGCCGCGCCGTCGCCGTACGCCGCACCGTCACCGCCCCCGCCGTCCCCCGGCGTGCGCGCCGCGGCTGCCGCCGCCGCTGACGCCACCGTGAGGATCGTGCCCTCGACCGGATGCGCGACGGCCTCGCGCGCCAGCTCCGCCGCCCTGCGCAGGGCCCTGGCGAGGTGGTCCCCGCCGCCCTCCGCCGCCGCGGCCGCCCCGTCCTCGTCCCCGCTCTCGGCCGCGTCCTCGCCGAGCACCTCCGCCATGCCCCGTAGGAGCTGCGCCAGGATCGTCCCGGAGTTCCCCCGGGCACCGATCAGCGCCCCGTGCGCCATGGCCCGTACGGTGTCGGGCAGGTCCGGTACGGACGTCCCCGTCGCGTGCGCGTCGAAGACCGCCTCGACGGCTTGCGCGGCGGACTCCACCGTCAGATACAGATTGGTCCCGGTGTCCCCGTCGGCGACCGGATAGACGTTGATCGCGTCGATCTCCTCGCGGTCCCGGCCCAGGGCGTCCAGCGCCAGCGAGCACCAGGTACGCACCGCTGCGGCGTCGAGGGTCTGCGGCACCTGGGGGTCCTCCTTGGCGGCCTGGGCTGGGAGCTGCACCGCAGGGTAGTCCGCCCGCGCCGTAGTGGCAGGTGGGAAGGGGGGCGGGACGAGGGTGGGTCCGGCCATGGTAGTTTCGTTGAACCGGTTGGCGCGTTGTATGCTCCTCCGGTTGCCCGGCGAGAGTCGGGCCTTCTCCCCCGGCGCAGCCGACATCAGTCAATGATTCTGTCGCGCCGGAATTCACCGTAAGTGCATCTGAAGTCTTTGGAGTGACCCGTGGCTGCCAACTGCGACGTCTGCGGCAAGGGGCCGGGCTTCGGCAACAACATTTCGCACTCGCACCGCCGTACGTCCCGTCGCTGGAACCCGAACATCCAGCGCGTGCGTGCCGTGGTCGGTCGGACGCCGAAGCGGCTCAACGTCTGCACATCGTGCATCAAGGCCGGCAAGGTCTCGCGCTGACGTTCTCGTCGTAGCGCAGCCCCTGCGGTTGCCTTGAAAGCCGGTCCACCTCGGTGGACCGGCTTTTTGTCGTGCCCAACTGCCGCACCGTGTCGCCGTGGTTGGGACCGGTCGACGTCGGTCGACCTCAGTCGGTCGACGTCAGCGGAAGCGCCAGGCGTGGTCCACGGGGCCGATGCCGCCGCCCAGCGGGAAGCCGTTGGCGATCGCGCCCGTCACATACTCCTTCGCGGCCACGACGGCCGCCAGGACCCCCTGCCCCGTCCCCAGCCCCGCCGCGATCGCCGAGGCGAGCGTGCAGCCGGTCCCGTGGGTGTGCCGGTTGTCGTGACGAGGCGCGCGCAGCCAGTGCTCCTCGCCGCCGTCGGTCAGCAGATCCACGGCGTCCCCGGGCAGATGCCCGCCCTTGATCAGCACCCAGCGCGGCCCGAAGGCGAGCACGGCGGCCGCGGCACGCAGCATCTCGCTCTCGTCCCGTACCTCCACACCGGTCAGCTGGGCCACCTCGTCGAGGTTGGGGGTGGCGACGGTGGCGGTCGGCAGCAGCCTCTTCCGTACGGAGTCCAGCGCCGACGCCGCGAGCAGCGGGTCCCCATGCTTGGAGACCCCGACCGGATCTACCACCACGGGGGCGTCGGTCTCCGCGAGGAGTTCGGCGACGGTCTCCACCAGCGCGGCCGACGAGAGCATGCCGGTCTTGACGGCCTGGACGCCGATGTCGTCCACGACGCTGCGGTACTGGGCGCGTACCGCCTCCACGGGCAACTCCCAAGCGCCTTGTACGCCGCGCGAGTTCTGCGCCGTGACGGCCGTGAGGACGCTCATGCCGTGCACGCCGAAGGCCAGCATGGTCTTGAGGTCCGCCTGGATGCCCGCACCGCCGCCGGAGTCGGATCCGGCGACGGTGAGGACGCGGGCCGGCGCGCGTGCGGGCCCGGAGGGCGGAGCGGACTCGGGGGATATGGGCATGCCCCGAACCTACTGGGCCGCCGCATCCCCGAAGCCGCCAGGCCCTGTCGGCGGATCTAGGCCGAGTCCCCGAAGTGGTCCCAGCCGCCCTTGCTCGTCCACGGCGCCCCGTCGACCGTCACCTGCGGCAGCGCCGACGGGTTGAGGACCTCGCCGATCACCTTCCACCTCGCGGGCAGCTTGGCGTCCGGCGGGAACGTCGCCACGATCGCGTGGTCCTCTCCCCCGGTCAGCACCCACTGCAGCGGATCCACGCCCACCGCCTGCCCGATGTCGTTCATCTGCGACGGGATGTCGATGAGCCCCGACCGCAGATCGATACGGACCTTGCTCGCGTCGGCGATGTGCCCGAGGTCGGCGACGAGGCCGTCGCTCACGTCCGTCATCGCCGTGGCACCGAGTCCCGCCGCCGCCGGCCCCGCGTGGTACGGCGGTTCGGGCCGCCGGTGCGCCTCGACGAAGGCACGCGGTGACCGGAATCCGCGCGACAGCACCGCGTGCCCGGCCGCGGACCAGCCCAACCACCCGGTGTACGCGACGACATCGCCCGGCTGCGCGCCCGCCCTGGTCACCGGTTCGTGGTTGCGCAGATCGCCGAGCGCGGTGATCGCGAGGGTGATCGTCTCGCCCCGTACGACGTCGCCGCCGACCACCGCGGCGCCCGCGACCTGGCACTCGTCGCGGATGCCGTCCATCAGCTCGGTGGGCCAGGTGACCGGGAGTTCGGCCGGGACGACCAGGCCGAGCAGCAGTGCGGTCGGCACCGCCCCCATCGCCGCGATGTCGGCGAGATTCTGTGCGGCGGCCTTCCTTCCCACGTCGTACGCGGTCGACCAGTCGCGGCGGAAGTGCCGCCCCTCAAGGAGGATGTCCGTACTCGCCACGACCCTGCGGTCGGGTGCGGCCACCACCGCGGCGTCGTCGCCCGGCCCGAGCCGGACCGCCGGGGTGGTGGTGAGCCGGGACGTGAGCTCCCTGATGAGTCCGAACTCCCCCAACTCGCCCACGGTGCCCTTCACCGAGTCCCACCTCTCGTCGTGCGGCCGGCGGATCCGGCCAACCTGCTTGTCCGGCCGGGGTTCCGGCCCCCTGCGTCGGCTGCGCGCCCGCGGCCCGGCACCGTCACCGCTCCCGGTACCGTCGCCGCGTGCGTCAACCTCACTGCTCCGTAGGTCACGCCGCCGGTGCCGCCGTACGCGCAGGTCTCCCCGCGGCACTGGGTGACGCGATACCGTGGCGTCCCTTCTCCCCCACAAGATCCTCGTGGCCGCCCTGGAGGTTCCGTGGTACAGGCATACATCCTTATTCAGACCGAGGTGGGCAAGGCGACGACCGTCGCCGAGACCATCGCCAAGATCCCTGGAGTGATACAGGCCGAGGACGTCACCGGCCCCTACGACGTGATCGTGCGTGCGCAGTCCGACACCGTGGACGACCTCGGCCGCATGGTGGTGGCCAAAGTCCAGCAAGTGGACGGCATCACCCGCACCCTGACCTGCCCGGTCGTGCACCTGTAGCCCCCGTCTACGCTTGGCCGGTGACCCTTCCGATGCGCAGGCTATCCGGCCCCCGATCCGCCCGCCTGCCCGCCGTCCCCGTGCTCCTGCTGGTGCTCGCCGTGACAGTCGGCTGCTCCTCCACGGACGCCCCGGCATCGGTCCCGGTTCCCAGCCCTCCGGCGGAGGAGGCGGCCTTCTGCCGCGCACTGGACAAGGAGCTGCCGAAGACCGTCGCGGGGCACGACCGGAATGATCCGGAGCCACGTTCCGCGACCACCGCCGGGTGGGGAGACGCCGCGATCGTACTGCGGTGCGGCGTCCCCCGACCCGAGCGGATGAGCGACCCCCAGGCGAAGGGCGTGGACGTGGACGGCGTCAACTGGATGCTGGAGGAACGGGATTCGGGGCCCCGGTTCACCACCACGTACCGCAAGACGTACGTCGAGGTCACGCTGGGCAAGCAGTATCTGCACGACATCAGTCCGCTGTCGGACCTCGCGGCACCGGTCGCCGACACGGTGCCGCCCAGCCTCTGAGCCCCCGAGGGCGTCGCTCCGACGGTGCGCGTCATCCCTCGGCGCGTCGCCCCTCGGCGCGTCGTCCCTCAGCGCAGTCCGGTCGGACGCCGCAGCGCCGCCTGGATCAGCCGGTCGATCAGCTCCGCGTAGCCGACGCCGCTCTCCTGCCACATCCGCGGGTACATCGAGATCGGCGTGAAGCCCGGCATCGTGTTGATCTCGTTGATGACGAACCCGCCGTCCTCCGTAAGGAAGAAGTCCGCGCGGACGAGTCCCTCGCAGGACACGGCGTCGTACGCCTCGACGGCGAGCCGCTGGACCTCGGCCGTCTCCTCCTCCGTAAGAGGCGCGGGCACCAGGCCGGCGGCGGCGTCGATGTACTTGGCCTCGAAGTCGTAGAACTCGTGCGACGTGACGGGCGGGATCTCGGCGGGCACGCTCGCGCGCGGCCCGTCCTCGAACTCCAGTACCCCGCACTCGATCTCCCGGCCGCGCAGCAGCGACTCGACCAGGATCTTCGGGTCGTGGCGCTGCGCCTCCTCGATCGCGTCCTCCAGCCCTTCGAGGGCGTCGACCTTGGTGATGCCCATGGAGGATCCGGCGCGTGCGGGCTTCACGAAGATCGGCCAGCCGTGCTCGCCGGCGAACTCCACGATCTTCTTGCGGGCGCCGGAGGGATCCTGCTGCCACTCGCGCGGGCGGATCACCACGTACGGCCCGACAGGCAGTCCGTACGAGAGGAACACCCGCTTCATGTACTCCTTGTCCTGGCCGACGGCCGACGCCAGGACGCCCGCGCCGACGTACGGGACGCCGGAGAGCTCCAACAGCCCCTGGAGGGTGCCGTCCTCGCCGTACGGGCCGTGCAGCACCGGGAAGACGACGTCGACCTCGCCGAGCGCCTTGGGTACGGAGCCCTGCTCGCTGTACACGACCTCGCGGTTGCCCGGGTCGACGGAGAGGACGACGCCGCCCTCCGTGGACTCGGCCAGTTCCTCGACGCTCGGCAGCCGGCGGTCGGCGATGGCCATGCGGTCCGGTTCGTCGGCGGTGAGCGCCCAGCGGCCGTCCGTGGTGATGCCGATGGGCAGCACCTCGTACTTCGTACGGTCGATGGACCGCAGTACGGCGCCGGCCGTGACCACCGAGATGGCGTGCTCGGAGCTCCGGCCGCCGAAGACGACCGCCACACGCGGCTTGCGGAGCTGCTGCTCAGGGCTCTGGGGGAGGTTCTCGCTGCTCATATCGCGATGAGGTTACCTGCTGGCCGCCACGGAGTCAGCGGCGTTCGGGCTTGGCGCTGCGCGCCATCAGCTCCTTCACCGCGACGAGCGGGGGCTTCCCCTCGTGGACGATGCTCACGACCGTTTCGGTGATGGGCATGTCGACATCGTGGCGCTGGGCCAGATCCAGCACCGACTGGCAGGACTTGACGCCCTCCGCGGTCTGCGTGCTCGCCGCGATCGTCTGCTCCAGCGTCATGCCCCGCCCGAGGTTGGTGCCGAAGGTGTGGTTGCGCGAGAGGGGCGAGGAACACGTCGCGATCAGATCGCCCATTCCGGCGAGGCCGGAGAAGGTGTGCGGGTCGGCGCCCATCGCCAGCCCCAGGCGCGTGGTTTCGGCGAGGCCGCGCGTCATCAGCGACGCCTTGGTGTTGTCGCCGAGTCCCATGCCGTCGGCGATGCCGACGGCGAGCCCGATGACGTTCTTGACGGCGCCGCCGAGTTCGCAGCCGACCACGTCGGTGTTCGTGTACGGACGGAAGTACGGCGTGTGGCAGGCCGCCTGGAGCCGGTTGGCGACGGCCTCGTCGGTGCACGCCACGACGGCGGCGGCGGGCTGCCTGGCGGCGATCTCCCCGGCGAGGTTGGGGCCGGTGAGGACGGCGACCCGGTCGGCCGGCGCCTTGGCCACCTCGCCGATCACCTCGCTCATGCGCTTCGCGGTGCCCAGTTCGACGCCCTTCATCAGGGAGACGAGGACGGTGTCCGAGGGCAGCAGCGAGGCCCATTCGGCGAGATTGGCGCGCAGGGTCTGCGAGGGGATGGTGATGACGGTGAACTCGGCGTCCCTGGCGGCCTCCGCCGGGTCGGTCGTGGCCCGTACGGAGGAGGGCAGTTCGACGCCCGGCAGATAGTCCGGGTTGGTGCGGGTGTTGTTGACAGCGTCGACGACCTCGGGGCGGCGGGCCCAGAGAGTCACCTCGCATCCCGCGTCCGCGAGAATCATGGCGAACGCCGTTCCCCACGATCCCGTCCCGAAGACCGCGACGCGCGTCACTTCAACCCCTCTTCCGCGGCCTTGCGCCGCTTCTCTTCCAGAACCTTGCGGTGGTCGTACGGTGCGGCCGGCACCGGCTCGCCGCGTACTTCGGCGAGCAGTTCGGTGATGGCGGCCATGATGACCTCGGTGACCTCACGGAGGAGTTCGGGCGTCGGGTCCTTGCCGTAGAAACGGGAGAGGTCGATCGCCGGGCCGGCCTGTACGCGCAGTGTCTTGCGCGGAAAGAGGCGGACCTTGTTCTCCTTGGCGTACGGCGGTATCACCAGATTGGCGCCCCACTGGGCGACGGGAATGACCGGCGCCTTCGTAAGGAGGGCGACGCGTGCCACGCCGGTCTTGCCGGTCATCGGCCACATGTCGGGGTCGCGGGTGAGGGTGCCTTCGGGATAGAACGCGACGCATTCCCCGCGCTCGATGGCGTTCACGGCGGCCCGGAATGCGTCCAGGGCGTTGGAGCTCTCGCGATAGACGGGAATCTGTCCGGTGCCGCGGAGCATCATGCCGACGAAAGGCACGTCGAAGAGGGCTGCCTTGGCGAGCAGCCGCGGCACCCGGCCGCTGTTGTACTGGAAGTGTCCGTAGGAGAGAGGGTCCAGAGCCGAGTTGTGGTTCACGGCGGTGATGAATCCGCCGTGGGACGGAATGTGTTCCATTCCCCGCCAGTGCCGCTTGAACAGAACGAGCAACGGCGGTTTCGCGATGACCGCTGCCAGGCGGTACCAGAAGCCGATTCTGGGGCGGGACACTCGGACACCTTTCTCTGTGGCCTGGCTTGGGCCGGCCCTGGCTGCTGGGGGTCAAGTGTCGCCCCAGGCCTCTGCTCTGTCGAGAACACCGTACGCCCCGGTCCGCGGACCGAACCTGGGGGCTCAGTCAGCCATTCCCGGGACGTGATGGGCCCTGTGCCGCGTCGTGCGGCGCGATCGGGCCACAATAGAGTGCCGAACGCTCAAGGACGGAGAGCCCGCCACGAATACCGACCCGACCGCCTCCTGGTCCCTGGTCGTCCCGCTCAAGCCGCTCGTGGTGGCCAAGAGCAGGCTCGCCAGTTCGACGGGCGATCTGCTGCGGCCCCGGCTGGCACTGGCGTTCGCGCAGGACACCGTCGCCGCGGCGCTGGCCTGCCCCGTCGTACGCGACGTGGTGGTCGTCACCGACGATCCGCTGGCCGCGGCCGAACTCGCGGCGCTGGGCGCGCGCACCGTCCCCGACAGCCCGGCGGCCGGGCTCAACGCCGCGCTGGCGCACGGCGCGCGGGCGGTCAGGGCGGACCGGCCGGGGGCCGCCGTCGCGGCCCTCAACGCCGATCTGCCCGCGCTGCGGCCCGCCGAGCTGGCGCGGGTGCTGACCGCCGCCGGGGATTTTCCGCGCGCATTTCTCGCCGACGCCGCCGAAATCGGTACGACTTTGCTGGCCGCCCGGCCAGGATCGGAATTGAATCCGGCATTCGGCGGCCCTTCACGGCACCGGCATTTGTCGACGGGCGCCACGGAAATTGTCCTGGCCGGTGTGGATTCCGTACGACGGGATGTCGATACGGGCGAGGATCTGCTGGCCGCCGCGGCCCTGGGGCTCGGCCCGTACACGGCACGGCGTCACACGGCCCCCGGCCCGGTCACTTCCCTGCTCTGCGACCCCGCCCACGGGGCGCGGCCGGGCTGCTGACCGATACGCTGGCGGCCATGCAGGCGACCGCGTACACCTTCGAATCCGAGACCCGCAGCGGCAGTGTGCTGCTCGACGACGGGACTCCGGTGGACTTCGACGCCGCCGCGTTCGACGCGGGCGGTCTGCGGCTGTTGCGGCCCGGCCAGCGGGTCCGTATCGAACGTGCGGGCGGGGACAGCGGGAACATCACCCTGGTGACGCTCCAGACCTTCTGAGGGCCGTCAGGCGCCGCCGTACGCACCCTTCCCCGCCCCCGACAATCCCGGCAACGCCGCGGGCCGGGCTCCCCGAGGGGAGCCCGGCCCGGCGCGTGAGTGGCCCTACGGCCTTATGCCGCTTACTTGTTCCTCGCGGTGGCCTTCTTGGCGGTGGTCGTGCGCGCGGCCACCTTTCGGGCGGGCGCCTTCTTGGCGGTCGCCTTCTTGGCCGGCGCGGTCTTCTTCGCCGTGGCCTTCTTGGCCGCGCTCGCCTTCTTGGCGGTGGCCTTCTTGGCGGCCGTGGTCTTCTTCGTGGCCGTCTTCTTGGCGGTGGCCGTGGTCTTCTTGGCCGCCCTCTTGACGGTGCCCGCGACCGAGGTCTTCCTGGCGGCGGTCTTCTTCGCCGTCGCCTTCTTGGCGGTGGCCTTCTTGGCCGCGGCCTTGGCGGTCGTACGGGTGGAAGAACCGCCCGAGAGGCTGCCCTTGGGGGCCTTCTTGACGGCCACGTCGTTCTTGGGGAGCTTCTTCGAGCCGCTCACCAGGTCCTTGAAGCCCTGTCCCGCGCGGAAACGCGGCACCGACGTCTTCTTGACCCGGACCCGCTCACCCGTCTGCGGGTTACGGGCGTAACGGGCCGGGCGGTCGACCTTCTCGAACGAACCGAAGCCGGTGACGGATACCCGCTCACCCGCGACGACGGCGCGGACAACAGCGTCCAGTACCGCGTCGACCGCGTCGGCCGCCTGCTGGCGACCGCCGACCTTGTCCGCAATTGCTTCTACGAGCTGCGCCTTGTTCACGTCTTCCCCTTCGGAGACATTGCCAGAACGAAAGTGTTCAAGCTTTTCCGCACGTTAGGCAGATATATACCGCAAATCAAACACGAAACGGGCTAATCACCCTAGTGCCGCAACGAAGTCGACCCCGCGGAGTTCCGCGGCTTCAGTCGCCTTGCGGGAATCGACCCTCGTCGAGGTCCTTCATCAAGCGGTCCAGACGACGTGCCGCGTCTAAGAGATCGTGTTTGGCCGCGGCCGTGATGACCAGCAGCTTCCGGGTCAGCGCCATCCGTACGCCCTCCGGGACTTGCAGTGCGCGCACCCTTGTGTGCGCTTCCTTGAGCCGGTCCGCGACCACTCCGTAAAGCTCGAGTTGGCTGTCGCGTTCCATGCACCGATTGTGCCATCTGGGGCGAGTTGTCGCCCGACGGGGTCTCAACAAGGCACTGCGCCCCCTACCGGGAGGCAGGGGGCGCAGGTGGGGAAAAGCGCTGATCAGACGGCAATTGTGCGGGGTTTGAAGGACGGTCGGGAGGCCTCGTACGCGGCGATGTCCGCTTCGTTCTTCAGGGTGAGACTGATGTCGTCGAGGCCGTTGAGGAGCCGCCAGCGGGCGTTCTCGTCCAGCTCGAAATCGGCGGTCACCGTTGCTCCGTCGGGGCCCTCGGCGCGCACCTGACGCGCTTCGAGGTCCACCGTCACCGTCGCGGTGGGGTGCGCCTCGGTCAGTTCCCAGAGGTGGTCGACGACGCGCTGCTCCAGAACGACGGTCAACAGACCGTTCTTGAGGGAGTTGCCACGGAAGATGTCGGCGAACCGGGAGGAGATGACGGCGCGGAAGCCGAAGTTCTGCAGCGCCCACACGGCGTGTTCGCGCGACGAGCCGGTGCCGAAGTCGGATCCGGCGATCAGCACCGAGGCGCCCTGCCGCTCGGGCCGGTTGAGCACGAAGTCCGGGTCCTTGCGCCAGGCCTCGAACAGCCCGTCCTCGAAACCGTCGCGTGTGACCTTCTTCAGCCAGTGCGCCGGGATGATCTGGTCGGTGTCGACGTTGCTGCGCCGCAGCGGGACGGCCCGGCCGGTGTGTGTGGTGAAAGCGTCCATGGCGCTCAGGCCTCCACGGGGGTGCGGGTGTCGGACAGGTCGGCCGGCGAGGCCAGATGGCCCAGCACGGCGGTGGCCGCGGCCACCTGCGGCGAGACGAGGTGGGTCCTGCCGCCCTTGCCCTGCCTGCCTTCGAAGTTGCGGTTCGAGGTCGACGCGGAGCGCTCGCCGGGCGCGAGTTGGTCGGGGTTCATGCCCAGACACATCGAACAGCCCGCGTGCCGCCATTCGGCGCCCGCGCCGGTGAAGACCTTGTCCAGGCCCTCGGCCACGGCCTGGAGCGCGACCCGTACGGAGCCCGGGACCACCAGCATCCGTACGCCGTCGGCGACTTTGCGGCCGTCCAGGATCGAGGCGGCCGAGCGCAGGTCCTCGATACGGCCGTTGGTGCACGAACCTACGAAGACGGTGTCCACCTTGATGTCCCGCAGCGCCTGCCCTGCGGTCAACCCCATGTACTCCAGGGCCTTTTCGGCGGCGAGCCGCTCCGAAGCGTCCTCGTACGAAGCGGGGTCGGGGACGTGCGTCGACAGCGGCGCGCCCTGGCCGGGGTTGGTGCCCCAGGTGACGAACGGGGCCAGTTCCGTGGCGTCGATGAAGACCTCGGCGTCGAAAACGGCGTCGTCGTCGGTGCGCAGCGTCCGCCAGTACTCGACCGCGGCGTCCCAGTCGGCCCCCTCGGGGGCGTGGTCGCGGCCCTGGAGGTAGTCGAAGGTGGTCCGGTCCGGGGCGATCATGCCCGCCCTGGCGCCGGCCTCGATCGACATGTTGCAGATGGTCATGCGGGCTTCCATCGAGAGCTTCTCGATGGCGGAGCCGCGGTATTCGAGGATGTAGCCCTGGCCGCCGCCGGTGCCGATCCGGGCGATGACGGCGAGGATCAGGTCCTTGGCCGTGACGTCGGCGGGCAGTTCGCCCTCGACGGTGATGGCCATGGTGCGGGGGCGGGCCAGCGGCAGTGTCTGGGTGGCCAGGACATGCTCGACCTGGCTGGTGCCGATGCCGAAGGCGAGCGCGCCGAAGGCGCCGTGGGTGGAGGTGTGGCTGTCGCCGCACACGACTGTGGTGCCTGGCTGGGTCAGCCCCAGCTGCGGGCCCACGACGTGGACGACACCCTGCTCGACGTCGCCCAGCGGATGCAGGCGTACGCCGAAGTCCGCGCAGTTCTTGCGCAGCGTCTCCAGCTGGACGCGGGAGACGGGGTCGGCGATCGGCTTGTCGATGTCGATCGTCGGGGTGTTGTGGTCCTCGGTCGCGATGGTGAGGTCGAGCCGCCGCACCGGCCGGCCGTTCTGGCGCAGACCGTCGAAGGCCTGCGGGCTCGTCACCTCGTGCAGCAGGTGCAGATCGATGAAGAGAAGGTCGGGCTCGCCCTCGGCGCGCCGGACGACATGGTCGTCCCAGACCTTCTCCGCGAGTGTCCTACCCATCGCTTTCCCTTCGGCCGGCAGCGCCGCCGGCAGTCCTGGAGATATGTGGGGCCCACGCCGGTGTCCCACCGTGCCCGCGTCGGCTGCGAACCCGGTTCGTGTACGGGCCCGTCCCTACAGGTTGGCAAGTTCCTCGGAAAATTGAACTTGCGTTTCACAGAGTGAGACGCGAGTATCGTTGCATGGACAACTCTAGCGGCGTCGGCGTTCTCGACAAGGCGGCTCTGGTACTGAGCGCCCTGGAGTCCGGTCCGGCCACCCTCGCCGGGCTGGTCGCTGCGACCGGGCTCGCACGGCCCACGGCCCACCGGCTGGCCGTGGCCCTGGAACACCACCGGATGGTGGCGAGGGACATGCAGGGCCGGTTCATCCTCGGCCCGCGGCTCGCCGAGCTGGCGGCGGCGGCCGGCGAGGACCGCCTGCTGGCGACGGCCGGGCCGGTGCTCACGCATCTGCGCGACGTGACCGGGGAGAGCGCCCAGCTGTACCGGCGCCAGGGCGACATGCGGATCTGTGTGGCCGCCGCCGAGCGCCTGTCCGGTCTGCGGGACACGGTGCCCGTCGGCTCCACGCTCACCATGAAGGCGGGCTCGTCGGCGCAGATCCTGATGGCGTGGGAGGAGCCGGAGCGGCTGCACCGCGGCCTTCAGGGGGCGCGGTTCACGGCCACGGCGCTCTCCGGTGTACGGCGGCGGGGCTGGGCCCAGTCGATCGGCGAGCGCGAGCCGGGCGTCGCCTCGGTCTCGGCGCCGGTGCGCGGGCCGTCCAACCGGGTCGTCGCGGCGGTGTCGGTGTCCGGCCCGATCGAGCGGCTCAGCCGGCACCCGGGGCGGATGCACGCCCAGGCGATCATCGACGCGGCGGGGCGGTTGTCGGAGGCGCTGCGCCGCACCAGCTGATTCCGTTCCCGCGCACACCCCGCGCATCGCGCACCCGGCACCGCGCAGCCGCCCAACTCCGCCTCGTACGCCGCGGAGTTACGAGCCGAGGCGGTCGGCCGCGCGCTCGCCGCGACGGCCCACGGGGACGACCTCCGTGGCCGCGCCGAGGCCGAACGCCGGCATGTTGATGTAGACGCTCTCGTACGAGCCCGCCGGGACGACGTACGTCTCGTGCCAGAAGCCCACCTTGCCCTTGCCGGCGCGCAGCCGGCGGTTGAACTCCGTCCACGCGGGGCGGTGCTCGCCGTCCGGCGCGGAGGCGTACGCGAGCAGCTTCTCCTTCGAGTCCCAGTACTGGACGATGTACAGCACCCGCGGGAAGCCCAGCAGCGACTGGACGCCGACGAGGCCGCTGTCCTTGTCGCGCGACAGCTCCTTGAGCATCCTCGGCATGGCCGTGAACACCGGCCACCAGCTCCGCAGGGCGCGGAAGTTGTTGATGCGCATCCCGATGATGAAGACGACGACGTCGCCCTCGGCGGCCGCGGTCATCCGGCCCTCGATCAGCTTCGTACCCATGACGGTCCCCCTGCTTCCGGCCGCGCGAAGGCGGCGGTACGGGCGGCGACTCCCTTTGGAGAGTGCCACTATCCATGATTGGATAGTGACACTCTCCAAAGGATGGTGCAAGCGGTATGCGGATGGCGGAGCTGAGTGAGCGCAGTGGGATTCCCACCGCCACGATCAAGTACTACCTGCGGGAGGGGCTGCTCAGGCCGGGCCACCGGGTCACCGCCACGCAGTCCGCGTACGACGACGAGCATCTGCGCCGGCTGCGTCTCGTCCGCGCGCTGATCCAGGTCGGCCGGATGCCGGTCGCCACCGCGCGGGAGGTCCTCACGGCCATCGAGGACGACTCCATCGACCACCACATGCGTCTGGGCGCGGCGATCTCGGCGCTGCCCGGTGACGGGGCACTGGACGCCGCGTTCGACGCCGACGAGCTGGACGAGGTGACGGAGTCCGCGCGGCGCCGGGCGGAGGAGCTGTTCGCGGAGCTGGGCTGGACGCACGCGCCGCGGGCGGGCGCCTCGGAGGCGTCGTACCGCGTCCTGGTGGGCGCGATCGCCGGACTGTCCAGGACCGGCTATCCGTGCGAGGTGTCGGACCTGCTGCCGTACGGGCGGCTGGCCGACCAACTCGGCGTCACCGACATCGACATGGTGGAGCGGTACGGGGACCCGTACGAGCAGGTGGAGGCGGCGGTGGCGCTCACCGTGCTGTACGAGCCGGTGCTGCTGAGCCTGCGCCGGCTGGCGGAGGCCGAGGAGTCCAACCGGCGCTACAGTCCTGGGAATTGAGCGCGTCGAATCGAGTCGGAGAGTCAGCCACAAGACGGAACAGGGCAACGGAAAAGGCCCTCCGCGATCGCGGAGGGCCTCGTCGTCACGTACCCCCGACCGGATTCGAACCGGCGCTACCGCCTTGAGAGGGCGGCGTGCTAGGCCGCTACACAACGGGGGCTAGCTGATGGAGCATTGAGCTGGGCTACCAGGACTCGAACCTAGAACAACGGAACCAGAAACCGTCGTGTTGCCAATTACACCATAGCCCAAGGTGGTTCAGACTTTCGTACTGCGTACCCCCGACCGGATTCGAACCGGCGCTACCGCCTTGAGAGGGCGGCGTGCTAGGCCGCTACACAACGGGGGCCCTAGCGATCCTGCATCGACATGTCCGGGTGCGACCCGAAGAAATCGGAGAGAAGGATCTGTACCCCCGACCGGATTCGAACCGGCGCTACCGCCTTGAGAGGGCGGCGTGCTAGGCCGCTACACAACGGGGGCCTTGCAGAAGAACTCTGCGGCTGGGCTACCAGGACTCGAACCTAGACTAACGGAACCAGAAACCGTCGTGCTGCCAATTACACCATAGCCCACCAAAACTCAACCCCCGAGGCGGGGGTTTTGTTTGGGTTTGCGCCTTCCGGCCAGACCTTGCGGTCTCTGGGGCGGCGCAGGAAGAACATTACCCGATGGGGGACGGCGCTCCAAAACGAGTATCACCGCGCAGCAGCGCGGGCAGGCGGTCCAGATCGGTGATCGTCACGAGCTCGGGCCGGCCGCCGAGCCGCCCCCGGTCGAGCCAGACTCCGGCCAGTCCGGCGGCGGTGGCGCCGCCGGCGTCGATGTCCGGTTCGTTCCCCACGTAGGCGACTTCGGCGGGGTCCAGCTCCAGGGCGTCGCACGCCGCGTGGAAGGCGGCGGCGTCGGGCTTGGAGACGCCCAGCTCGGCGGCGCACAGGACGGCCTCGAAGTAGTCCCGTACGCCGAGGATGCGGAGCTTGCGGTCCTGGTTGTGGATGCTCGAATTGGACAGGACGGCCTGGCGGTAGTCGGGGGCCAGGGAGTCCAGCGCGGCGAGGGCGTCGGGGAAGAGCTTCCAGGCGGACTCGTAGTGCGCGACGTAGCGGTCGAACCAGGCGTCGGCGTCGGTGTCGCTCAGCGCCTCCGTACGGAGGAACTGCCTGACGCGGTCGCGTCGCTGTCCTTGGAAGGTGGTCTCGCCGTCGGCGAACCGCAGCCACTGGATGTCGGTGATCTCCCGCCAGTGCGCGAGGGCCTGCTCTGCGGTACCGAAGCGGTCGGCGAGCCCTTCGGCCGCGAGATGCAGCCGCATCCCGGCGCGGTCGGCGGTGGTGTAGTCGAAGAGGGTGTCGTCGATGTCCCAGACGACGGCGCGGATCGGCATACGACGACGGTACCGGGGCGGCGCGGGCCCCGTCCCTCGTACGGATGGCCGGCGCGGCCGGGCACGGTGCCGCGTGCCGGACAGGCCCTAGCATGGCGGTCCTGTTCGCCCCACCCGCCGAGGGAGTTGATCATGGTCCCTGAAGTGGACCCGGAGTCCTGCGAGAGAACTCCGGAGGCCGTTCGCACGGCGCTGCAGCGGCGTCCCGACTGGTTGCAGGCCTTCGAGCAGGACTGGCTGAGCGCGGCGGCCGACTTCGATCAGGCGGCTCTGGCGGGTGTCGTGGACAAGTGGTTCCCCTTCGCCTGCGCCTGCGCGACCCCGGGGTACCTGGACGACTCCGAGCACACGATCAAGCGGATGGCGGAAGGCGACACCGAGGGCATGGTCTTCCGGGACGCGGAGGGCAGGGCGTACGACGCCGAGAACAACCCGGTGGACGCGAGGGGGCGCGGGTGAGCGCGTACACGATCCGGTACGCGGATCGGGCGGCCCGACGTAAGGCCGCGCTGACCGCGACCCGACGCGGCGCGCTCTCCGCCCTGGAGAAGCGGCTCGCCGTCAACCCCTTCGGACCGCCGGCGACGAGCAACCGGGAAAACAGTTGGTCGGCGGCGTTCGCCGGTGGCTTCGTGACGTACGTCGTGTCGAACCGGCACGTCGTGATCAACGTCGTCGACCTCGTGGCGCTCTGAACCACCGCGTGCCGTGGGGTACGGCGAAGGGGGGTGGGGGGGGCGGGGGGGGCGGCCCCCCCCCCCCCCCACGCCCCCGCCCGCGGCGCCGCCACCCGCGACGGCCCCGGCCCGAGGGGGGGGGGCCGGCGGGCAGGAAAGAAAAA
>NZ_JBHUUW010000069.1:0-40675 GCF_042670825.1 Streptomyces sp. NPDC057137 | reverse complement strand
ACACTGTGTGTGTCGCGGCCCACGGCTTCTCGCATGTGCTGTTGTGGCGGTACCCAGAGGGTCAGGCCGATTTCCGGCTGTCCCTCGGATGCACCGCGATGTTCATGGCGCCGGAGCGCAGGACGGCCAGCCGTTCGGCCAGCACCTCCTCCAACTCCTCGCGTGTGCGCCGCTCCATGAGCATGTCCCAGTGCGTACGCGCAGGCTTGCCCTTCTTCTCCTCGGGACCATCCCCGTCCACCAGGAGTGCCTGGGCGCCACACGCCTTGCACTCCCACTCCGGCGGAATTTCCGCCTCTACCGAAAACGGCATCTCAAATCGATGGCCGTTCTGGCATGCGTACTCCACCGCCTGGCGCGGGGCCAGATCGATGCCGCGGTCCGTCTCGTAGCTGGTAACCACAAGTCGCGTGCCGCGGAGAGCTCGCTCACTCATGAATCGTGCCTCCCGGGCTTGTCGCCCACAGGACAGGTGTCGCTGTCGTCGTCTTCCGGTCAACGTCCGGTCGGCGGTAAAGATTCCCGTCGCGGGTCATACGTCGCCGTCGTGCCGCCCCTTGTTGTACCCACCAGTGCCCGTTTTGTCACATCTGGTGCTGGATGTCAGCCGACGTTGTCGTTTCTGTGACACGCAGTAACGGTCCGGCTGACAGGCCAACGGCGTACACTACCGCGCTTTCACTTCAACGTCTAAATTCAGCGTCTAGATCCGCTCGGGCACGGGGTTCCCCGCCTCGATCACGGCCCTGCGGACGGGCACCCGCGCGAGCAGCACGAAACCGATCACGAAGAAGATCACCAGGGAGAGAATCGCGTCCCGGTAGCTGCCGGTGACCTGATAGGCGAGGCCGAACACCAGGGGCCCCAGCCAGCTCAGCCCGCGGTCACTCATCTCGTACGCGGCGAAGTACTCGGCCTCCTTGCCGCGCGGCACCAGGTGCGAGAACAGCGAACGCGACAGCGCCTGGCTCCCGCCGAGCACCATGCCGATCGCGGCGGCCAGACCGAAGAACCAGACCGGCGCATCGGCGGGCAGGAAGTATCCGGCCCCCAGGATCAGTGTCCAGACGGCGAGCGAGGCGAGAATCGTCCGTTTGGCCCCGTGGGTCCGCGCCAGCCGGCCCATGCCGAGGGCGCCCGCGACCGCCAGGATCTGGACCAGCAGCACGGCCGTGATCAGCGTCGTCTGGTCGAGCCCCAGTTCCTCGGAGCCGTAGATCGAGGCCTGGGAGATCACCGTCTGTATGCCGTCGTTGTAGATCAGATAGGCGAGGAGGAACGAGAGCGTGAGGGGATGGCGGCGCATGTCGCGCAAGGTGGCCATCAGCTGGCGCCAGCCCGTACCGACCGAGCCCTCGCCCGGGTGGCCGCCGTCCTTCGCCACCCGTCGGTCACGCAGCCGGCTCAGCGGCACCAGCGTGAAGGCGCCCCACCAGACACCGGCCGAGGCCAGACAGATCCGCACGGCCGTCGACTCCGAGACGCCGAACGACTCGTGGCCGGTGTAGAGAATCAGGTTCAGTACGAGGACGAAGGCGCCCGAGGTGTAGCCGAAGGCCCAGCCGCGTGAGGACACGGCGTCGCGCTCCTCGGGCGTGGCTATCTGCGGCAGGTAGGCGTTGTAGAGCGCCATGGACACCGACAGCGAGGCGTTCGCGACGATCAGCAGGGCGACGCCCAGCAGATAGCGGTCGCCGTCCAGGAAGAACATGCCCGCCGTGGCCGTCGCCCCGACGTACGCCGCGACGGCGAGCAGCGGCTTCTTCCGCCCCGTACGGTCCGCCACCGCGCCGGCCAGCGGCATCAGCAGCACGGCCACCACGATCGAGACGGACACCGAGTACGCGAAGACCGAACCGGCCCGCACCGGGATGCCCAGCGGATGGACGAAGCCGTCGGCGTCCGCGGCGGCCTTCGCCACGGACGTCAGATACGGCCCGAGGAAGACGGTGACGACGCTCGTCGAGTAGACGGAGCACGCGAAATCGTAGAAGTACCAGCCGCGCTGCTCACGTATGCGGCCCGTCTCGTCGTCGGTCAGGTCCGCGGTGTCGGCGGTCACCCCGCGCCCCCTCATTCGTCCCCGTAGGGGACATCCGTAACCGTCAGTGCCAGGCCCCGCGCTCGGTGAACACCGCGCGCAGCGTCTCCAGTTGATCGGTCATGATGCCATCCACTCCGAGGTCCAGGAGCGCCCGCATCCGATCCGCGTCGTTGATCGTCCAGACATGCACCTGCAGACCACGGGCGTGCGCCGTCCTTACGAAGCGTTCGTCGACCACCCGCACACCGCTCCGGTCCGGCGGCACCTGCGCGCACACGGCGCCCTCGCGTACGGGCGCGGGCACCCCGTACGAGCGCAGCCGCAGACCGAGCACCCCGCGCACGCCGTACGACGTGGCCAGCCGGGGGCCCGCCAGCCGCCGCGCCCGCGCGACCCGGGCCTCGGAGAACGAGCCCACGCACACCCGGTCCCAGCTGTCCGTCCGCCGGACCAGCTCGATCAGCGGGCGCAGGGCGGGCTCCGCCTTCACGTCGACATTCCACCGGGCGTCCGGGAACTCCTCCAGAAGATCCTCGAAGAGCGCGAGCGGTTCGTTGCCGCCGACCCTGGCCCGGCTCACCTCGCTCCACGGCAGCTCGGAGATCCGGCCGCGCAGATCGGTGACCCGGTCGAGCGTCTCGTCGTGGAACGCGACGAGACGGCCGTCGGCCGTGGTGTGCACGTCGGTCTCGAAGTAGCGGAAACCGAGTCCGGCGGCGCGCCGGAACGCTGCCGCCGTGTTCTCGAACCCGTCGGCCGCGCCACCTCGGTGGGCGAACGGGATCGGCGACGGATGGTCCAGATAGGGATGGCGTACGGGAGTCACGGCCGAAGTATGGCCTGCTCCGGGGAACCCTCGGCGACAACCGTGCCGCCGTCGTCCGTCGACGGGACGACGAAGACGCGCAGGAACAGCTGCGCGAGCGGCCCGATCGCCAGCGCGTAGGCGATCGTGCCGATCCCGACGGAACCGCCGAGGACGAAACCGGTGGCGACGACCGCCACCTCGATCCCGGTACGGACCAGCCGCACCGACCGGCCGGTGAGGCGGTGCAGCCCCGTCATCAGGCCGTCGCGGGGGCCGGGTCCGAAGCGGGCGGCTATGTAGAGACCGGTGGCCACGCCGTTGAGGACGATGCCGGCGATCAGCAGCGGGATCTGCACGGCGAGACCGCGGCCGTCCGGGATCAGGGCCAGGGCGGCGTCCATCGCGATACCGACGACGAAGACGTTGGAGACCGTGCCGAGCCCGGGGCGCTGCCGGATCGGGATCCACAGCAGCAGCACGACCGCGCCGACGACGATCGAGACGACGCCCATCGTCAGCCCGGTGAGTTCGGACAGGCCCTGGTGCAGCACACCCCACGGCTCCAGCCCCAGACCGCCCCTGACCAGCAGGGCCGCGCTCACGCCGTACAGCGTCAGACCGGCATAGAGCTGGAGGAGCCGACGGGGGAGCCGCTTTCCACGGAGAGCGGGCGCGATGGACAAGGTGCTGTCCTCCAGGAGTGGAAGGAGTGGAAGGAGCGGAGTGAGCGGGGTGAGGGAGCGGACTGGAACGAGTGGACTGGTACGTGTCACTCTGTGGCGAGGTGGCATCGGCCAACCATGGCCAATTCGGGGAAGGTGGACTGATTTCCATGACGCAGTGGACTTCGGCGGTCGGAGCGGCACAGCTCGCGCGGCAGCTCAACGCCCAGCAGCCGCGACCCGCCGGCCCCGGCACCCGTAAACCACCCGCCTACCGCGCCCTCGCCGACGGCGTCCGGCTGCTCGTCCTCGAAGGCCGCGTGCCGGTCGCCGCCCGCCTCCCCGCCGAACGTGAGCTGGCCCTCGCGCTCTCCGTCAGCCGTACGACGGTCGCCGCCGCCTACGAGGGACTGCGCGCCGAGGGCTTCCTGGAATCCCGCAGAGGCGCCGGCAGCTGGACCGCCGTACCGGCCGGGAACCCGCTGCCCGCCCGCGGCCTCGAACCGCTGCCGCCGGACTCCCTCGGCTCGATGATCGACCTCGGCTGCGCCGCCCTGCCGGCGCCCGAGCCCTGGCTCACCCGCGCCGTACAGGGCGCGCTGGAGGAGCTGCCGCCGTACGCGCACACCCACGGCGACTACCCGGCGGGACTGCCCGCGCTGCGCCAGACCCTCGCCGACCGGTACACCGCGCGCGGTATCCCGACCATGCCCGAGCAGATCATGGTCACCACCGGTGCGATGGGCGCGATCGACGCGATCTGTCATCTCTTCGCCGGGCGCGGCGAGCGCGTCGCCGTCGAGTCGCCCAGCTACGCGAACATCCTCCAACTGATGCGCGAGGCGGGCGCCCGCCTCGTCCCCGTCGCCATGGCCGAGGGACTGGCCGGCTGGGACCTGCCGCGCTGGCGCCAGGTACTGAGGGACGCCGCGCCCCGGCTCGCGTACGTCGTCGCCGACTTCCACAACCCGACGGGCGCCCTGGCCACCGAGGACCAGCGCAGACAGCTCGTCGAGGCGGCGCGTTCGGCCGGGACCGTGCTCGTCGTGGACGAGACGATGTCCGAGCTGTATCTGGACGGGGACCGGCCGGGCGACGAACTGCCGCCCCCGGTCTGCGCGTTCGACCCCGCCGGCAGCACCGTCCTCACCGTCGGCTCCGCCAGCAAGGCGTTCTGGGCGGGCATGCGCATCGGCTGGGTACGGGCCGCGCCCGAGGTCATCCGCTCACTCGTCTCCGCCCGCGCCTACGCCGACCTCGGCACCCCCGTGCTGGAACAACTGGCGATCAACTGGCTGATGGGCGGCGGCGGCTGGGAGCACGCGGTCGACGTCCGGCGCGCGCAGGGCAGGGAGAACCGCGACGCGCTGGTGGCCGCCGTCCGCAGAGAGCTGCCGAGCTGGGAGTTCGACGTGCCGCGCGGCGGACTGACGCTGTGGGTGCGCACCGGAGGTCTGTCGGGCTCGCGGATCGCCGAGGTGGGCGAACGGGTCGGCGTACGGGTGCCGGGCGGGCCGCGCTTCGGGGTCGACGGGGCCTTCGAGGGGTACGTACGGCTGCCGTTCACCGTCGGCGGCCCCGTCGCCGACGAGGCGGCCGTCCGGCTGGCCGCCGCCGCCCGTCTCGTGGAGAGCGGCGCGCGCGCCGGCACGGACACGCCGCGCACGTTCGTCGCCTGACCGGCGCCCCGTGCGCGTACGAGCCGGGGCGTCAGCCCTCGGCGGGTACGGCGGTGGGCATCGGCGCCGTGCTCTGGCGCGGTCGCTGCCGCACCTGCCCGGCAGCCGGCGGGCCGGGCTCCGGGCCGGGATCGTGCGGCGCGGAGCCCGGCGGTTCGGCGTCGGGTTCGGGCGCCCGGGTGGCGGCGGCCGCCGATCCGTCGAGCGGTGTGTGCCGGTCCGGCAGCAGATCCAGCACCGCCCGCCGGTGCGCGTCGCTCGTCGCGTCGTCGTACGGATCGGGCGTCGCCGGGACCTGGAGCCTGAGCACCGGTCCGGTGCCGAGCCGCGCGTAACCCCGCCCGGTGGGGATGTCCGGGGTGGGGATGGTGTGCGGCGGCGCACCGAGGACCGCTTCCAGCTCCTCGCGCGTGGCGGCGCCCAGCACGACCCGGGCGCGGGTGTGCGTCCGTACGGTCTCGCTGAGCGCGTCCAGGGTCTCGAACTGCTCCGCCACGACCACCGTCACGTTCGCGGCTCTGCCGTGCCGCAACGGCACCTGGAGCATCTCCTGCGGATCGGGCCGCCCGTCGGCGGCCGCCAGATGGGCGAAGGCACTCGGCCGGTCCAGCAGGAGCCAGAGCGGGCGCTTGGTGTCCTCGGGGACGGCGTGCCCGGACTGGCGGGCGCGGTTGGCGGCGATCAGCCGCCGTTCCGTCTCGTTGGCGGCCCATTCGAGACCGGACAGCGCGCCCGAGAGCCCGCACTCGACGGCGAGGACGCCCGTACGCCCGCCGAGGCTGGCGTACTCACCGGTCCCGTTGCCCTCCACGATCACCACGTCGCCGTGCGCGAGCGCCTGGAGGGCGATCGAGCGGAGCAGACTCGTGGTGCCGCTGCCGGGGTGCCCGACGGCGAGCAGATGAGGCTCGGTCGAACGGGCGCCCGTACGCCAGACCACCGGAGGGGCGTCACGGGTCTCGTCGCCCTCCATGACCGGCACGGTGCGCCGGACGGCGTCGGCGTCGGTGAAGCCGAGCACGGTCTCACCGGGGGCGGTGACGAAGCGCTGGGCGGCGATGCCGGTGGGCAGCGGAGGCAGCACGCTCATGACGAGCTCGTTGCCCTCCTCGTCCCAGTCGAAGAGATACTCCCGGCCGCGCCCGGACTTCGCGTGCATCAGATGCTCGATCCGGACGCGGGAGGAGTACTCACCGTCGGTGAAGTACGGCGGATACGACACCCGCAGCCGGGTGAGACGCCCGTCGGCGTCGAACTCGTACTCGTCGAACGCCTTGTCCCACTCCCCGCCGTGGGCGAAGAGCGGGCTCGGGTCCTCCGGCACGGAGAAGTACGGCACCAGCGCCTCGTAGAGAGACCGCAGGCGCTGCAGCTCCGCGTCGTCGGGCCCGGTCCGCACCGGCGTACGGTCGCGGCCCTTCCAGCCGGCCACCGCCATCACCGAGATGAGGGCGAGGAGCGGTCCGTACGGGACGAGCGCGACCACCAGGACGACGGCCGCGACCAGGAACAGCGCGGGACCACGCCGTTCCTTGGGCGTGGCCGCCCATTTCTGCCGTCCCGTGCCGGCCAGCAGACGCAGACCACGGGTGATCGTGATCAGCGGATGGAGGACGTCGGTGGCACTGTCGGCGGCCGAGCGGGCCATCTCTCGGCTGCGAGCGATGTGAGCGCTGCCGCTGCTCAGAATGCGGGGGAGTGGTCGCCGGGCCACGTCTGTCTCCTGAAGGTGCGGATGGGGCTGGATGTACTGATGGGATGGCAGGCGGTCAGAACTTGATCCCGCCCAGTAGACCGGCGAGGCTGGCGCCTCCGGCCGTGATGCTCGGGGCGATGGCCGTGCCCGCGAGATAGAAGCCGAAGAGCGCGCAGACGAGCGCGTGGGACGCCTTGAGTCCGTCCTTCCTGAAGAAGAGGAAGACGATGATTCCGAGCAGCACGACGCCTGACATGGACAGGATCATGAGGGGTTCTCCTGGTTGAGGGGGACAGTCACCATGAGTTCTTCCATGCTCACAGTAAGTATCTATGTGATAAAAGGTGCAAGTGGGTGAAATTCCTGGAATTTCACTGGACCGGCGGACAGCGGAACCTCGCGTACCGCTTGCTGCGGCCTCTGTCCCCCGGAGCGGCCCGCAGGGCAGTAATCTGTCGATTCACTCGTACGGCTGCGCAGTCGTACGTCCCAGGTCAGCGGCGTCAGCGGCAGGAGAGGCGGTTCACCGATGAGTGAGGTCCCGGAAGGCGCGGCCCCGGACGGCGCCGCCCCCGACAGTGACGTCGTCGAACTGGCGACGAAGGTCTTCGACCTCGCACGCCGGGGAGAGACCGACCTGCTCGCCGCCTACGTGGACGCCGGTGTCCCCGCGAACCTCACCAACGACCGGGGCGACTCCCTGGTCATGCTCGCCTCCTACCACGGACACGCGCCCGCGGTGGAGGCACTGCTCGCGCGCGGCGCCGAGGCCGACCGTGCCAACGACCGCGGACAGACCCCATTGGCCGGCGCGGTCTTCAAGGGCGAGGACGCCGTGATCCGCGCGTTGGTCGCCGGCGGGGCCGACCCGGCGGCCGGAACACCCTCCGCCGTGGATACAGCTCGGATGTTCGGGAAGACGGACCTGCTGGAGCTGTTCGGAGCGCGGTGAAGGGAGGCGTCGTAAATGTGGTCGCGGTGGCGAAATGGGTGGGTCATCATGACGTCGGGCCCGGAAGGGGCCACCGACGAGAGGCAGAGGAAGATGGTCTACACCAAGCAGGAGACGACGGTCGAGCGATGTTGTCGCGCGGCCTAGGCAGCCTAGGCATCCCCACCCCCCGGTTGCGTCGACAGCTTGATGTGAGGCTCTCCCCATGTTCGATCCAGTCATAGCGCCGAGCGGCACGCTGCTCGGCCTGCTGCAAAGGGGGCGCGGCGACGGCACTCTGCACGCGCTGGCCGCACCCCGTGCCGAGGCGCTCCACGCCCTCAACCACTGCGTGATGAACGACCCGCGCCACGACTGGCAGGTCGAGAACCGCTCCCTCTACTACGCGCGTCTCTATCTGGACCTCCACGGCGATCTCGAACCGCTCGAGCACCACCTCTTCCGTGCCGAGGACCACTTCGACACCGAGGAGTCACGCACCGGGCTCGCCCTCGCCGTACTGGGCCACCTCGCCTCCTACGGAAGAGACGACGCCCTGGCGCTCCTGCGCCGGTACGCCGCGTCGGGATCCAACTGGACCTGGGCGCTCGACGAACTGGCCCTGCGCGACGACGACGCGGGTCTGCGGTCGCTCGCCCCGACGATTCTCGCCAGATTCCCCACGACGCCCGAGGGCGACGCGGAGCTGGCCACCGCCCTTCAGGGTGCCTTCGAACCCCGGCCCTGGCGGCTCTGGGCCGACGACCCGCGCGAGTCGGTCGCCGCCCGCGTCAGGGCGGCACGGGAGCAGGGCTCCTTCGACCGGTGGCAGCAGCAACTGCGCCCCAGCGGACCGCGTCCCGGCTGGAGCGTGCAGGCCGTCTTCGAATGGGCCCAGGACGGCCTCGAACGGGGCACGACCCTGCACGTACCCGCCGCACGCTGTCTGACCGCGGTCGCCGGACCCGACGACCGCGCCGCGATCGTCGAAGCCGGCCGCAGCGGACCCGACGGCGCGCGCTCGGCGGCGCTGCACTATCTCGCCGAGGCCCGCGATCCCGCCGTGCTCGACCTGATCGAGGCCGCGGCGACCGACCCGTCGGAGAGCCTGGCCGAAGCCGCCGTCGCCGCCTTCGAGCGGATGTGCGGCGAGGCCGCCGTCGACCGGGCGCGCGGCTGGGTGCACCGGCCCGACGCCCTCGGCGCCTCGGCGGCGGGTGTCCTCGCCTCACGAGGCGGCGCGCAGGACACCCAACTGGTGCTCGGGGCACTCCGGGAGGCCGTACGGTCCGACGGACCCGACGCGCCCCGCCTGTGGACCCTCGTCGACGGCACCGGACGGCTCGGCATCGGCTGCGCCGCACCCGTGCTGCGGCACGTGTACCGGGAGACCGCCTCCTCACAACTGCGCGGCCGTACGGCCAGGGCGCTGGCGGCCACCGACCCCTCGTACGCCACGGGGTTCGCCGTCGAGTGCCTCTGGGACTGCGAGGAGACCACCAGGGAGGTCGCCGCGCTGCACGCCGAGACCGGTGATGTGCGGGTGGCCGACCGGCTGCGGCGGCTCGCGGCCGATCCGGCCGAGGAGGCCGAGGTGCAGACCGCCGTACGGAGCCGGATCGGGCCGGACGCGCCCGCCGTCTGACAGTGCCCCGCCCGGGGCACGCCGGGCGGGGACACAGCGGGGCCGGATCTCCCGCGCGCCGGCTGGTCGGTGGGTTCTACCGGGCGGTCATGGCCGTACCGGCTCCACCAGGTGAACCGCCCGGCGCGCGCCGGTTGCGATCAGGGGCGCGAACGGCCGCGCGGCCCTCGAAGTTCCGCTCGGAGCACCGAAACACCAATGCTCACGGGACGTTTTCCACGCGGAAAGATCCACGTTGGCGGGACCACCCTCGGTGCGGCGACAACACCAGTATGCGTGTCGTCATCGTCACAGAATCTTTCCCGCCCGATGTGAACGGCGTGGCGCACTGCGCCCTCCAGACCGCCCGGCACCTCGTCGCCCGCGGCCATGACCCGCTCGTCATCGCACCGGCTTCGTCGTCGGCGGCATTCGCCGGCGCCGAGCCCCCGTCCCCCTCCGCCTCCCTCTCCCCGTCTCCCCACCCGGCCGCTCCCCACCCGGCCGCTCCCCACCCGGCCGCTCCCCGTACGGCCACTTCTCGTACCGCCTCTCCCCGCACGGCCGATTCCGACGCGCCGTGCCGCGTGGTGCGCGTCCCCTCCCTGCCACTGCCCGGCTACCCCCAGGTACGCGTGGCCCTCCCCAGCCGCCGCGTCGCCACGACCCTCGCCGCGCACCGGGCCGATGTCGTGCACCTGGCCGGGCCGTTCGTCCTCGGCGTACGCGGCATGGCAGCCGCCGCGCGGCTGGGGATACCCACCGTCGCCGTCTACCAGACCGACCTCGCCGGCTACGCCCGCACCTACATGGGCGCCGGCGAGGCGGCGGCCTGGCGGCGGCTGCGTGCCGTGCACAGCGCGGCGGACCGCACGCTCGCCCCGTCCAGCGCCGCCGTCAAGGACCTGGAGGAGCACCGCATACCGCGCGTCAGGCTCTGGCCGCGCGGCGTGGACACCGTCAGGTTCCGGCCCGAACTGCGCGACGACGCACTGCGCCGCCGGCTCGCGCCCGGCGGCGAGCTGATCGTCGGCTACGTCGGCAGGCTGGCGGCCGAGAAGCACGTCGAACTCCTGTCGGGCGTCTGCGGGCTGCCCGGCGTCCGCGTCGTGATCGTCGGGGACGGGCCCAGCGAGCCGTCCCTGCGCACCACACTCCCGGGCGCCGTGTTCCTCGGCCGCCGGACCGGCGACGAACTGGCCCGGATCTTCGCCTCGTTCGACGTCTTCGCGCACACCGGGCCGTACGAGACGTTCTGCCAGACCGTCCAGGAGGCCATGGCCAGCGGCATTCCGGTGGTCGCCCCGGCGGCGGGCGGACCGCTCGACCTCGTCGACCACGGCCGCACGGGGCTGCTGGTGCCGGCCCTCGACGCGCGGGCCGTCACCGGCGCCGTACGGGACCTCCAGGCCGCCCCGGAACTGCGCGCCTCCTACGGACGCACGGCGCGCGCCACGGTCGAGGGCCGCACCTGGGCCTCGGTAGGAGACCAACTGCTCGACCACTACGCCGAGGTCATCGGCGAACGCACGGCCGTGGTCGCATGAGCGGCGCCGGTGCCGCCCCTCGCGGCGTACGGATCGTACGGCTGGCCAACTTCGTCACCCCGGCCTCGGGCGGCCTCCGGACCGCCCTCCAGGAGCTCGGCGCGGGCTACCTGGCCGCCGGGCACGAACCGGTCCTGATCGTGCCCGGCGAGCGCCCGAGCGACGAACACACGGCGCAGGGCAGGGTGATCACCCTGCCCGGGACGGTACTGCCCGGCACCGGCGGCTACCGGGTGCTGACCGACCGCCGACGCCTGGGTGCCCTGCTCGACACCCTCGCCCCCGACCACCTGGAGGTCTCCGACCGCACCACCCTGCGGTGGACGGGGGAGTGGGCGCGCCGCCGCCGGATCCCGTCCGTCATGGTGTCCCACGAGACCGCCGACGGGGTGCTCCGCACCTGGGGCGTCCCGGAGGCGGCGGCCGGACGGGCCGCGGACCTGCTCAACCGGCGCAGCGCGTGGGCGTATTCACGGATCGTCTGCACCACCGAATGGGCCGAGCGCGAGTTCGTCCGGATCGGCGCACGCAACGTGGTGCGCGCTCCGCTGGGTGTCGACCTGCTGCGCTGCCGGCCCGACCGGCGCCGCGAGGCCCTGCGTGCCAGGTACGCGCGCGGGGCGGACGTCCTGTTGCTGCTGTGCTCGCGGCTGTCCGTCGAGAAGCGTCCCGGCGTCGCGCTCGACGCCCTCGCCACGCTCCGTGGCCTGGGTGTGAGGGCGGCGCTGGTGATCGCCGGAGACGGCCCGCTGGCGGGCGTACTGGCGCGCCGGGCGCGCGAGCGGCGGCTGCCCGTGGTGTTCCTCGGCCACGTGGGCGACCGGGAGCGGCTGGCGGACCTCCAGGCCGCCGCGGACATCTGCCTGGCACCGGGACCGGCCGAGACGTTCGGCCTGTCCGCGCTCGAAGCACTCGCCTGCGGCACCCCGGTCGTCGCGAGCGCGTCGTCGGCCCTCCCGGAGATCCTGGGCGCGGCGGGCGGCACGGCGGCGGACACGCCGAGGGCGTTCGCCGACGCCGTACGAGAACTACTCGCCCGCCCGGAGGGCGCCCGGCGCGCCGCGGCGCGGGCGCGGGCCGAACTCTTCGGGTGGGACCGCGCGGTGGCGGCCTTCCTGGCGGCACACGAGGCGCCGGTTCGTACGGGACAGAACGGCCACCCGCTCGCGGGGGCTGGGACGGCTGTCGGACCGTCGGAGGCGTCCGTCGCGGGGGCGGTTTCGTCGCCGGAGCCGGTGCCTCGGGTCCCTTCGGTTCCGTCCGCGGTGCACGCCGCGTCGGCGACGGCGCTCCCCACGACGCGCCCGACGGCATTCGGGTCGCCCGCGGTCGCGGCGCCGCTGCCGTCCGTGCCGGGCCTGCCGTCCGTGACGTCGGTGGCATCCGTCGCGGTGGCGCCGGTGCCGCCTCCGGTCGGGGGTGCGGGATGACCGTGTACGCGAACCTCGGGGCGCCCCCCGAGGCTGCTGCTCCCGTCGAGCCCTCCGTACCGAGACCGCTTCGGTTCGCCGCGCTCGGGGACTCGCTCACCGTGGGCGTGGGGGACCGCGTGGACGGCGGCTGGCGCGGCTGGGCGGTACTGCTCGCCGAAGCGCTCACTCCGGCCGACGGGGCGGCCGGCGAACCGCCAGGGCGTGCGGACCGCGTCGCCCTGGCCGACCGGCCGGACGGCCGGACGACGGTCCCCGGTCGTCCGGCCGATCCCGGCCGACGCCCGGGCTCCGGCCCCGGCCCCGTCTGCGGCCCCGGCCGCTCCGCCGGGTCGGCCGAACATTCCCCCGGCCCCGCCGCCCCCGCCGAACCCGCCCCCACCTTCCGTAACTTCGCCACCAGCGGGGCCCTGACCCGCGACGTCCGGGCGCAACAGACCCCCGCCGCCCTCGCCTTCGCGCCCGACATCGCCTCCGTCGTCGTCGGCGTCAACGACACCCTCCGCCGAGCCTTCGACATCGCCGCCATGGCCCGCGCCCTCGACGAGGTCTGTGCCGCCCTCACCGCGCGCGGCACCGTCCTGCTCACCGCCTGCCTGCCCGACCCCGGCATCATGCTGGGCCTGCCCACGCCCCTCGCGAGACCGCTCGCGCGCAGACAGCGCGCGGTCAACACCCTCGTCCACACGCTCTCCGCGCGGTACGGCGCCGTCCATCTGCACGCCGCCGATCCGGCGTGGGTCGCCGACCGCTCCCTGTGGAGCGCCGACCGGCTGCACCCGGGCGAACGCGGCCATCGGATGATCGCCGCGCGATTCCACGCGATGCTCACCGCACGCGGTCTGGCGCTGGGCCCGCCACCGCCCCAGGAGCCCGAACGGCCGCCGCCCACCCGGACGGAGGCACTGCTCTGGCTGGCGACGGCGGGCGCCGGCTGGATGGTGCGCAGAAGCACCGATCTGCTGCCCGAACTGCTGTGGCTGGCGGGCGGCGAGATGCGCCACCTGGCGCGCGGCACCGCCGACCGTCTCGACCTGCGTGCCGAGCACGCCCTCTCCCGCGCGCTGACAGCACTGCCGCCGGCCGCTCCCCTTGCGAGAATGGGGGAATGAGTGGGCGCTGGGAATTCTGGATCGACCGTGGCGGCACCTTCACCGACGTGGTGGGGAGGCGACCCGACGGACATCTCCTCACCAAGAAGCTGCTGTCGCACAACCCGGAGCAGTACGCGGACGCGGCGGTGGCCGGGATCCGGCTGCTGCTCGGCGTAGCACCCGACGATCCGGTGCCCGCCGACCGGATCGACGTCGTCAAGATGGGCACCACCGTCGCGACCAACGCGCTGCTGGAGCGTCGTGGCGAGCCGACCGTTCTCCTCGTCACCGAGGGCTTCGGCGACGCGCTGCGGATCGCCTACCAGAACCGCCCCCGTCTCTTCGACCGTCACATCGTGCTGCCGGAGGCCGTCTACGAGCGCGTCATCGAGGTTCCCGAACGGGTCGACGCGCACGGTGCCACCGTGCGGCCGCTGGACACGGAGGCCGTCGTCGCGCGGCTGCGGGAGGCGTACGACGACGGCTTCCGCAGCGCCGCCGTCGTCCTCATGCACGGCTACCGATACCCCGACCACGAGAGTGCCGTCGCCGAAGCGGCCCGCGCGGCCGGCTTCACCCAGGTCAGCAGCTCCCACGAAGTCAGCCCGCTGATCAAACTGGTGCCGCGCGGCGACACCACCGTCGTGGACGCCTACCTCTCCCCGATCCTGCGGCGCTACGTCGACGAGATCGCCTCCGAACTCCGCGACATCCGCCTGATGTTCATGCAGTCCAACGGAGGGCTGCGCGAGGCCGCCCACTTCCGTGGGAAGGACGCCGTGCTGTCCGGACCGGCGGGCGGTGTCGTCGGCATGGCCCGTACCTCCGGACAGGCGGGCTTCGACCGCGTCGTCGGCTTCGACATGGGCGGCACGTCGACCGATGTCTCGCACTACGCCGGGGAGTTCGAGCGCGAGCTGGGCACCCAGGTCGCCGGGGTCCGGATGCGGGCGCCGATGATGAACATCCACACCGTCGCGGCCGGCGGCGGCTCCGTGCTGCACTTCGACGGCCAGCGTTACCGCGTCGGCCCCGACTCGGCGGGCGCCGTGCCGGGCCCCGCCTGCTACCGCCGGGGCGGCCCGCTCACCGTCACCGACGCCAACGTGATGCTCGGCCGGGTGCAACCGGACCACTTCCCCGCGGTGTTCGGACCGGACGGCGACCAGCCGCTGGACGCCGACGTGGTGCGCGAGCGCTTCACCGCGCTCGCCGAGGAGGTCGAGGCGGCCACCGGCGTACGGCGCGAGCCGGCCGAAGTCGCCGCCGGCTTCCTGGAGATCGCCGTGCTCAACATGGCGAACGCCGTCAAGAAGATCTCCGTGCAGCGCGGACACGACATCACCCGCTACGCCCTGACCAGCTTCGGCGGCGCGGGCGGCCAGCACGCCTGCGCGGTCGCGGACGCGCTCGGCGTCGACACGGTGATCGTGCCGCCGCTCGCCGGGGTCCTCTCCGCGTACGGCATCGGGCTGGCCGACGCCACCGCCATGCGGGAGCAGTCGGTGGAGGCCGAACTCGGCGACAGCGAAGGCGACGGCGACGAGAGCGGCGAGGGCGGCACGCTCGGCCGGGTGCGGGAACTCTGCGCCGCACTCGCGGAGCGCACCCGCGCCGAACTGCGCGCCGACTCCGTCCCGGACGCCGCGATCACCACCCACGCGCGCGTACTGCTCCGGTACGCCGGGACGGACGCGAGCCTGGCGGTGCCACTCGGCGGCATCGCCGACATGACGGCAGCCTTCGAGAGCGAACACCGCTCGCGCTACGCCTTCACCATGGACAAACCGCTGGTGGTCGAGGCCGTGTCGGTCGAAGCCGTCGGCAAGGCCGAGTCCCACGATACGTACGCGGCGGACGCGACCTCCGTAGAAGGCGACGGCGAGCCCGTACCGCCCGCGAGGGTACGGATGTTCGTCGACGGCACGGAGCGCGACTGCCCGCTCCTCCGGCGCGCCGATCTGCGGCCGTCCGACACCGTCGAAGGCCCCGCGATGATCGCCGAGGCCGACGCGACGACCGTCGTGGACGCGGGCTGGCAGGCGGCGGTCGGCGACCTCGGGCATCTGCTCCTCACCCGCGTACGCCCCCGCCCCACCCGCGTCGCCGCGGGCACGGACGTGGACCCGGTGCTGCTCGAAGTCTTCAACAACCTCTTCATGGCCATCGCCGAGCAGATGGGCGTACGCCTGGAGAACACCGCCCACTCCGTCAACATCAAGGAGCGGCTCGACTTCTCCTGCGCCCTCTTCGACGCCGAGGGCAATCTGATCGCCAACGCGCCGCACATCCCCGTCCACCTCGGGTCCATGGGCGAATCCATCAAGGAGGTGCTGAAGCGCGACCAGGGCTCGCTCCGCCCCGGCGACGTGTACGCCGTCAACGACCCCTACCACGGAGGCACCCATCTGCCGGACGTGACGGTGGTGACGCCCGTCTTCGACGAACAGGGCGAACACCTGCGCTTCCTGGTCGCCTCGCGCGGCCACCACGCCGAGATCGGCGGCATCACACCCGGCTCGATGCCCGCCTTCAGCACGACCATCCATGAGGAGGGCGTGCTCTTCGACAACTGGCTCCTCGTCCGCGACGGCAGGCTCCTGGAGACCGAGACCCGCGAACTGCTCGCCGGCGCGCGGTATCCCTCCCGCGACCCGGACACCAACCTCGCCGACCTGCGCGCCCAGATCGCCGCCAACGAGAAGGGCATCGCCGAACTGCGCCGCATGACGGAGCAGTTCGGCTACGACGTCGTCGACGCCTACATGGGCCATGTACGGCGCAACGCGGAGGAGTCCGTACGCCGCATCATCACCGGGCTCGGCGACGGCGCCTACCGCTACGAGACCGACAACGGCGCGGTCATCGAGGTCGCCGTGCGCGTCGACCGCGAGGCCCGCAGCGCCGTCGTGGACTTCACCGGGACCTCACCGCAGCAGGAAGGCAACTTCAACGCGCCCAAGTCCGTGGTGATGGCGGCCGTCCTGTACGTCTTCCGGACCCTGGTCGCCGACGACATCCCGCTCAACAGCGGCTGTCTGGCACCGCTCGACGTACGGGTGCCCGACGGTTCGATGCTGGCGCCGGCCTTCCCGGCGGCCACGGTGGCCGGCAACGTGGAGACCTCGCAGGCCGTGACGGGCGCCCTGTACGCGGCGCTCGGCGTCCAGGCCGAGGGCTCGGGCACCATGAACAACCTCACCTTCGGCAACGAGCGGGTCCAGTACTACGAGACGGTGGCGAGCGGATCGGGCGCGGGGGAGGGCTTCGACGGCGCCGACGCCGTCCAGACCCACATGACCAACTCCCGCCTCACCGACCCCGAAGTGCTCGAATGGCGCTATCCCGTGCGGGTCGACGGATTCGCCGTCCGGGACGGCAGCGGCGGCCGGGGCCGCTGGACCGGCGGGAACGGAGTCGTACGGCGTATCCGCTTCCTGGAACCCATGACGGTGACGCTGCTGACCGGGCACCGAACGGTGCCGCCGTACGGCATGGCGGGCGGCGAGCCGGGTCGACTCGGCGGCAACGAGGTGGACCGGGCCGACGGGACCCGTACGCCACTGAAGGGTGTCGACTCGGTGGACGTGGCCGTGGACGACGTACTGGTGCTGCGCACCCCGGGCGGCGGGGGATACGGCACACCGGAGTGAACTCGCGGGGCACGGCGGGCCGGTGGCCGCTCCGCCGCGCCCTCGCCCGCCCGCGGAAGTTGCTGGGGCTTCTGCGTCGTTTCGACCGTTGTCAGTCCGAGGACCTAATCTGTGCAGCGTGACTTCGCCTGCCTCGACGGACCCTGTTCCGCCCCAGCTCAGCGCGGGGCCGCGGCTCGCCCAGGGCCCGGCCGCCGACGAAGGGCTGGCGCGACGGCTGCGCGCGCTCGCCTGCACCGCGCCGCTGCACGACCTCGACACCCGCAAGGCCAATCTGGCGGGGGAGTACTCCGTCTACGCGATGGCGGAGGTCGCGCTCGCGGCGATCGACCTCGTCACGCTCAACATGGACTTCGACACGGGCGCGGACCACGAGCAGATAGTGGCCAGACTCCTCCCGCGCGTCGCGGCCCAGGCACCGCACCGTCCGGCCACCGAGCACGAGCGGGTGGCCCGCTGGGTGCTGGAGAATCTGATCAACGTCGGCAGCGTCGACCGCGGTTTCCGCGCCGTGTACGGCACGTTCGGCGCCGACGGCGTCTACACCCGCCGGGACTACGACTTCAAGCTGATCGAGGAAGTCCCCGGCCACGGCGGCAGCGTCTATCTGCGCACCACCGACGAAGCGGTCAACGTGCTGGTGGGCGCGTTGGACACCGATGTCACCAGCGCGCAGATCGCCGCCGAGGTCAAGCTGGAGGTACTGATCAACAGGGGTCGGCTCGCCGACGCCCAACTCGCCGCCGAACAGGCCCGGTACCGCACCGTGCAGTACGCGGAGACCTTGCGCAGGACCCTGGAGGCGACCCGGCGCAACGTGCGCGCGGTCGACTGGCTCAACGCCGTGCCCGACATGATCGCCGAAGCCCTCGACCATGTCGCCGACCGCTACCGCCACGAGAACGCCATCCTCAACAACATCCGCAAGTCACGTGACGAGGCGGAGACCGGCGCCGACCCCAAGACGGCCGAGCACAAGCGGCGCGCCGCCGAACTGGTCGACATCGTCAAGGACTGCATCCGCCGGCACACCCAGCTCCAGTCCCGACTCCTGGAGGCCGGACCGCTGTTCCGCGCCGAGCAGGACCGACAGGCGTTCGCCGAGCCCACGACACGGACGGGCCTCGACCTCTACGGCCAGCTCGTCGCCCCGCTCCTGCCGCTGTCGGTCGACCGGGCGAGCCGTGTCACCGACGCCTTCTTCGCCCGTGGCACCGGGCTGCGCACGCCCGCGTCCGTGCGCGTCGGCGACCTCGTGGACCTGCTGCTCACGCCTCCCGTGGAGCGCGAACACCTCGGCGCGGAGATGCCCGAGCCCGATCTGATCGCGACCCCCGCCGACAGCCGCTTCAGCGAGGAGCAGTTGGCGAGCGCGATGGAACTGCTCGACCTGGAGCCCGACGCGCCCCGCAGACTCTCCGGCCTGCTCGCCGAGGCCCGCCGCCGTGACCAGGACCTGCCCTATCTGGTGGCGCTGCTCGCGATCCACGCGGCCAGTCCGCCGGTCGGTACGGCCTACCGGCAGGGCGAGGAGCGGCTGTTGTTCGCCGTGGACGACGGCACTCCCCTCGACGACGAGGAGTTCGGCGGCGCGGACCTCATAGTGGGCATGGCCCTCCTGGACGCCGCGGGCATGACCGCCGACCGTACGGACGCGGCATGACGCCCCCGAGGATCCACCGGACGCGTCCCGGGCCGACGGCCCGTATCACCCGCATCAGGACCACCCGCATCAGGACCACCCCCAGCAAGGAGCAGCGCCCGTGAGCGACCACCAGGCAGAGCACGCCGCCGCGTGGGGCGAGCCGGGCAGCACCGAAACGGCCCGCGCGTCCGTGCCCCCGCCGCCCGGCGGCGCCGTCACCCCCGCCGACGCGGCCGACGCCGCCCGCCTCGTCTCCTTCGGACTCCAGCCCAAGCTGCTGCCCGCGCGGGACGCCGAATACGCCGACCTGCTGCGCCGCTACCGCGAGGAGACCTCCTTCGCGCGGCTCGCCGACGCGGTGGCCACCGGCCTCGGTCTCGTCGTCCTCGAAGTCTCCTCCCGCGCCGGAATGGCCGTGACGGCGGGCGAGGACTCCGTGTTCGCCGTCCGCATGGGCGACTACGCCCGCCGCGCGTCGACCGACTCGGCGGACCGCTTCCTGCACGGCCTCGCCCATCTCGCCGTCGCCGCCATGGCCTTCCCCCGCCCCGAGGACCTCGCCGACGACGGGTACATCGGCCGGATCACCGTCAACGGCGTCGACGCCTTCGTACGACAGGCCTGCCGCAGGCTGGAGGAACAGGCCGAGGAACAGGGCGAGAACACCGACCCGGAGACCGACGCCCCCGGCCTCGAATCGGCCTGGCGCGTCTACGCGCGCCGCAGCGCGACCGGCGCCACCAAGGACGCGCGCCGCCTCGCGGGCTCCACCACCGGCATCATCGGCAAGGCCATGGCCTTCCTCACCGACTCCGGCTTCCTGCACCGCACCGGCGACGACGCCGGAGGCGCGTACCGCACCACGGCCCGCTACCAGCTCCAGGTCCGCGACATGGCCGGCAGCGCCGCCATGGCCGAACTGCTCGCCCTGGGCGTCGTACCGGTCACCGACGGATCGGCCACGCTGCTCCCCCCACCCGACCCGGACGACCTCGACCTGGTCGCCGACGCCGGACTGCCGTTCCACTCCTGAGCCCAGCGGTCCACCGGCCCGGCAGCCCAGCCCCGCCCCCACCCCGCGCCGGTCTTCAGCCGGTCCTGATCACGACGAGAGTCCGCCGCCATGTACGAGCTGTCCCGGGTCCGCCTCTACTCCATCGGGCCTGCCGGTGCGCGCTACGCCGACACCGTGCTCGACCTGCGCGGAGTCGGCGAGCCGGTGCCCCACCCCGCGCCCGCCCAGGCGGAGTTCTTCGAGGACGAGCCGGTCGGCCCGCCGCGCCGCCCGGCCCCGGCCGGTGTGCTCTTCCTGGAGAACGGCGGCGGCAAGTCCGTCCTGCTCAAGCTGATCTTCTCGGTGATGCTGCCCGGCCACCGCAACACCCTCGGCGGGGCCAGCTCCGGAGTGCTGCGCAAATTCCTGCTCGCCGACGACTGCGGCCATGTCGCCCTCGAATGGCAGCACACCCTCACCGGCGAGCTGGTCGTCGTCGGCAAGGCCAGCGAGTGGCGCGGCCGCCAGGTGTCCAACGACCCGCGCAAGTTCGCCGAGGCCTGGTACTCCTTCCGGCCGGGCCCCGGGCTGAGCCTCGACTCGCTGCCGGTCGCCGAGTCGACCGCCGTCCGGCGGCCCGTGGAAGGCGTCTCCGGCGCGCGGGGCCGACGCCGCACCATGAAGGGCTTCCGGGACGCCATCACCGACGCGGGCAAGGCGTATCCCCACCTGGACGTGCACTGGGAGGAGATCCACGACCGCTGGATCGAGCATCTCGGCGATCTGGGCCTCGACCCCGAACTGTTCCGCTACCAGCGGGAGATGAACGCCGACGAGGGCGAGGCCGCCGGCCTCTTCGCGGTGAAGAAGGACTCCGACTTCACCGATCTGCTGCTGCGCGCCGTCACCGACACCCGCGACACGGACGGGCTCGCCGACCTCGTCGGCGGCTTCGGCAACAAACTGGGCCGCCGCGCCGAGCTGACCGCCGAGCGGGACTTCACGGCCGGCTCCGTCGATCTGCTCGGCCGGATCGTCGACGCCGCCGACTCCCGGTCCCGGGCCCGCGACATCCACACCGGCGCCGAGCGCCGCACCCGCACCCTCGCGCGCAGGCTCACGGCCCGCGCCGCCGTCGAACGAGACCGCGTGGGCGACCTCGCCCAGCAGGTCACCGCGGCCGCCCACACCGTCACCGAGGCCGACCGGGCCCGCGGCCGCAGCGCGCTCATCGCCGCCGAACTGGCCTACCGGCACGCCTCGCTGGCCCTCACCGTCGCCGAGAAGGCCGCCGCGGCGCAGCGCCGCGAGCTGACCGACGCCCGTACGCTCCACTCCGCCTGGCAGGCCGCCGAGAACGTCCTGCGGCACCGCGCCGCCGCCGACCGTTCGGCGCGTGTCGCCGTCGCGATCCGCGAGGCCGAACGCGACGCGGCACCCGCCCTGGCCGCCCGCGCCACCGCCGCCGCCGACCTCGTCCGGGCGCTGCACGCCGCGGCGGCCGACGGCGAGAGCCTGGCCAACGAGGAGGAGGAGCGCTCCGCCGCGCTCCAGGAGGTCGGCGAGGCCGCGCACCGCGACGCGACAGCGGCGGCCACCGAGGCACAGCGCGCCCGCAGCGAGACCGGTCATCTGCGCCAGCGCCTGTCCGAGGTCGAGCAGGAGACCGCCGAGGCGGTACGGGCCGGCTGGCTCGACGACACGGCGCCGGACGCCGACCCGGCACGGGCCGCGCTCGCCGCGAGCGACGCGGAGAAGTCCGCGGTCGCCGCCTGGGACACGGCCAGGGAGGCGGCGCGCGCGGCGGCGGACCGGGCCAGGGAGGCCGCGGCGACCGAATCCCGCGCCGAACTCGCCGAGGCCCGCGCCGTCGACGCCGCGCGTGCCGCCGAGCACGAGTACGACGCGGAGCGCCGTACCGCCGAGTCGATCGCCGAGGAGGAACGCCTCACCGAACTGCTCGGCCTGCCCGGCGCGCCACCACGCGCGGGCGTCCCCGGACCGCGCAGCGCCGGCCAGGGCGGCCCGGAAGGATCGACCGATCCGGCGGCGGCCCCCGGAACCGCTCCCGAAGCGGGCTCCGGCGGCACGAAACGCCGAGACGGCACCGGCAACGGCACCGGCACCGCCGTCGGGCAACTGTCCAGGACGACCGGCGCCCCGGCGGCCCACACCGCCCAAGGCCCCCTCACCCCAGAGGAACTGGACCGGTACGCCGACGAACTGCGCGAACTCCTCGACCAGAGCGTCACCGCCGCCGAACGCCAGCTGTTCGACCTGCGTACGGCCGCCGCCGACGACTCCCGCATCCTCGGCGCGCTCGGCGACGGCGGGCTGCTGCCGCCCGGCCCCGACGTCCTGGCCACGGTCGAATACCTCGGCGAACACGGCATCCCTGCCCTCCCCGGCTGGCGCTATCTCGCTCAGGCCGTCGACCCCGCCGACCACGCCGCCGTCCTCACCGCCCGGCCCGAACTGGTCGACGGCGTCGTCATCACCGAACCCGCCTCGCACGCCCGCGCACGCGAAGTCCTCTCCGGCGCCGCCCTCCTGCCGCGCTCCACCGTCGCCGTCGGTACGGCCGCGGCCCTGCTCGCACCGGTGCCGGGCCCCGGTCCGCACGGTGACGCGGCCGGCGGCGAGGACAGCGGCGTCTTCCTCGTACCGCCCAACCCGGCCATGCACGACGAGCACGCAGCCGACGCCGAACGGCAGTCCCTGCGCGCCAAGTCGGCCGCCCGCGACGAGGAGATCCGCACCCTGTCCGCCCGGCTCTCCGCCGACCGGGCCATCGCCGCGCGCCTCGGCTCCTGGCGGGCCACCTGCGCCCCCGGCAGACTCACGGAACTCGCGGAGACCGCGCGAGCCGCCGACGATCTGGCGCGATCGGCCGGGGCCGAACTCGCCGAGGCCCGTACGGTCCGGACCGAGGCGGACGAGGCCGCCGCCGACACCGCCCGGGTACGCGACGAACGGCAGGAGGCCGCCCAGCGCGCCCGCCGGGTCTCCGACGCCCTCGCGGGCCTCGCCTTCCGGCTGCGTGAACGGGCCGGCTGGCAGGTCAAGCTCCGCGCGCTGGCCGACGACGCGACGGAGTCCGAAGCCCGCGCCACCGCCTGTCTGGAACGGGCTCGCGCCGCCGACGAGGACCGTCGCGCCGCCCAGCGCGCCGCCGACGACGCCCGCCGTACGTCCCGTGCGCTCCGCGCCGAGCGCGCCGAGATCGCCGGCGCCCCCGAGAATCTGCCCGAGCCCGACGGGAACGCGCCCCGCACCGCGCTGCCCGCGCTGCGCGAGGCCTACCGGGCCGCCTCCCAGCTGTACGAGAAGGTCGGCGTCGGCGCCGACCTCCGCGCCGAACAGGCCCACGCAGAGAGCGACGAAGGCGCGGCCCTCGCCGAACTCGACCGGCTCAGCAACAAGGTCCGTACCCGCGCCGCCCAGCTCCTGGAGAGCACCGACGGCGCCGACGGACCGTCCCGGCAGGCCGCCGCCGCCCGCGCCGAATCGCTCGTCCAGATGCTGGAGTCACGCGCGTCGGCCGCCAGCGAGCACCTGGGGCGCCTGCGCGGCGAGGCCGAACGGCTCGCACCCGCCGAGGGCGAGACACACACGGACCTGCCCGACGGGCACGTCCCCACCGAGGTGGCACAGGCCCAGACCCTGCTCCGTACCGCCACCAACGAACTCGCCACGCGCACCGACGCGTTGGACACCGCCCGCTCCGCACACAGCGAACTGCTGCACGCCCACCGCACCGCCGAGGACGCCACAGGCGGCTTCGAGGAGACCGCGGCCCTCCTCGGCGATCTCCTCCGGGGCTCGGCCTACGAGGACACCGACGAGGCACCTGAAGCCCCCGAGCCCTATCCCGGGAGCATCGAAGAGGCCCGGATCGCCGCCGCCGAGACCCGCCGCTCGCTGCGCACCTGCGCGACGGACCTGTCCGCGGCCGACGCCGCCGTCCGGGAAGCGAGCGACATTCTCGTACGGCACGCCAACTCCACCCGCTACGAGCAGGTACGCACCCCCGCCCGCCAGCAGATCCGCGAACTGCCCGCGGCCGCCCTGCCGGACCACGCCGCGAAGTGGGCCAACGCCTTCGCCCCCCGGCTGCGGGTCCTCACCGACGAGCTGGAGCAACTGGAACGCAACCGCGACTCGATCGTCGACCGGCTGCGCGGACTGGTGGAGTCCGCGCTCACGACCCTGCGCTCGGCGCAGCGGCTGTCCCGGCTGCCCGAAGGACTCGGCGAGTGGTCCGGCCAGGAATTCCTCCGGATCCGCTTCGAGGAACCCGACCAGGCGACCCTCACCGAACGCCTCGGCGAGGTCGTCGACGAGGCGACCCGCGCCGCCCTCAAGAAGAACTCCGACCTTCGCAGGGACGGCATGTCCCTGCTCCTGCGGGGCGTCCAGGCGGCTCTCCAGCCCAAGGGCATCGCCGTCGAGATCCTCAAGCCGGACGCCGTGCTGCGCGCCGAGCGGGTCCCGGTCGGTCAGATGGGTGACGTCTTCTCCGGCGGCCAGCTGCTCACCGCCGCGATCGCCCTCTACTGCACGATGGCCGCGCTGCGGAGCAACGACCGGGGACGCGACAAGCACCGGCACGCCGGCACGCTCTTCCTCGACAATCCGATCGGCCGCGCCAACGCGACGTACCTGCTGGAGCTCCAGCGCGCCGTCTCGGACGCGCTCGGCGTCCAACTCCTCTACACGACCGGCCTCTTCGACACGACAGCATTGGCCGAATTCCCCCTGGTGATCCGGCTGCGCAACGACGCGGACCTGCGGGCGGGCCTCAAATACATCAGCGTCGAGGAACATCTGCGGCCGGGGCTTCCCCAGCAGGACCCGGACGGCGAGACGGTGCACGGCGAGATCACGGCCACGCGCATGTTCAAACGCTCCCAGGCCGCCGTCGCGGCTGCTGCCACGACGACGGCCGACGAGACACCGGCGGAGCCGGCGGCCCCGCCGCGGAAAGACACCCTCCAGGACAGGTCCTAGGACCCCGACAGCCGCCGGGACGCGGGCGTTCAGGCCTCGGAGAGCCTGCCGGCGCCCCGGCGTCGTATCCGCGCGCCGTCACGCTCCGCCGTACGCGCCGTACGCCTGGCCCTGCGGCGCTCCCTGCGCAGCTGCCGTGCCGTGCTGCTCGGCACCGACACCACACCGTTGCGCTGATTCCACACCTGGCGCGTCACCCATACGTCGAGCACGCCCCACGTCGCCACCACCGTGCTGCCCACGCTGCTCAGCACCATGGGGAAGGCCAGCCACGAGCCCGCGAGGGTGCAGAAGAACGCCACCATCGCCTGCATCAGCGTCACCGACGCGATGATCACGGCCCGCACCGCCGCCGTCCGCACCGGATCGGGCATCCGGCGCCGTATCGCGGGCTCCTCCACCCAGAGCCGTCGCGACAGGCCCGTACCGCGCGGGGCCGGCAGCTCGACCTCGACCTCCGCGGGCGCCTTCCTCGTGGCCGCACCGCCGGCCTCGCGGCCGTCGCTGCTGTTCTCGGGGCCGCTCTCGCGACCCGCCGTACGTGCCTGCGCCTGTGCCCTCTTGCCCGCCTTCGTCGCTGTTCTCGTGTCCGACTTCGTATTCATGGACCGTAACTCCCCACCGCTGTCCGACATCAGGGTGACTGCCCGGCCCCGGCCGCTTCACGCGAACCATGGCACCGAATGTGTGGCGGCAGCGCACCGGCGCTGTCCGCCCGCCCCGTCCCTCGCTCCGAATTCCCCACCCTGAGCCGGTACTTCCGTACGTCAGTACCCATACACATAGACGAGCGACAGATCAGGAAGATTCCCGCGCACATACGGTTCAGGCCATCTGATCGATTGCGAAAAGTGACGTCCCGCCAGGTACTGTGCGCGACAGCGGCGAAAGTCAACTCCGTGAATACCAGGACAACTCGTGATCAACTCGCCTGAGCGAGACCGAAAAGCGCCCGGACGTGTCTTCGAGTTGTTGGTGTGGCAGTAGTAGGCTCACGCCGTTTGTTGACGAGGATGTCCATTCTGATGAAGACGCCTTCCACGTCGGGTGGAAGGTCGAGCTGGGGGAGGCCATGCGCTTTCGCGGGAAGTCCATCCGCCGGAAGATCGTGGCGTTGCTGCTTGTGCCGCTCGTCTCCCTCACGGCCCTGTGGGCATTCGCCACCACACTCACCGGCCGCGAGGCCAACCAGCTCCTCGATGTCGCCTACATCATCGACAAGGTCGGCGACCCCGTGGAGGACACGGTCCGCGTGGTCCAGCGGGAACGCCGCCAGACCCTCGTCTACCTGGCCGACCCCCGTAACTCCGAGTCCCTCGCCTCCCTGCGCCGGCAGCGCGCGGCCACCGACAGGGCCGTCACGAGGATCAAGGCGAACGCCGAGGACCCCTCGGTACGCGACCAGATGAGCAGCACCACCTCCGCACGGCTGACCTCTCTCACCGACGCCCTCGACGGCCTGGGCGCGCTGCGCCGCTCCGTCGAGAAGAGCACCGTCACCCGCGGCCAGGCGCTCGACTTCTACAACAGACTCGTCGACCCGTGCCACAGCTTCCTGTCGACGCTGCACGTCCTGGAGGACGTGGAGCTGGACAAGCAGGCGCGCGCCCTGGTCGGCGTCGACCGCGCCCAGGAGATGCTCTCCCGTGAGGACGCGCTGGTCGTCTCCGCGCTGGTCACCCGTCGTACCACGTCGGACGAGATCCGGCTGATATCCGACCTGGTCGCCAACCGCACTCTGCTCTACGAGACCAACCTCGACGTCCTGCCCGCCTCCGAGCGGGAGATCTTCGAGCAGTACTGGGGCGGCCCCGGCACCCAACCGCTCCGCGAGGCGGAGGAACAGCTCATCACCGCGGGCCCGGGCAAGGACCCGGCCTCGGTGGACGCCGCACGCTGGCAGGAGATGGCCAACCCGGTCCTCGAAAGCCTTGAGCGCGAGGGCGAGGCGGCCGACGAGCGCTACCAGGACCGGGTCGAACCGGCCGGGTTCAACGTCTTCGTACTGGCCGGAATCGCCGGCGTACTCGGCTTCCTCGCGCTGCTCGTCTCCTTGATCGTCTCCATCCGCGTCGGCCGCAGCCTCATCCGCGACCTGTCCGGCCTCCGTAAGGAGGCACACGAGGTGTCCGGCGTCCGTCTGCCGAGCGTCATGCGACGCCTCGCGGCGGGCGAACAGGTCGACGTCGAGACGGAGGCCCCGCGGCTGGACTACGAGCGCGACGAGCTGGGCCAGGTCGGCCAGGCGCTCAACACACTCCAGCGCGCCGCCGTCGAAGCTGCCGTGAAGCAGGCCGAGTTGAGGCACGGAGTCTCCGAGGTGTTCGTCAACCTCGCCCGCCGCAACCAGGTCCTCCTCCACCGCCAGCTCACGCTCCTGGACACCATGGAGCGCCGTACCGAGGACACCGACGAACTCGCCGACCTGTTCCGCCTCGACCATCTGACCACCCGTATGCGGCGCCACGCCGAAGGCCTGGTGATCCTCTCCGGAGCCGCCCCGTCCCGCCAGTGGCGCAAGCCGGTCCAGCTCATGGACGTCGTACGGGCCGCGGTCGCCGAGGTCGAGGACTACGAGCGCGTCGAGGTCCGCAGACTGCCGAGGATCGGTGTCGGCGGCCCCGCCGTCGCCGACCTCACCCACCTCGTCGCCGAACTCCTTGAGAACGCCACGGTGTTCTCACCCCCGCACACGGCGGTGCAGGTCCACGGCGAACGTGTCGCCAACGGCTTCACCCTGGAGATCCACGACCGCGGCCTCGGCATGAACTCCGACGCCCTCCTCGACGCGAATCTGCGGCTCGCGGAGACGCCCGAGTTCGAGCTGTCCGACACCGACCGCCTCGGCCTCTTCGTCGTCAGCCGGCTCGCGCAGCGGCAGAACGTACGGGTCTCGCTCCAGCCGTCTCCGTACGGAGGCACCACCGCGATCGTGTTCCTGCCGGCCGCCCTGCTCACCGAGGCGCCCGAGACCCAGGGCACCGGATTCCGGCTCGACCGGCAGAACCTCGCGACCGACAACGGCCGCGGCCGCTCCGACGGCCGGCTGGCGTCGCTCTCGCAGGTCCCCACCGGACTCAGCGGAAGCCGCTCCGTGCTGGACGGGCCCATCGAACTCGAACCTCCGCTCACCGGCCGGGAATTCGACGACCGGCCCACCCGCGGTGACAGCACCGCCGCCACCGACCTCGGCAGCGGCGACCTGGACGACACCGAGAGCGAGCGCGGCGGAATCTTCCGCGCCCGCGAGCACCTGCGGGACACTCGCGGGCGTGAGGCGGGCCGGCCGCGCGGAGCGCGCGACGCCGCCTCCGGAGAACTCCACGAACAGCACCGCCAGGCCGCGGACCAGGACGGTCCCAACGGGCCCCGCGGCCGTGACAGCCGCGACGAGGCCGACCCGCTCGGCTTCCCGGCGCAGCTGCCCCGCCGCAGCCGCAAGACCCCGAAGCTGGTCGCCGACCACGGACGGCGTCTGGACGAGCGCGGCGGCGCCCACCCGGCGTCGGATGCGTCGCCGGGCACGCCCCCGGTCGCGAGCACGCCCGCGCCGGCGACACCCATGCCGGGGGCACCCGTGCCGAACGAGCCCGTGCCGAGGACGCCCGTGTCGAACGCGTTCGCACCGAACCCGTCCTCACCGACCGACGGAGCCGCCGTGACGCCTGACGAGAACGGGTCTCCCGCCCCGCTCGGCGGCCTTCCCCGGCGCGTCCGGCAGGCCAGCCTCGCGCCCCAGCTCAAGGACGCCGTACGGGAAGAGGCCGAGGCGTCGCCCACCGACGCCACGGAACGGGACTACGAGCGGGACGCGGACCAAGTACGCAACCGTATGGCTTCCCTTCAACGGGGCTGGCAGCGTGGCCGTCAGCAGAACAACGCCGAAGACACCGATGGCACCGAAGGCATCAACGGCCCCGGCGACACAGCAGGAACGACACCGGAGGGGGACGGTCGATGACCGCACCGAAAGCCGCATCATCCGATTCCACACGCCGCGGATCCGTTCCGGGCGACCTCAATTGGCTCCTCGACGAGCTGGTGGAACGGGTCGGCAGCATACGCAAGGCGATCGTCCTCTCCGGGGACGGCCTCGCCACGGGCACGTCGAAGGATCTGACCCGCGAGGACGGCGAACATCTCGCCGCCGTCGCCTCCGGCTTCCACAGCCTCGCCAAGGGCGTCGGCAGGCACTTCGAGGCGGGCAAGGTCCGCCAGACCGTCGTCGAACTCGACGAGGCCTTCCTCTTCGTGACGGCGGCGGGCGACGGCAGTTGCCTCGCCGTGCTCTCCGACTCCGATTCCGACGTCGGCCAGGTGGCCTACGAGATGACGCTCATGGTCAAGCGCGTCGGCGTCCACCTCGGTGCCGCCCCCCGCGCCGGACAGCCCGCCACCGGGTGAGTTGAATGTCATGACTGAAGCAGGCGAGGGTCCGAAGCACTGGTTCGACGGCGACGCCGGACCGGTGGTGCGCCCGTACGCCATGACACGAGGCCGGACCAGCAGCGCCACCCGGCACCGGCTCGACCTGATCGCCATCGTCATCCCGGCGCCCGCGGCCGACGACCCCGCGGGCGACCGGACACTGTCTCCCGAGCATGTGGAGATAGTCGAACTCTGCAGAGCCAGTCCTCAGTCGATCGCGGAACTCGCCGCGGGTCTCGACCTCCCCGTAGGGGTGGTCAGGGTCTTCGTAGGAGATCTGGTCGAGAACGAACTGGTGCACGTAACCCGTCCCGTTCCGCCGGCCGAGCTGCCGGACGTGAACATTCTCCGCGAGGTGATCAATGGTCTTCGGGCGCTCTAGCCGTGGACAGCGGCCGATCGAGCCGGTGACTCTGAAGATCCTGGTGGCAGGCGGTTTCGGGGTGGGCAAAACCACCCTCGTGGGCGGGGTGAGCGAGATCAAGCCGCTGCGCACCGAGGAACTGCTCACCGAGGCGGGCCGCCCCGTCGACGACATCGCGGGCATCGAGGGCAAGACCACGACCACGGTCGCGATGGACTTCGGGCGCATCACGCTCCGCGACGACCTGGTGCTCTACCTCTTCGGTACGCCGGGCCAGGACCGCTTCTGGTTCCTGTGGGACGAGTTGGCCCAGGGCGCGCTCGGCGCGGTCGTCCTGGCCGACACACGGCGGCTGGAGGACTCCTTCGCGGCGGTCGACTACTTCGAGCGGCGGGACATCCCCTTCGCCGTCGCCGTCAACTGCTTCGAGGACGCGGCCCGTTTCCCCGCCGAGACGGTCCGGACGGCGCTCGACCTCGACCCCGAGGTTCCGCTGCTCATGTGCGACGCGCGCCGTCGGGAGTCCGTCAAGGACGTCCTGGTGGCGGTCGTGGAGCACGCGATGATCCGCGCGCGCAAACAGCGCGAGCCCGCCGTCACCACCAGCTGACGACACCCACCGACGACACGCACGGAACACGGCCCGTACCCCCACCGACAGGGGTACGGGCCGTGAGTCTCAGCGGTTCAACGGGTCAGCGGTTCAACGGGTCAGCGATTCTCGGCGAGCCACTTCGCGGCGATCTCGGCCAGCTCGGCGTCCCGTCCCGCCAGCATCATCCGGATCATCTGCACATCGCCGCGCAGTGACCACGCGGGATGCCCGAAACTCGCGGGGTTGTTCTTCTCGATGAAGAAATGCGCCGGCCAGGCCGTTCCGTAGCCGATCAACGGCAGCGCCGCCGCGTACCGCTTCCGGCCGCGAGACAGGCCGTAGACGCTGACGGCGAGGCCGGTGAGCGTCCCCGTGAGATGGACCCAGCGGGTGGCCGCGCGGGAGTGCATCGCCACGTAGTAGGGCCAGAATTCCTCGTACGACTCGTATGTCGCCGTTGTCTCCGTTGCCATACGGGCACCGTAACGGCTCCGCCGGGAAGGGGAAACGGGCAGGAGGAGAACCGAAAACGGGCGGCTCGCGTCCGAGAGTAGTGAGCGGGCGGCCGGAACCCACGGGGGTGGTCCCGGCCGGCCGCTCACCCGCTGGTCGGCCCCTCGCCGTCAGCGACCGACGACGGAGCGCCAGGACACCGGGAAGTCGAAGTAGGTGTCGGGGAAAAGCTCCGGCTTGTGGGTGAAGTGCCACCACTCCTCGGGGAGGTTGGTGAATCCGGCGTCGGCCAGCGTGCTCTTCAGGAGCTGCCGGTTCGCACGCTGCTCACCCCGGATCCGGGGATCGTCGGTGTGCGACAGCGTGTCGAAGCAGTCGTAACCGGTGCCCATGTCGACGGAGTTGTCCCGGAACCGCTCACCCTGCGGCGCGTAACAGGGGACCAGCTTCTCGCCGGGTACGTACGGCAGGGTCGGCCTGGCCGGCAGTTTGACGATCGTAAGATCCACCGTGCTGCCCCGGCTGTGACCGGACTTCTCGGCGATGTATCCGTCGGTGAACAACCTCGACTTGTCGACCTGAGGATAGAACTCCGGCTTCATCCTCTCGTCCGTCAGGTCCTTCGCCCAGCGGACGAAGTGATCGACCGCCCGCTGCGGGCGGTAGCAGTCGTACACCTTGAGCGAGTAGCCCTGCCGCAGCAGCTTCGACTGCGCGCGCTGAAGCGCCTGCGCGGCCGGCCGCGTGAGGATGCAGAGCGGCTGGTCGTAGCCGTCGATCGGCTCGCCCACGAAGTTGTGCGGGGTGATGTAGCGGATCTCCTGGATGATCGTCGGTGCCACGGTCGGCAGAGCCACGAACTCCTCGGGTGCCGTGGGCCGGGACGTCCGGGAGCCCTCGCCGGCGCCGGAGGCCCCGGACGCTTCGGAGGTCCCGGTCGCCCCGGACGCCCCCGGGGCTGCGGCGGTCACGGCGAGCAGGGTGGCCGCGGTGGCGGCCAGCGCGCGGAGTGCGGAAGCGAGTCGTGTCATGGGCACACCGTCTATCAGTTCCACGGCCCGCGGGAAAGAGTGATCCGCTACAGTCCGCGCGTGCCCGACCCCGAGAACGACTCAGACACCCCCAGGAACCACGTCGTGCGGAACTCGCACTGCGGCAGCTGCGGCGCCCCGTACCCCGCCGGCGTCGGCTGGCCGCGGACCTGCCACGTCTGCGGCGACACGGCCTACCGCAATCCGCTGCCGGTCGCGGTCACCCTGCTGCCCGTGACCGACGACCAAGGCACCTCACTCGTCGTCATCACCCGCACCATCGAACCCCGGCGCGGCCACGTCGCCCTCCCCGGCGGCTTCATCGACCACGCCGAGGACTGGCGGCACGCCGCCGTACGCGAGTTGCGGGAGGAGACCGGTATCGAGGCCGCCGAGCGGGACGTACGGCTGGCCGACGCGATGAGCGCGGCCGACGGCGCCCATCTGCTGCTCTTCGCGCTCCTGCCGGCACGCCCCGTCGCCGAGCTGCCGGCGTCCGTGGCCACCGACGAGACGGACGGCTGGCAGTTGCTGCGGGCTCCCGCCGAGCTGGCGTTCCCGCTGCACACGGCGGCGGTACGGGCCTGGTTCGCCGGCCGGTACGACACCGCGACGCGCCCCGGCTGACCCTCGCCCCTGTCGTCCCGTGGCCCGGCGCCCTACCCCCGTACCCGCACCGGCAGCTCCGGCGGCACCACACCGTCGTCCGTCACGCGCTCGACCACCACCTCGCCGCCCACCAGCCGCGACGTGTACCGCTCCACCTCCGGATGTGCCCACCCGTCCCCGGCGTCCCGCACCACCAGTCCGCCACCCGTACGCCCCGGCGCCGGGGGCCACACCTCCAACTCGACGCCCCCGACCGCCCCGTCGGCACCGGCACCGGCACCGCCCCGGACCGGGATCACCGAGCCCGCCCGCGCCAGCACCGGAATCCGGGACGGCGGCGCGTCCAGCAGGACCTGACCCGGCCCCTCGTACGCGGCCCCGGTCGCCGTGTCGTACCACCGCCCGCGCGGCAGCCGCACCGCGCGCCGGTCCGTACGGGCCTCCAGCACCGGCGCCACCAGCAGCGAGTCCCCGAGCAGAAACGCGTCCTCGCAGTCCCGCAGCGCCCGGTCCTCCGGCGCGCCCCACCACACCGGACGTGCGTACGGCGCGCCCGTCAGCCGCGCCAGCTGGGCCAGCGTCGTGAAGTACGGCCCCAGCCGCTCCCGCTCCAGCAGCGCCACGCGCGCGTGGCCGAGCACCTCGTCACCGAACTCCCACGGCTCCCTGCGCCCCGCGTCGATCGACGCGTGCGTACGGAACAGCGGCAGATACGCGCCCAGTTGGTACCAGCGCAGAAACAGCTCCGGCGACGGACTCCCCGTGAAGCCCCCCACGTCCGGCCCCGAGTACGGCACCCCGCACAGCCCCAGCCCCAGCACCAGGGCCAGGGAGGCGCGCAGCCCCGGCCAGCCGGTCTCCACATCGCCCGACCAGGTCCCGCCGTACCGCTGCATCCCCGCCCACCCGGACCGCGAGAAGAGGAACGGCCGCTCGTCGGGCCGCAGCCGCCGCAGCCCCTCGTACCCGGCCATCCCCATCGTCAGCCCGTACACGTTGTGGGCCTCCCGGTGATCGCCACCGCGCCCGTCGAGCGCGTGCCTGGCCGACAGAGGCAGCGTCATGTCCCCGAACGGCGCGAACGACACCGGCTCGTTCATGTCGTGCCAGACACCCGAGAAGCCCTGCGCGAGCCGCTCCTCGTAAAGAGAGCCCCACCACTCACGTACCGCCGGATCGGTGAAGTCCGGATAGACGCACTCACCCGGCCAGACCTCGCCCCGTACGTCGTCGCCGCGCGCGTCCCGTACGAACGCACCGGCCGCCGAACCGCTGTCGTACGTGTCGTTCCCCGGCTCCGTCTTCACCGCCGGATCGACGATCGACACCAGCCGCACCCCCTCGGCGCGCAACTCCTTGGCGAGAGCGGGCAGATCGGGGAAGTTCCGCCGATCGACGGTGAACACCCGATGCCCGTCGTAGTGGTCGATGTCCAGATGGATCGCCGACAACGGCAGCCCGCGCTCCTGGTAACCGGTCACGATCCGCCGCACCTCCTCGGCGCTGCCGAAACCCCACCGCGCGTGCTGCGGCCCCAGCGCCCACGCGGGAGGCAGCGCCGGCACACCCGTCAGCGCCGTCCAGCCGTGCAGCACCCGCGCGGGCGTGCCGAGCAGCACCCAGCAGCGCAACGGACCGCCGCCCATCCGCAGGTCGGACGTGCCCGGCCGGTCATGGCCGGAGCCCGCGCCCTCCTCGCCCTCCTTAAGAATGACGCGCCCGTCCCACGAGTTGTCGTAGAAGGCGAGGTGCGTACCCGCGTCCGCCACCACCAGCTGCACCGGCATGGTGATGTACAGCGGATCGTCGCCGGGGCCGAAACCGCCCCGCGGATCGGTGTTCCACAGGCGGTACACACCGTCGCGCAGCCGCGGCCCGGACGCCCGCCCGCCGAGCCCGAAGAAACGCGCGTCGGCGGCCACCTCGGCCCGCTGCGCCCACCGCGCGGGCCCGCCCCCGTCCACCGGCTCCCACCAACGCGGCGGCAGCTCACGCCGCAGCACGACACCCCCGGGCGTCGCCACCTCCACACCGCCGTGCCGGGAGACCGCCACCGTCACGCGCTCCGACACCACCCGCCAGCCGCCGTCCTTGTCGGGCTCCAGAACGGCCCGCGGATCGGGCTCCGGCGGATCGCCCGCCAGCGCGTACGACGGCGCGGGCTCGGCCCCGTCCCACCCCCAGAAGACCCCGCCGCCCACCGCCACCCACACCCGCAGCTCTGCCCGCGCGAACCGGACGATCCCGCCCCCCGCCAACGGCTCCGCACCGCGCACCGGACCGGGCACCCTGGCCCGCTCCGCGCCCCGCGCCGGCAGATCCCGCTCATCCGTACGCCGGCGGCGCCAGGCCGACCGCACCGTCCGCATCCCCCGTACCGAACCGGCATCTTTCATCGAGCGCAGCAGTTCACGACCGTCCATGCTGCTCAGCCTGCCATCCGGCGGAGACCGAACCGACCGCGTTCAACTCCCGTTCACCCGTGGTGCGGCCACATGTCGCCCACGCCTCATCCCCGCACATCAGCAGGCATCACAGGGGGCCTGTCTGGTGCGAAAGACGATCACATGGCATCGTCCGTGGGAGCCGGGGCGCACCTCCGCACGCGTGCGCGCGCCCCACGCACACCACGCGTCGAGCCACCCCGGGAGCCACCGCATGACCTCAGCAGCCAGCCCAGCGCCCCTGTGGCAGCCGGACGCCGACCGCGTCGCGGCGGCGCACGTGACCAGGTTCCAGGCCTGGGCGGCCGAACGGTACGGGGCCCCCGCCGAAGGCGGCTACGCGGCGCTGCACCGCTGGTCGGTCACGGAGCTGGAAACCTTCTGGACGGCGATCGCCGACTGGTTCGACGTACGGTTCTCCACCCCGTACGAGCGCGTACTCGGCTCACGCGCCATGCCCGGCGCCGAGTGGTTCCCCGGCGCCAGCCTCAACTACGCCGAGCACGCCCTGCGCACCGCCGAGGACCCCACGCGCGCCGACGAACCAGCGCTCCTGCACGTGGACGAGACCCAGGGACCCACGCCCGTCAGCTGGGCCGAGCTGCGCCGCCAGGTGGGCTCGCTCGCCGCCGAGCTGCGCGCCCTCGGCGTACGCCCCGGCGACCGCGTCAGCGGCTATGTCCCGAACGTCCCGCAGGCCGTCGTCGCCTTCCTCGCCAGCGCCGCCGTGGGAGCCGTCTGGACGTCCTGCGCACCCGACTTCGGCGCCCGCAGCGTCCTCGACCGCTTCCAGCAGATCGAGCCCGTCGTCCTGTTCGCCGTCGACGGCTACCGCTACGGCGGCAAGGAACACGACCGCACCGGGACCGTCGCCGAACTCCGCGCCGAACTGCCCACCCTGCGCGCCGTGATCCACATCCCCCTGCTCGGCACCCCGGCCCCCGACGGCGCGCTCGACTGGTCCGCCGTCACCTCCGCCGACACCGAACCGGTCTTCGAGCAGGTCCCGTTCGCCCACCCCCTCTGGGTCCTGTACTCCTCGGGCACCACCGGCCTCCCCAAGGCCATCGTCCAGTCCCAGGGCGGCATCCTCCTCGAACACTTCAAGCAGCTGGGCCTCCACTGCGACCTCGGCCCCGACGACCGCTTCTTCTGGTACACCTCCACCGGCTGGATGATGTGGAACTTCCTCGTCTCCGGCCTGCTCACGGGAACGACGATCGTCCTGTACGACGGCAGCCCCGGCTACCCCGACACCGGAGCCCAGTGGGGCGTCGCCGAGCGGACCGGAGCCACCCTCTTCGGCACCTCGGCCGCGTACGTGATGGCCTGCCGCAAGTCGGACGTGCACCCCGCACGCGACCACGACCTGTCCAAGATCGCCTGCGTCGCCACCACCGGCTCACCCCTGCCGCCCGACGGCTTCCGCTGGCTCCACGACGAGGTCGCCGACGACCTGTGGATCGCCTCCGTCAGCGGCGGCACCGACGTCTGCACCTGCTTCGCCGGAGCCGTCCCCACCCTCCCCGTCCATATCGGCGAACTCCAGGCGGCCTGCCTCGGCACCGACCTCCAGGCCTGGGACCCGCAGGGCGAGCCCGTCATCGACGAGGTCGGCGAGCTCGTCGTCACCAACCCCATGCCGTCGATGCCCGTCAGGTTCTGGAACGACCCGGACGGCAGCCGCTACCACGACAGTTACTTCGACGTGTACCCCGGCGTCTGGCGGCACGGAGACTGGATCACCCTCACCGACCGCGGCTCGGTCGTCATCCACGGCCGGTCCGACTCGACCCTCAACCGCCAAGGCGTACGGATGGGTTCGGCCGACATCTACGAAGCCGTGGAACGCCTCCCCGAGATCCGCGAGTCCCTCGTGATCGGCCTTGAGGAACCGAACGGCGGCTACTGGATGCCGCTCTTCGTCCACCTCGCCGAAGGCGCCGTACTCGACGACACCCTGCGTGCCCGGATCAAGGCGACCATCCGCCAGGAACTCTCGCCCCGCCACGTCCCGGACACGATCATCGAGATCCCGGCCGTCCCCCACACACTCACCGGCAAGCGGATCGAGGTCCCGGTGAAGCGCCTGCTCCAGGGCACGGAGCTGGCCAAGGCAGTGAATCCCGGCTCGGTCGACAACCTCGAACTGCTCCACTTCTACGAGTCCCTGGCCAAGGAGCGTCGCGAGGCGCGCGGCTAGCACGAGGCACCATTGTCAGACCCCACGATTACTCTGAGTGAGCAGTGATCGACAGTGCTCAGCGCTCAGGGGGAGTCATGGCGCACACCAACCGCAAACACCACAGGAACACCGGAAAGAACGGACACACCGGCCCGGCCGGCACTTCGAGGCGCGCACGGAGCGAACGGCGCGCGCTCCGCCGCGAAGTGCCGTGCACCGTCGGGCTGCTCGCCGACGAGCAGGACTTCGCCGCCATGCGGCGCTACCGCACCTTCACCTTCGACGACCACCAGAGATACCTCCGACAGATCGACGGACTGCTCCGCTCCCTCGCCACCGAGGGAGCGCACACCGCGGTCGCGCTCTTCGACCCGGAGGAATTCGCGGAGTACTGCGCGGAGACCGGGCTCGACCCGGACACCGCCGCCAGTCGGGGCCGCTTCACGGCACGTATCGCGGCGACGGGCGGCGCCGTCGTGCCCTACACCGGACAGCCCGTCGGGCACCTCGTCCCGGAGCTGGTCAACACCGCAGTCCGCAGGGCCGCTTGGGAGTACGCGACGATGGTCCTCGCCGACCTCGGGGACTGTGCCGACTGCGGCGTGGACATCGGACGCGCCTCGTTCGACCGCGCCTCACGGCTCCTGACCCAGCTGATCGAGCGGGCCGGACCGGGCACGCACCACCTCGTGTGCAGCATCCCCACCCCGGACGAACAACTCCTCGCGGCCCTCCATGTGAAACGGCCCGACACCGGGCCCGCCCGGCTCGACGCGTCCGAGAGCGCGGAGTTCGTCACCGTCCTCGCGGCGGGCATCGCACTCGACAGCCACGGGGGAGTCGTCCTCCGTACGACAGGGCCCGACGCCCCGGACCGGCTCCACGGCTGGCGGCTCAGGAACAGCGGCCTCGCACCGCTCAGCGAAGGACAGGTCTTCAGCGCCTACTGCACCGACGCCGACACGGGCGAACCGCTCTCCCCGGAGCCGGGGGTGGAGTACCGCGCGGGCTTCGACCTCGGCATCGGGGACGCCGACATCCACCACTGAAACGCGAGGAGCTTCCCGCCGCGGTGCGACGGGAAGCTCCTCCTACACCCGCGGACCGGTCACTCGCCGGACAGCACCGCCTGGGCGGCCGACCGCGCCCCCTCGGCGGTGTCCGCCGCGCGCGCGGCGGCAGCGGCACGCTCGCACTGCGCGAGGGAGTACTTCGCCAGCGTCGCCCGTACGTAGGGGATCGACGCGGCGCCCATCGACAACGACGTCACACCGAGCCCGGTGAGCACACATGCCAGCAGCGGATCGGAGGCCGCCTCACCACACACGCCACAGCTCTTGCCCTCGGCCGCGGCAGCGTCCGCCGCCATCGCCACCAGATCGAGCAGCGCGGGCTGCCACGGGTCCTGCCACCGCGACACCGCGCCCACCTGGCGGTCGGCGGCGAAGGTGTACTGCGCGAGATCGTTGGTCCCCAGCGAAAGGAACTCGACCTCCTGAAGAACCGAGCGCGCCCGCAGAGCGGCCGACGGAATCTCCACCATCGCCCCGAACTTGGCGTTCAGCCCCGCCTCGCGGCACGCGTCGGCGAACGCCTTGGCGTCGGTGCGGTCGGCCACCATCGGCGCCATGACCTCCAGATACACCGGCAGACCCTCGGCGGCCTTCGACAGCGCGGTGAGCTGGGTCCGCAGCACATCCGGGTGCTCCAGCAGACTCCGCAGCCCACGCACACCCAGCGCCGGATTCGGCTCGTCGGCCGGGGTCAGGAAGTCCAGCGGCTTGTCGGCGCCCGCGTCCAACACCCGTACGACCACCCGGCCTTCGGGGAACGCCTCCAGCACCTGGCGGTAGACCTCGACCTGCTTCTCCTCCGACGGCGCCTGCTTGCTGTCGTCGAGGAACAGGAACTCGGTACGGAACAGCCCCACACCCTCGGCACCCGCCTCGACGGCCGCCGGCACATCGGCGGGACCGCCGACATTCGCCAGCAGCGGCACCTTGTGCCCGTCGGACGTCGCACCCGGTCCGGAGGAGGCGGCCAGCGCGGCCCGCCGCGCCGCGGCGGACTCCTCAAGCTCGGCACGCTTGTCGGCACTCGGCTCGACGAAGACCTCACCGGTACTGCCGTCGACAGCGACCAGCGTGCCCTCGGCTAGCTCACCGGCACCGGGCAGCGCCACCACGGCGGGCACCCCCAGCTGGCGCGCGAGAATCGCGCTGTGACTGGTCGGCCCGCCCTCCTCGGTCACGAAGCCGAGCACCAGCGTCGGATCGAGCAGCGCCGTGTCGGCGGGAGCCAGGTCACGCGCGATCAGTACGTACGGCTCGTCGCTGTCCGGCACGCCGGGCATCGGCACCCCGAGCAGCCGCGCCACGATCCGGTTCCGCACATCGTCCAGGTCGGCGACCCGCCCCGCCAGGTACTCACCGGCGCCCGCGAGCAGCGCCCGGTAGGACGCGAACGCGTCGTACACGGCACGCTCCGCCGTGCTCCCGACGGCGATACGCCGGTCCACGTCGGACATCAGCTCCGGGTCCTGGGCCATCATGGCCTGCGCTTCGAGCACCCCCTGTGCCTCGCCGCCGGCCAGATTGCCCCGAGCGATCAGGTCGGCGGCCACGGCCTCGACGGCCTGGCGGGCACGCCCCTGTTCGCGCTCGGCCTCCTCGGTCGGAATCTGCTTGGCAGGCGGTTCGAGAACCGCTGTACCCATGTGCCGAACCTCGCCGATAGCCACCCCGTGGCTGACGCCGACGCCTCGCAGCGTTGTCTGCATTGCACCCGTCTCCGGTTGTGCGGCGACCGACCGGATCGCCGCGGTTGATGAACCGACCGCCCGTCATGACGGGCGGTCGCCGTACCGACTAAGTCGCGGAGGTCACTGCCAGCCGAAGAGCGCGTCGCCGGACTTCACTTCGCCGTCCTGGACGACGTCGGACAGCGCCTCGACGCTCGCGTCCAGCGCCACGACCGGGCACACCGGAGACTTCCCGGCGGCCTCGACATCGACGGGGTTCCACCGCACGACGCCCTGACCCCGCGTCACGGTGTCGCCCTTGGCGACGAGGAGTTCGAACCCGGTGCCGTTCAGCTGGACGGTGTCGATGCCGAGGTGCGTCAGCACCCCGTGCCCCTCGGAGTCGAGAACGACGAAAGCGTGCGGATGCAGGGACACGACGATGCCGTCGATCGGCGCAACGGCCTCGGACGGCTCACGCACGGGGTCGATCGCGGTACCGGGACCCACCATCGCATCGGAGAACACCGGATCCGGCACAGCCGCGAGTCCGATGGCGCGTCCAGCAAGTGGGGACGTCACGCTGGTCATGGGGAGCCTCCCAGGGGGCGGAGATTCGTCTGCCGTCGTCACTACCTGTCATGGACGACGTACCGTTCAGAAGCGTAAGTCATATGAAGTGACGGTTCCGCCCGAGAGCTGCCAGTTGGCGGTCCCACGACGCACCGAAAACGATTTGCCTGCCCGCCGGGGCGGCATGTACTGTCGTACTCCTGCCTGGCCCTTACGCGACTTCGAGTCGGCGGCCGGTAGCACCCATCAAGTCATAAACTCTCTCGGATACAGCTTCCGCATGCCTGCGGAAGAGATGGTCAGGGAAAGCGAAAAGGCCTGATACTGTTTGAAACGTAAGGCCGAAGGGAAGCCCGGAGGAAAGCCCGAGAGGGTGAGTACAAAGGAAGCGTCCGTTCCTTGAGAACTCAACAGCGTGCCAAAAGTCAACGCCAGA
>NZ_JBHUUW010000068.1:0-41685 GCF_042670825.1 Streptomyces sp. NPDC057137 | reverse complement strand
CGGTGCCTGGGACTCGGCCTTGGGGGCCTGGGCCTGCGCGGGAGCGGCTGCCACGGGCTTCGCCGGCGCGACGGGAGCCGTGGTGGTGGTCGTGGCAGCGGCGGTCGTGGCGGTGGGTGCGGCGCTCACCGCGGCCCCCGCGGCTGCGGCGGATGTCGCGGCCGACTCGGGGGTTTTGTCCGCCGCACCGGTGTTGCCCGGCTTGTAGTCGGCGAAGAAGTCCCACCAGGCGCGGTCGACCGAATTCGGGTCCTGGAGGTACTGCTGGTAGATCTCGTCGACGAGCCATTCATTGGGCCCGAAGGCGGCGGCAGGATTCTTTTCCTGCCCCGTTCGGTCGGTCGAGACGCTTGAGTTACTGGGGGACTGAGACGACACGGCGGCAACCGCCCTCTTCCGCTTCACAAGGTGATGGACAGCGGGAATCAAGGCTACGCCTACCGGACCGAGAGGAGCAGACCGGGCGGGGGCAACGTCATGCAAGTCACACCGGAAGGCGGGTTTCGGCGCAGGAATTGGCGGGAAACAAGCCAGGTTTCCTTGAAGCTGTCCTCGGAACTACGGACGCACCACGTCGTTGACGCCGCCTTTTCGGTCCCCGAACGGGGTCCGCGTCGGCAGCACCCGACCGAATGCCCGTGAAACGGACGCTTCCGGTGCCTCCGGTTCGAACCCTACGTCAACCCCGCGCCCGGGGGATTCCCGGAAGTGTCACCTGGATGAGGCATCCGCGTACGGATTCGGCCACCCCGATGCGTCCGCCGTGCAGATCCACCGCCCAGCTCGCGATGGCCAGCCCCAGTCCCGTACCGCCGTCACTGCCCGGCCCGTGCGGCGACGGCGCGCTGCCCCGGTTGAAGCGCTCGAAGACCCGGTGCCGCTCCGGCTCCGGGATGCCGGGCCCCTCGTCCTGGATCTCCAGATCCAGCGACTCAGGACCGTGCCCGCGCCGCGCCCGCACCGTCACCCGGCCGTGCGGCGGGCTGTGCTTGACCGCGTTGTCGATGAGATTCGCCACCACCTGGTGCAGCCGCTCCGCGTCCGCGTGCGCCGTCAGCTCCGGCGGCGACACGTCCAGATGCAGATGGACGTCCGTACGGGTGTGATTGCCCGAACCCGAGCTGAGAGCGCGCTGCGAGGCCGCGAGATTGGCCTCCTTCAACACCCCGGACAGATACGGCCACACCTCGAAGCGCCGCGCCTTGAGCGGCAGTACACCGTTGTCGAGCCGGGAGAGGTCCAGCAGCGTCTCGACGAGCCTGCCCAGGCGCTCGGTCTGCTTCAGCGCCGTACGCATCGTCTCCGGGTCGGCGGCGGACACACCGTCCACCACGTTCTCCAGCACGGCGCGCAGCGCGGCGATCGGTGTGCGCAGCTCGTGCGAGACGTTGGCGACCAGCTCCTTGCGGTGCCGGTCCACGGCCTCCAGGTCGTCCGCCATGCGGTTGATCGTGGACGCCAGGTCGCCCAGCTCGTCACGGCGGTCCGCACCGCTCACGCGCCGCGTGTAGTCACCGTGCGAGATGCCCTTCGCGACGGTGTTCATCTCGTCCAGCGGGGCCGTCAGACCGTGCGCCACGAACTGCGTTATCAACAGCGTCGCGATCATGGAGAAGACCGTGATGAAACGCAGCTCGGTCTCGGTGCGCGTCGCCACCATCAGCAGACCCGTGGTGATGAGCACGGAGACCACGACGAGCGTGCCGAGTTTCGTCTTGATGGAGAACGGCCGCAGACCCCCGGCGTCGGGTCCGCCCAGCGCCCCGTGTCCCGCCCTGATCCGGGCGGGGCCCTTCCGCGCGGGACCGTGCCCGGACGGGTCGTGGCGCGGCGAGCCGCCTCTGGACCCGGCCCTGGCCGGCCGGGGCGCGCCCGTCCGGGACGGGCGGGGAGCACGCGCGGGGCGCGGCGTACGGCCGCTGCGGCCCGTACGCCCCGGACCCTCGTCCTGCTCGCCTCTGCCGCCCGGCGACCGGCTCATGGCGCCGGTGTCTCCAGGGCGTACCCCACACCGTGCACCGTACGGATCCGCTCGGCGCCGATCTTCCGGCGCAGGGCCTTGATGTGGCTGTCGACCGTACGGGTGCCCGAGGCGTCCGCCCAGTCCCACACCTCCGCCAGCAACTGCTCCCGCGAGAGCACCGCGCGCGGTGTGTTCGCCAGGCAGACCAGCAGGTCGAACTCGGTGGGTGTCAGATGTACGTCCTCGCCGCGCACGCGCACCCGGCGCTGCGCGTGGTCGAGCTCCAGCTCGCCGAGGCGCAGGATGCCGCTGCGCGGCGTCACGGCGGCCAGCGCCGCGCGCTCCACGCGACGCAGCAGCACATGCACCCGCGCGGCCAGCTCCCGCATCGAGAACGGCTTGGTCATGTAGTCGTCGGCCCCGACCCCGAGCCCCACGAGCATGTCGGTCTCGTCGTCGCGCGCCGTCAGCATCAGCACCGGCACCGGACGCTGCGCCTGGACGCGGCGGCAGACCTCCAGACCGTCGAAGCCCGGCAGCATCACGTCGAGGACCATCAGGTCGGGCTGCCACGCCTCGGCGGCGTCCACGGCGGCCGGGCCGTCGACCGCCGTCTGGACGACGAAGCCCTCGGCACGCAGCCGGGCCGCGATGGCGTCCACGATCGTCGCGTCGTCCTCGACCACGAGCACCCGGCGCTGCGCGCCGGGAGTGGCCGCGACCCCGTTCTGGCTGGTGTGTGTCTGCTCCATCGCCCCGCCCCTGGTACGTTCCGCGATCCGTGTTCCTTGATCCACATTCCACATGCGAATGAGGATCCCGTGTGTGGGGAGCAGCGTAGAGGCACCGGAGGGCTCCCGGCTACGCAGGGCGAACGGCGAGATGGACCACGTCAGGCACTCCCCGGGCAACTTGGATCTCTTCCGTCCTAACCCCGGTGAAACCGGCATTCCGCAGCGCCTCCTCGAAAGAGGAGGAGGGCTGCGCGGACCAGACGGCGAGGACTCCGCCGGGGTTGAGCCGCCCCAGGCAGGCGGCCAGTCCGCCGGGCGTGTACAGGCTCGCGTTCTCGTCGGTGACGGTCCAGTCGGGCCCGTTGTCGATGTCCAGGCAGAGGGCGTCGTAACGGTCGAAGGGCTCGTCGGAGCCCTCCGTGACCTCGGCCTCCGTACGGAGGTAATCGACCAGATCGGTGTGGAGGATCACAGTGCGCGGGTCGCCGAGCGCGGCGCCGGAGATCCGCGCGAGCGGCCCCTCGTGGTGCCACTCGATGACGGCCTGCTCGCGCTCGACCACCACGATCCGGCCCCAGCGGGAGTCCGCGGCGGCGTGCGCGAGCGAGAAACCGACGCCGAGCCCGCCGATGAGGACCGACGGCAGGCCGTCGCGGCGGTCGGGGGAGAGGGCGGCCTGCGCGGCGTCGACCAGCAGGCGCTCGGAGCGGCCGTCGGAAGTGTCCATCAGGAACATGCCGTTGGCGATGATCTCGTGGATGTCACCGCCGCCGTCGCGGGTGCTCGGCCGCCTCCGTAGGACGACCTCGCCGTAAGGGCCGTCCCGCCGGTCGAGCGTGACGGGGCGGTCGTCGGTCACTTCGGACGTGGGGTGGTCGGGCACGGGGGCGTCTCCTCGGTTCTGCGGCTGACCGGGTGCGGCGCCATCCTCGCGGGGTGCGCGGGGTGCCGACAAACCGGTTCGTGGGGCGTGTGCCCGGGGGCGGGGCGGACAGTCGTGCGGGACTCGACGGCTGTCCGGGGCCTGTTCGGCGTCCGGGGTCCCGCGGCTCCGCCGGACACGCGCTAGGGCCTGTCTTCAAAGTCCCGCCTGGCCCGCGACGCCTGGACGGCACCTCTCCCCCGTAGGCCCCGAGGGGGCCACGGGGGTGCCCCCTGCGTTGTCGGAGTCATGCGAGTACGCCCAGTACGAGCATGATCCTCCGCCTTGCGATGCACCGCACCAGACGCCGCGGGCCCCGCCCTGCGGGCGGACGGCGCTACTTTGAAGACAGGCCCTAGCCGCGCTCGGGCCGGGTGCCCCGCCACGCGTGGAGCGCCGCGCCGCAGGCGAACACCGCCAGTGCGGTCACCCACGCCCGTACCTCTCCCTCCGGCCGCATCTGCCAGGCCAGGGCACCGGCGCCGCCCGCCGACAGATACGTGACGGCCGCGTAGACCATCATCGGCAGCCAGCTCAGCCGGGCGCCGAGCACCACCGCGGACGCCGCCGCGACGCCGGTCGAGCCGACGACGTTGCGGGCCATCGCCGAGGCGCCGTACGCGTCGAAGTGGCCCGGCACGGCGAGCGCGAGCAGCGCGGCGGTGAGCGTCGTCGCGATCAGCAGATGGGCGAGACGGCGCGGCCACCAGGGCCGTACGGCGCCCCGTTCCAACTCCTCGCTGTGGGTGAACAGCCCCGTGCCGACCACCCCGGCGGCTGCGACCGGTTCACGCCGCCCATCTGTCTGTGCGTCCGAAGCGCACCAGCACGTGCCAGAGCTGCTTGACGTACTGAAGCACCTCGTCGCGTGTGCCCCACCGCGCCCAGGCGCCCGGCTCGCGCACGACGGAGGCCGCCGCGCGGCCCAGGACCTCCGCGTCGAGGATGCCGTCGCGCCCGTACGAGCGACAGACCCGGGCCGCGAACGGCACCATCACCGCGCCCCGGAACTCCGCGTCCACCTCGTCCGGCGCCAGGACGAATCCGGCATGCCACTCCAGCGCGATCCCGCATCGCCGCGCGGTCACGGCAAGCAGTCGGCCGGTGTCCGTCCCACGGAACGAAGGGTCGACCACCAGCGCCTCCGCGTCGCGCGCCAGGTCGATGTCGCCGTGGACCTGCGCCTCCACGTACTCGTCGAGCTTCCGCCCCGGCTCGTGCCCTATGACCGTGTACGGGAGCCGTCCCACCGCCTCGACGGCATTCGGGCTCTCGGCCAGCAGCCCCGCCAGCACGGGGCTGAACGCGTCGATCGTGCCGATGTCCGCCGGCCCGAGGTGGCTGTCGCCGTGGCAGTACGTCGCCCGCGCGCCGACCTCGGGCCGCAGCCGCACATGACAGGACCCGAAGCGCGGAGACGCCCCGTCGGGGTGCCCGTACAGATCGAGCGCTCCGTACTTGGGCCGTTCCCCGCGCGTGGCACCCCGGTGGTACGCGCCCCCGAACAGCCGCTCCTCCCAGCCGTCGCGCGCCCCGCCCGGGTGGGCGGTGCGGCTGCCGTTGGACAGGCCGGTCTCGTACTGGCTGCGGTAACGCCCGTCCCGCGCGAGGGACTCGGCGACGGTCGGCCCGCCCGCGACGAACCGGTCGGGGTGGAAGTTGAGAGTCACGCGCGCGTGGTCGCGGATGGGCGCGACGAGAGCCTCGACGTCCACCGGGCCGCCCAGGGCCGCCTCGATCCGGGTGAGCGCGGCGCCGTGACCGGCCGCCGCCCGCGTGCGTACGTGATGCAGCGCCGCGCGCTGGGCGGCCGACAGCAGGGTCGGTGGGACCGGTGGCGCCGCCGTCATCAGTCCGTCCCGCGCACGACGCCCGTGAGCGGGCCCTGGAGCTGCCAGCCCAGCGACGTGTACAGCGCCAGACCGTCCCTGGTGGCCGAGAGGACGCCGGTGGTGGCGCCCGCGTCGGCGGCGGCCGTTTCGAGCGTGCGCATCACCAGCCGGCCGAGGCCGCGCCTGCGGTGGTTCTCCCAGGTCTCGACCTGATCGACCACCGCCGTCCCGCCCTCGCCCGTGGCAACCACCTGGCCGCGCGCGGCGGGGGAGCCGTCGGGGGCCGTCACCCGCACCCGGAGGACGCCGTCGCGGGTCTCCGTCGCCACGGTGTAGCCGGCGGGCGGGACCGGCGGGGAGGGGGAGCGGCGCAGCGCGTGGAACATCATGTGGCCGGGGTCGTCCGGCACCGTCCAGCCCGGTGTGATCCACTCCGCGACCAACTCCGGCGGCGCGAGCACCTTCAGCCAGGCGCCGGGCTCGGTGATGGTCTCGCAGAGCTTCCGTACGGAGGGGGCGTCGGGCTCGGGAAGGACGTGGCGGAACACATGGCCGGGCAGTCCGACGTCGATGCGGTAGCCCCACGGCTCCACGACCGGCGCCGGTGCCGAGCGGGAGACGGCCCATCCCGCGACCCACGCAGACGTAATGGTTGAACTATCCATCGGGCTATTACAGCGCACGCTCCCGTCCGCGCGCGAGTACTTTCCCGCGGGCGGGAATCGGAGCGGCGGCGGAGCCGTATTCTGGCCGTATGGCTAAGGCTGAGACTGACCGTATGGGGGTCGTCACCGCGCTTGTGCGCTCCTCGTTCCTGGTGAACGCCGTCTACGCACAGGTGAGCCGCCAGTTCGGACTGCCGCCGCAGCAGGGGCAGTTGCTCTGCGTGCTGATGCCGCAGCCGTACGGGATGAGCGAGTTGGGCGCGATGCTCGGGCTCGCGAAGTCGAGCCTCACCGGGCTGGTCGACCGGACCGCGCAGCGCGGTCTGGTGCGGCGCGAGGCGGAGCCGCAGGACGCGCGTGCGGTGCGGGTCGCGCTCACCGAGGAGGGGCGCGTGCTCGTGGACGAGTTCTACGAGGCGACCTGCCGTGCCATCGAGATGCTGCCCTCGGGCCTCGACGCACCCGACCGCGACCGCCTCGCGGAACTGCTCGCCCGGGTGGTGCGCGACAACGAGGTGCCCGCGGTTTTCGTCGAGGCCCCGGCCTCCGGCGGCTGAGGGCGTCCCGGCAGGTCAGACAGGTCAGGCGGCGTCGGCCACGCGCAGCCCGTCACGCGGTGTCGAACAGCTCCACGAACCGGCCCGTGAACAGGTCCGCCCCCTTGTACTGGGACACCGCCTCCGCCGCCAGCACGGAGGGCCCCTCGGGCGTCGGCACCTGACCGACACCGCCGCTCGGGCCCAGCGGCAGCAGGATCGACGGGACCGGGGACGGCCGGTACACGGAGGCCGGTTCCTCGCCCCGTACCTGCGCGAGGATGTTCGCCGCCACGACCTCGGCGTGCCGCATCGCGTACCCCGCCATCTTCGACTCGGCGAGGTCCGTGAGATCGCCGAGCGCGTAGATGTGCGGGTGGACACGGCCGCGCGCGCTGAGGTTGAGCGTGTCGGTCACACGGAGGTGGCCCTGGGGCGTGCGGGCTCCGGCCAGTTCCCCGCCGAGGTAGTCACCGCTGACGGTCACCCCGTGGCACCGGAACCAGATGTTGGCGGACAGCTCCCCGGCCCCCACCGTCGCGACGGTGAACGCCCCCGCCCGCCCCGGCCCGCTCGACGGCTCCTCCGCGAGCGCCGTGCCCAGCCGCAGCTCCACACCCAGCGCGTCGAGCTGCCGGCGCAGGTCGTCCCGCATCTCCGGCGCGAAGGTGGGCATCAGCTGCTCGGCCGGGTCCACGACCACCACGCGCTTCGTCGGCCATACGGCCTTGATCTCGCCCGCCAGCTCCAGCCCGACGGGCCCGGCGCCGACGATCAGTACGCGCTCCGCGCCCGCCAGTTCCTTGTGCGCCGCCCGTATCCGCTCCAGCGCCTCGGCGGTGACGTCCGTGTCCATCTTGGCCGGAAAGGGATAGCCGGAGCCGGAGGCCAGGACGACGTAGTCGGCGTCCACGCGCGCGCCGGACGCCAGGGTGACCCCGCCCGTGTCCACCGACGCCGCCCGCTCGCGGACGACCTTGCCGCGCTTCAGGAGCTTGTCGTACGGAAAGAAGATGTTGCCCGCCCAGTCCGGCTGAACCAGCGCGCGCAACGATCCGGCGGCGTGTACGAACGCGTCCTTGGGCTCAACGAGGACGACATCGGTCCCCTCGTCCAACGCCTTGGCGACGGCGGACCCGCCGTATCCCCCACCGACGACCACGACGGTCGGCCGCGCGCCGCTCGTCCCGCTCCCGTTTCCGCTGTTTGTCCCGCTCATCTCATCAGCTCCCCACGCACATGACATATTAGTTCGTGCCACGAACCATATTAGTTCGTAGTGCGAACTTCAAGCGGGCGTCGAGGCGCCGTCGGCTCAGGGGTCGGCGTGGACCTCGATCGCTCAGAGCGAACACCCTCCCCAGGTATCCGGGGAACAACGGCAGGCTCACAAGCATTGAGTCCACATAGCTCAAGTTTTGACTGCCGAAGGGGAGACCATGGCTGCCATGTCCACACCGCTCACCCTGCCCGTGCTGCCGCTCGACGACGAGGTCGTGCTGCCCGGGATGGTGGTGCCGCTGGACCTGTCCGACACCGAAGTACGTGCCGCCGTCGAGGCCGCCCAGGCGGCCGCCGGCGACGACTCCGACGGGGGAAAGCCGAAGGTGCTGCTCGTGCCGCGCCTCGACGGGGCTTACGCGGGGACCGGCGTCCTCGGGACCGTCGAGCAGGTCGGCAGGCTCTCCGACGGCGACCCCGGCGCCCTGATCCGCGGCAGGGGCCGCGTCAGGATCGGCGCCGGTACGACCGGGCCCGGGCGGGCCCTCTGGGTCGAGGGGCTGCACGTCGACGAGACCGTGCCCGACCCGCTGCCCGGTTCCGTCACCGAACTGATCAAGGAATACAAGGCTCTCGCCACCGACTGGCTGAAGAAGCGCGGCGCCTGGCAGGTCGTGGACCGGGTCCAGCAGATCGACGACGTCTCGCAGCTCGCCGACAACGCCGGCTACTCGCCGTTCCTCAGCACGGCCCAGAAGGTCGAGCTGCTGGAGACCGCCGACCCGGTGGCCCGGCTGAAGATGGCGACCGACCAGCTCCGCGAGCACTTCGCCGAGCAGGACGTCGCCGAGTCCATCGCGAAGGACGTCCAGGAGGGCGTCGACAAGCAGCAGCGGGAGTTCCTGCTGCGGCGCCAGCTCGACGCCGTACGCAAGGAACTGTCCGAGCTGAACGGCGACCCCGGGGACGAGTCCGACGACTACCGGTCCCGCGTGGAGGCCGCAGATCTGCCCGAGCACGTCCGGGAGGCGGCGCTCAAGGAGGTCGACAAGCTGGAGCGGTCGTCCGACCAGAGCCCCGAGGGCTCCTGGATCCGCACCTGGCTGGACACCGTCCTCGAACTGCCGTGGAACGAGCGGTCGGAGGACGCGTACGACATCCGGGGCGCCCAGCGCGTCCTCGACGCCGAGCACGCCGGCCTGGACGACGTGAAGGAACGGATCACGGAGTACCTGGCCGTCCGCAAGCGCCGTGACGACCGCGGTCTCGGTGTGGTCGGAGGCCGCCGCGGCGGCGCCGTCCTCGCCCTCGTCGGCCCGCCCGGCGTCGGCAAGACCTCCTTGGGAGAATCCGTCGCGCACGCCATGGGGCGGTCCTTCGTCCGCGTCGCGCTCGGCGGTGTCCGGGACGAGGCGGAGATCCGGGGCCACCGGCGTACGTACGTAGGCGCGCTTCCGGGCCGTATCGTCCGGGCGATCAAGGAGGCCGGTTCGATGAACCCGGTCGTCCTGCTCGACGAGATCGACAAGGTCGGCTCCGACTACCGGGGCGACCCGGCCGCCGCCCTCCTCGAAGTCCTCGACCCGGCACAGAACCACACCTTCCGCGACCACTACCTGGAGGTCGAACTCGACCTCTCCGACGTGGTCTTCCTCGCCACCGCGAACGTCCTGGAGTCCATCCCGGAGGCCCTGCTCGACCGTATGGAGCTGGTCCGCCTCGACGGCTACACCGAGGACGAGAAGGTCGTCATCGCACGCGACCACCTGCTGCCCCGGCAGCTGGAGCGGGCCGGTCTGGAGACCGGTGAGGTCACGCTGGAGGACGAGGCGCTGCGCAAGCTGGCGGGCGAGTACACCCGCGAAGCGGGCGTACGTAACCTGGAGCGCTCCATCGCCCGACTGCTCCGCAAGGTCGCCGCACAGCACGAGCTGGGCGAGCGCGAACTGCCCCTCTCCGTAGGAGACGGCGATCTGCGCGGCCTCATCGGCCGGCCGCACCATGTGCCCGAGTCCGCCCAGGACCCGGCCGAGCGCCGCACGGCGGTGCCGGGCGTGGCCACCGGTCTGGCCGTCACCGGAGCGGGCGGAGACGTCCTCTTTGTGGAGGCGTCGCTGGCCGACCCGGAGACGGGCGGTTCGGGTCTCACCCTGACCGGACAGCTCGGCGATGTCATGAAGGAGTCCGCGCAGATCGCGCTCTCCTTCCTGCGCTCGCACGGCGCCGAACTGGAACTGCCGGTCGCCGACCTGAAGGACCGGGGCGTGCACATCCACTTCCCGGCGGGCGCGGTGCCCAAGGACGGCCCGAGCGCGGGCATCACGATGACGACGGCGCTCGCCTCGCTGCTGAGCGGACGCCAGGTCCGTACGGATGTCGCCATGACCGGCGAGGTCTCGCTGACCGGGCGTGTCCTGCCCATCGGCGGTCTGAAGCAGAAGCTGCTGGCCGCGCACCGCGCGGGCATCACGACGGTCGTGATCCCGAAGCGGAACGAGGCGGACCTGGACGACGTCCCCGCCGAGATCCTGGAGAAGCTGGAGGTCCACCCGGTGACGGATGTGCGCCAAGTCCTGGAGATCGCGCTGTCGTCGGCCACGGCCACGGCCACGGCCACGGCCACGGCCACGGCGTCGACGCCGGGGCCGGCCGACATCCCGGTCGCCGCGTAACGGCACACCGGCCACGCGAGAGGTGGACCCCCGGCCCCCGGCGCCGGGGGTCCACCTCGTACGCGTGCCGGTACCCCGTCAGCCGTTCGCGAGCGCCACGACCCGGTCGAGCGCGCCGTTGAACCTGTTGTGGTCGCCCACGATGGGCCCCGTCGAGGTGTACTGCCACATCGTGTAGACGCCCCAGCCCGCCGGGAGTTCGCCCACCGTGGTGTTGTAACGGGCCACCCAGAGCGGGTTCGTGGCGCCGAAGCCGCTGTAGTTGCCCGTGCACTGGGTCCACCAGCTGGTGGCCGTGTAGATCACGGCGTCACGGCCGGTGCGCGCCTTGTACGTGTTCAGGAATTCGCGGATCCAGGCGACCATCTGCGCCTGTGTCTTGCCGTAGCAGGCGGCGCCGTACGGATTCCACTCGATGTCCAGCACGCCCGGCAGGGTCTTGCCGTCGCGTGACCAGCCGCCGCCACCGTCCACGAAGTAATTGGCCTGGTTGGCGCCGCTGGAGTCGTTGGGAGTGGCGAAGTGGTAGGCGCCACGGATCATGCCGATGTTGTACGAGCCGTTGTACTGCTGCGCGAAATAAGGGTTCTTGTAGTAGTTGCCCTCCGTGGCCTTCACGTACGACCACTTCACGCCGCTGCTCCAGAGGGAGGCCCAGTTGACGTTCCCCTGGTGGCTGGAGACGTCGACGCCCTCGGTCTGCACGGCCCGGTCCCCGGTGGCCGGGGTGCCTCCCTGGCCGTCGTGCTCGATGACGCCCATGCCCATGTGGGCCGAGCCGCGTGGGGGGATGTCCGACGTACGGGGGGCGCTGTCGGCGCCGGCGGCGCCCGGCAGAGTGAGGACGAGAGCGAGAGCCGCGAGGAGGACGCCGGCCAGGGTGAGGCGGGAGCGACCTGTCGTATCGGATCTGTGCACGGACATGTTCGTGCCTCCGAGAACCTTCGAGGGGGGAGCTCATGACGTGTCGACAGGTCGTGGTGTGGACATGCCAACACTCGCGCTGCGGACGACGCTACGTGGGTGGAACGGAGCGGCGGAAGGCCCTCAGGCCGCTGCCGTTGGTATAAACCTGCGAAATAATGACCGAGCTGCGGCAATGGGCCCCGGCGACGGAAAACTTTCAGGAGCGGGAAAGCGCGCGATGGGTGTTATGGGTGCTGACGTGCACGGAGACAGTACGGCGAATGAACCCGAACCGGCCGGGAAAAGTGATGTGGACCACGAATTCCTGGCGCTGGAGCGTGAGTTGGCCGTCTTCCTGCGGCGCGCCAGAGCCAATTCCGGTGAAATGGCCCGCGAGGTCCACCCCGAACTGGAGCCGGCCGCCTACGGACTTCTCGTACGGCTGGAGGAGACCGGTCATCAGCGGGCCACCGATCTCGCCGTCTATTTCGGGGTCGGCAAGGCGACGATGAGCCGTCAACTGCACGCGCTGGAAGCGCTCGGGCTGGTCACGCGCGAGCCCGATCCGGCCGACGGGCGCGCCTCGCTGGTCCGCCTCACCGGCGAGGGGGTCGCGCGCTTCCGCCGGGTGCGGGACGCGCGGCGCGAGCGGTACGTGCGCAAGCTGGCGGACTGGGACCGGGCGGAGGTCGCCGAACTGGCGCGACTGCTGCACCACTTGAACGCGCGCGCGGAGAGCTGAGAGAGCCTGACGGGGCGGGGCGGGGCGGGGCGGGGCGGAAGTCGAGCGGCGGAAGTCGGGCGGCGGAAGTCGGGGGCAGGGCGGGCCCGTGCCCGGAGCCGAAAGGCGGGCGGCCCTACGGCTCCACGTACACGACCGTCGCGTCGTCGTACGGCTTCCACCGCCGGAAGGCCACCCCGTCCGGGTCCGCCGACTCCGCCGCCCGTACCCGGTCGATCAGCTCCTGCGGTCCGCTCTTCCTGACGAGCGCCAGGCAGTCCGCCCAGTCGCCCTCCCGGAACATCTCGACCCAGCGCGCCGCGCCGTCGGTGAGACCCACGACGGTGCGTACCTCCGAGGCGGGCGTCCGCCCTGTCACGGCCTTCGCCGCCACGCCCGGGTCGACGGCCGCGGTGAAGAAGCCGCCCTCCGCGTTGCGCAGCGCGTCCGTCGCGGCGGCCTGGCGGCGCACCGCCCGCGGGATCCGGTCCAGCCGGTCGTCCACGACGGCCCGCACCTCGCCGTCCGGCGACTCCAGGAGGAGCGTCGAGTCCGAGAGGACGAGATGTTCGACCGTGTCCGCGTCCCAGCGCGCCATGACGACCGTCGCCTGCGGCGTACGGGGGTGAGAAAGGTCACACGTGGAACGGTGGGCGTCGGCCGTGCGTCCGATCGACTCCGCGAGGATGTCGGCGAGGGTCATCTCCCGCCGTGAGGCGGACAGTTCGGTCAGCGCCCCGCCCAGTCGCGCGGCGAACCACGGGACGCTGTGCACACAGCCGTCGCTGCCCTGCGGAGGCGTCACACCGTCCAGCACGACGAGCGTGCCGCCGCTGCCCGCCGAGGGCGCGGCCACGGCGGTCCAGTCCTCGTTCGGGCGGGGGTGGCTGCCGGGGGCGGTGGCGATGTCGATGCGCATGAACCCCAGTCTGCCCGAGAGCCCCGCCCCGGCTCCGTCCGGCGCTTTCCGCGCGTCCGCGTACGACGGGCACGCCGTGTGCACGCCTCCTGCACGCGCCGTGCGCGCCTCGGGCTCCCCTCGGAGTCCCCTCAAGCTCCCGTCCGTACGCTTCCGCGTACGCCGGGGCATCTCCCCGCACCGCGATGTACCCGGCGTACTCTCTCCTTCGCGTGGGCGCCGGTGCCGGGCCTCCGGATGGCCGGAATGACCTGCTCCGCGACGATGCGGCCCGGCATCCTGCCAAAGCTCACGCGTAAGTTCCAACCGCCCCACCGTGCGCATCCGTGCCGCGCGCCCGCGCGAGTTGTTCGCCAACTCCTCCTTGATGTTCACTCGTTCAGGTGGCGGAGCGGCCGATACGCGCCCCCTCCGAAAAACGCTGGAATGGTCGGAAGCCGTGCCAGGGGTGGAGGGGTTATCCGGGTGTGACCGGACGTCATCTCCGCTTCATGGGCGGACGAGTCGAGAATGCGAGCACCGGTGCAGAAGAAGCGGCCTCGGGGCAAGAGCGGCACGCGCGGCGGGTCCCAGGGCTCGACAGAGCCCCGTAAGGCGGTGCCGGCCGGTGCGGCCGGTGCGGTCGACGTGACCGCGGCTCCCGCCGGGAAGCCCGTACGCGTACGCAGCCGGCTGGTCGTCGCGGTCGCCGTCGTCGGCGTCACCGTCGTGGCGGCGGGTATGCCCGCGGTCATGGGCGCCTCGTCCGAACTGACCGACGCCCAGCGCCTGGTCACCCTCGCCGAGCTGAACCGGCAGACGGCCGTCCTCGCCCACTCCCTCGCCGACGAGCGGGACGAAGTCGTCGTCCATATCGCCGGGGGCCGCGAGGAGCCCGAGAGCGACGGTGGCGACAAGGCCGACGGCGGTGACAAGGCCGGCGGTGACAAGGCCGACGGTGATGAGGAGGCCGGAAGCGCGCCGGGCGGCGCCCCCGCCACCCGGGTCGACCGGCAGATCGACGAGATCGACGCCGCCGCCTCTCCCGGCCTGCGCAGGGACCTCTCCACCGTCCCGTCCATCCGCCGCACCGCCCTCACCGGCAAGGGCACGGCCCTTGAGGCGTACCAGGCGTACACGGACGTCATCGCCAAACTGCACGCCGTCAGCGACGAGGTGGCCGAGAAGACGCCCCCCGAGGCCGCCGACGGCACCCGCGCCCCCGCCGCGCTCGGCCGCGCCGTCGAGCAGGCGTCGGCCACCCGCGGCCTGCTGCTGGGCGCGCTCGCCGTTCCCGAGCCCAAGAGCGCCGCACCGCAGTACGACCCCTTCACCGGCCTCCCGGTCCAGCCGAAGGAGGACGGTGACGCCGCCGAGAACGACCGCACACGCGACGCGCTCAGCGCCGCCGCCCAGCAGTCCCGCGTCCACGAACTCGCCTCCCTCGCCGACTTCGACCAGTCCGCGGGCGCCGTGGCGCGCGACTCCCTCGCCACCACCGTCACCGGGCCCGAGGTCACCGCGGCGGAGAAGTACCTGTCCAGCCTCGCCGACAGCCCCGAACTCTCCGACAAGGACCGCGACGCCAATCAGGAGAAGGTCGAGTCGTCGCTGTCCAGCCGTATCGAGCAGATGCGCGGCGTCGAGTCCGGCATCGGCTCCGGCCAGCTCAAGCGGCTGGAGCGGCTGCGCGACGACGAAGTCACCTCGCTGGAGGTGAGCATCGCGCTCCTCGGCGGTCTGCTGATCGTCGCCGTCGGGGCGTCCACCGCCGTCGCGCGTACGCTCACCCGGCCGCTCGCCGTCCTCCGTATCGGCGCGGCCCGCCTCGCCGCAGAGCCCGCGACCGAGGAACCCGTCCGCTTCACCGGCCGCAACGACGAGTTCGGCCAGGTCGTACGGTCGCTCAACAGCCTGCACGCCAAGCTCGTCGAGGTGTCCACGCGCGCCGAGAAGCTCAACAGCGACCGCACCGGACTGATCGGCGCCCGGCAGGCGCTGGCCGACCAGCGCACCGAACTCCAGCAGCGGACCGCCGACATCACCGCGCAGCTCGAAGCGCTGCGGCACACCGTCCACCACACGTTCGTGAATCTGTCGCAGCGCACGCTCGGCCTCGTGGAACGTCAACTCGGCGTCATCGAGAGCCTGGAGGAGCGCGAGCAGGACCCGGACCGGCTCGGTGTCCTCTTCAAGATCGACCATCTGGCCACGGTCATGCGCCGGCACAGCGAGAACCTGCTGATGCTCGCCGGGCACGAGCCCGGCGGGGGCTACCCGGGCCCCGTACCGCTCGTCGACGTCCTGCGCGCGGCCGTCAGCGAGATCGAGAAGTACGAGCGGGTCACCATCCTGTCACTGCCGCCGCGCGCCCAGCTGGCCGGCTTCGCGGCGGACGACATCAGCCATCTCGTCGCCGAACTCCTGGAGAACGCCACGTCGTTCTCGCCGCCCGACGCCCAGGTCGAGCTCTCCGGCTGGCTGCTGGAGAGCGGTGACGTGATGCTCTCCGTGCAGGACAAGGGCATCGGCATGGCGGCGGAGCGGATCGCCGAACTCAACGAGCGGCTCACCACCGGTACCGACGGCGACGCCGGCAGTGGCGCCGACAGTGGCGCCGACGGTGACGGTCTCGGCCTGCGCGTCGTGGCGCTGCTCGCCTCGCGCCACGGCGTCGAGGTCACGCTGCGCGAGCACCAGCAGGGCGGGCTCGCGGCGGTCGTCGTACTGCCGGGGGCCCTGCTTCCGACGGTCCCGCCGATCGCGGCCCCGCACCAGGTGACGACCACGGGCGCGGCGCCGACGCTGCTGCTGCCGGGGTCGGCGGCGGAGGCCAACTCCAACATGCTGCCGGGGCGTTCGGACCGGGACCCGCTGGTGACGGACGGCGGCGCGGCGGAGGACGAGGCGCCCGCCGACGACCCGTACGCCATCGGTCCCGACGCGCACGAGCGCGTCGCTGACGTCGCCGACCTCGCGGACGACGTCGAAGAGGCGGGCGGTACGGGCGAGTCGGAATCGCTCGCCGAGCCCGTCGCCGAGGCGCCCGCTGAAGCCGTCACCGAAGCCGTCACCGACAAGGGTCTGCCGAAGCGCACTCCCAAAGTCCTCAAGCCCGCCGCCACGACGGCCGACCGGCCGGGTAGCGTCGACGCCGACGCGTTGCGCCGCAGGCTCGGTGGATTCCACCGAGGGGCCAAGGACGGCAGGCGCGACGCCGACGCCGAGCTTTTGGAGCAGACCGAAGTGCGGAAGCAGAGCAGTTCAGCGCAGAGCAGTTCAGTACCGCGGCAGCAGGACGCGGCGGAGAGGACCGACACTCGTACGGATGAGACGGGGGAAACTGTCGAGGAGGCACGGAGTTGACGGCGACCGGCACATTCGGACTGAGCAGTGAAGCCCGCAATCTCCACTGGCTGTTGACGAATCTCGTGGAGGAGGTGCGAGGAGCGCGCTCCGTCGCGGTCGTCTCGTCGGACGGACTGCTGCTGCTCTCCTCGGACCCGGCACAGCACGACGCCGCGGACAGCGCGGGCGGGAGCGAGAGCCCGCGCGGCTCCAGCGCCGACCTCGCGACCATCATCTCCGGCATCAGCAGTCTCACGCTCGGTGCGGCCGAACTGATGGACGGCGGCGGCGTGAAGCACACGATGGTCGCGATGGCCGAGGGCAGCGTCTTCGTCATGTCGATCAGCGACGGTTCGCTGCTCGGCCTGCACGCCGGCGCCGACTGCGACATGCACGTCGTGGCGTACCACATGGCGATGTTCGTGGGCCGCGCCGGACACGTACTCACCCCCGAACTCCGCAGTGAGCTCCGCAAGTCGATGGAGAGCGCCCGATGACATCGGTGTCCGCGTCCGGATCGGCCCGAGGGCGTTCCGCCCGCGGCCTTCCCGGGCGCGGCCCCGAACGCCGCGTCGCGCGCGTACGCCCGTACTCGCTGACCGGCGGCAGGACGCGCTTCGGCCATGTGCTGCTGGTCGAGACGTTCGTCGCCGCACTGGAGGCCGCGGAGGAGCGCAAGGAGCTGGCGAACGACGGCGGTGGCGGTGAGGGCGTTGGTGGCGGTGGCGGTGGCGGCGCCCCGCCGCCGCGCGGTATGCCGGAGATGCGCGCCATCGTCGAGCTGTGCAGACGGATGCGGACCGTCGCCGAGATCTCGGCGCTGCTCAAGATGCCGCTGGGAGTCGTCCGGGTGCTGCTCAGCGACCTCGCCGACCAGGGCAAGATCCGCGTGTACGGGACCGGCCACGACAGCGGCCACCCGGACCGGGCGCTGCTGGAAAGGGTGCTGGGTGGACTCCGCCGGCTCTGACGTGTCCGCCGGATCTGAGGTGCCCACCCGCTCTGACGTGTCCGCCGGCCCGGATGCCGCCGAAGAGGGTCTGCGTGACTGGCAGTTGGACCGCACCAGAGCGCCCGTGGCAACCAAGATCGTGGTCGCGGGCGGCTTCGGCGTCGGCAAGACGACCTTCGTCGGATCGGTCTCCGAGGTCAGGCCGCTACGTACCGAGGCCGTGATGACGCGGGCCGGCGAGGCAACCGACGACCTCACGGCCACCCCCGAGAAGACCTCCACCACCGTCGCGATGGACTTCGGCCGCCTCACGCTCGACGACGACCTCGTGCTGTACGTCTTCGGCACCCCCGGCCAGCAGCGCTTCTGGTTCATGTGGGACGACCTGGTGCGCGGCGCGATCGGCGCCGTCGTCCTGGCAGACACCCGCCGGCTCTCCGACTGCTTCCCGGCTCTCGACTACTTCGAGAGCTACGGCCTGCCGTACGTCGTCGCCGTCAACCACTTCGAGGGCACCGAGTCGTTCGAGGCGGAGGACGTACGGGAGGCGCTGTCCGTGCCCGCGCGCGTACCCGTGATGATCATGGACGCGCGCAAACGGATCACCGTCGTCGAATCGCTGCTCGCACTGGTGGGCCACGCCCTCGAAGCGGTATCCGAATAGCCTGACAGCCGGTAAGCAGGCAGCAACAAACGGAGACCCCCCGCCATGCGGAAGATACTCGTCGTCGGTGCCGGACAGTCCGGCCTCCAGCTCGCCCTCGGACTCCAGTCGTACGGGTACGAGGTCACCCTGCTGTCCAACCGGACACCCGACGAGATCCGGTCGGGCCGCGTCATGTCCACCCAGTGCATGTTCCACACCGCGCTCCAGCACGAACGCGATCTCCAGCTGGGCTTCTGGGAGTCCCAGGCCCCGCGTGTCGAGGGCCTCGGTGTCTCCGTCGCCGCGCCCGACTCCTCCCGCGCGATCGACTGGGTGGGCAAGCTGGACGGGTTCGCCCAGTCCGTCGACCAACGGGTCAAGATGGCCGGCTGGATGGAGACGTTCGCCCAGCGCGGCGGCCAACTGGTCATCCACGGCGCGGCGGTGTCCGATCTCGACTACTTCTCCCGCGTGTACGACCTCGTCCTCGTCTCGGCCGGCAAGGGCGAGCTGGTCGCGATGTTCGGCAGGGACGCCGCGCGCTCCCCGTACGACACACCGCAGCGGGCGCTCTCCGTCGCGTACGTCCACGGGCTGGGCCCGCGCCCCGAGCACCCCGGGTTCGACGCCGTCCGCTGCAACCTCGTGCCCGGCGTCGGCGAGTTCTTCGTGATGCCGACACTGACCGGCACCGGCCGCGCGGACATCCTGTTCTGGGAGGGCATACCCGGCGGCCCGGTCGACGCCTTCCAGGGCATCAGGGATCCGGCCGACCATCTCTCGCTGACGCTGGAGCTGATGGAGCGTTACACGCCCTGGGAGTACGCCCGCGCCATGAAGATCGAGCTGACCGACGCGAACGCCACGCTGGCCGGCCGCTACACGCCCGTCGTGCGGCACCCGGTCGGACGGCTGCCGGGCGGCGGACTCGTCCTCGGCGTCGCCGATGTCGTCGTGGCGAACGACCCGCTCACCGGGCAGGGCTCCAACTCGGCGTCCAAGTGCGCCGCTTCGTACCTGGAGTCGATCGTGTCGCACGGCGACCGGGAGTTCGACGAGGCGTGGATGCGGGCGACGTTCGACCGGCACTGGGAGAGCGCGCGGCACACCACCAGGTGGACGAACGCGATGCTCGCCCCGCCGCCCGAGCACGTGCTGAACATGTTCGCCGCGGCGGGCCGACTCCAGCCGGTCGCCGACCGGTTCGCGAACGGCTTCAACGATCCGGCGGACTTCGAGAACTTCTTCTACGACGCCGAGAAGACCGAGGCGTATCTGGCGGCCGTCGGCGGCGAGGGCGCGACCGGCTGACGCGCTCCTACGCGCCCTGACGCGGCTGCCTCAACCCGCCTGTGCCGTGGGTGAGTTGTTGCCGGTGTCGGCACCCTCCGCGGCGCCCGGCGGCAGCACCGGCGGCTCGTACGACTCCAGGTCGAGCGGCCCGGCGTCCGGATCGGGCCGTACGGCACCGAGCAGCGGATTCGACGCGATGGGGGAGACCTTCACGCGGGCCCCGGGGCGCGGGGCGTGGACCACCTTCCCGTCGCCGAGGTACATCGCCACATGGGTCGCCTTCGGGAAGTACACCACCAGATCGCCGGGGCGCAGCTCGCTCAGCTTCACCCTGGGCAGCTCGGCCCACTGTTCCTGGCTCGTCCGGGGCACGCTCACCCCGGCGCGTGACCAGGCCCGCGAGGTCAGTCCCGAGCAGTCGTACGACTCCGGCCCCTCCGCGCCCCACAGGTACGGCTTGCCGATCTGCTCGACGGCGTACGTCAGCGCCTCGCCGCCCTCGGCCGACGGCGCCCGGAGACTCCTGCCGAGGCTCGCCGTGCCCTCTGTCGCGACGGTGTCCCCCGGCGCGCTCGCGGCGTCGCCGAGCGCGCCCGAAGTGATCAGCTTCTCCTGCGCCTTGTCGGTGTCGGCGTCCTCGCGTTCGGCGATGGCCGCGATCTGCTCGGTGGTGAGCGAGGCGAGCATCTTCTCGACGTCCGTCAGCTTCGTCCGGACGGCGTCGCGCTGCCTCTTCTGCTTCGCGGCGAGCGACTTCTGCTCGTCGAGAGCCTTCCGGGACCGGTCGGCGAGGGTGTCGGCGCGCCTCTCGCCGTTGGTGAGCCGCGCGACGGTCGACAGCCGGTCACGCTGCGCACGGTCCATCAGATGCTTCTGATCGAGGGCATGTTGGGGGTCGTCGGAGAGCAACAGCTGCACGTAGGAGGAGAGTTCGGAGGTGCCCTGATACTGCTGACGCGCCAGGCGGCCGATCTGCGCGCGGCTGCGGACCAGCGCCTCGCGGGCGCCGGTGAGCCCCGCGCCGACACTCTTCACCTTGGCCTGCTGGGCGGTGAGCTTCACCTCGGTGGCGTTGTACGCCTCGGTGGCCTCCTCGGCCTGCTGGTACAGCTTCCGCATCTCGGTGAGCAGTTCGGAGACGCTGCGCGGGGCGCCGTCGTCGGGAGCAGGTTCGGCGCCGGCCGGCGCGGCGCACGGCAGCGCCGCCAGGACGGCGAGAGCCGCCGTACAGACGGACCGCAGGAGTCTGCCTGACACACCATCACCTCCGTTTGCGGGACGGCCTGTCCGACCCCAAGGTGATGATGCGGCGTCAATTGCCCGGCTCTGATGTGCTTACCGCACAATTGGGCGAGATGGCGGCATGCCACCACCCCCGGCGGGCCGATATCACGGCCCCCGGCGTGGCGGTTTGCGACCCCCGGCGCGGTGAGTCCGTGGCTCAGTCGACCGGCAGCGCGTAGAACGTGCCGCCGCGCCGGATCACCGTTGTCTTCCCGGCCATCAGCGGCTGGTATGCGGGCGTGGCCACGGCCGCGCCGTCAGCGGCGGGGGAGGGGGCCGGCCCGCCGGCGTTCTGGAACTTCCAGAGCCGCTTGCCGTCCGCCGCCCCGAACGCGGTCACCTGAAGCCCGTCGGCCGACAGCACCGTCCGGCCGCTCTCGCTGAGCGAGATCCGGGGGACACCGGTCCAGGCCGGGCCCTCGGTCGTGCCCTTCCAGCGCTCCATGCCGGAATCGGGGTCGACCGCGTACACCTCCTGGAAACGGTTCGCGACGTAGAGCGTGGAGCCGAGAAGCGTCCCGGTGCCGAAGGCGAACGAGTTCTGCCCCGGCACCCTGGGCGCGCCCCCCTTGCGCCACAGCTGCTTGGCGTCGGCGGTGTCGTACGCGTACAACTGGTCGGCCGCCGCCGCGAACAGCCGGCCCTCCGGGTCACCGACCGAGCCGCCCGTGGGCGGCACCGCGCCGAACGACTTCGACCAGGTCAGCTTGCCGTCGGCCCGGCCGAAGCAGTGGTAGACGGACTTGCCCTTGCCCGCCTTGACCTGGGCGGGCAGCAGCGACTTGGCGTCCTGGCGCACCACAATGTCCGCTTCCCGTACGGCGATCAGCTGGTAGACGGGAGTCAACGGGGCGCGGCCGTTGGAGATCGCGGAGCGCCACAGCTCCTTACGGGTCGTCAGATCGAAGGCGAACAGGAAGGTGCTGACCTTGGCCGCCTTCCCCGTACCGGACGTGTGCGACCCGGTGAACCAGACCTGGCCGTCACCGGTCCCGGCGACACCCGCGACCGTCAGGCCGGGCACGTCGGTGATGCCGTCCGCGTAGTCGACACGGTGCTTGACCGCGCCGGACGCGGTCGAGATCCACAGCAGGCCGGTCGTTCCGGCGACGAAGGCGAGTCCGCCGGAGGCGGGCAGCGCCTGGTGGAGCCCGGCGGCGTCGGGGTTCTGCCAGAGCCGCTTGCCGGTGCGTACGTCCACGCCGGTGGCGCCCGACTCCGTCGTGAGGAGGAGGGTCCGGCCGCCGACGACGGCGGCGTTCAGGATCTCCTCGGCGGCCACCTTGTGCTCGTACGCCCAGAGGGCTTCGGGCGGCAGTCCGGTCAGGCCCTTGGGGGTGTCGTTGCCGGGCTTGCTGTCCGTGTCGTCGGACGGCTCGTCGTCGGCGAGTGCGAGTACGCCCCCGCCGCCGACGACCAGCCCGGCGGCGCCGGCGACGATCCCGGTGATGAGCGCGCGCCGCCCGAGGGGCTGCCCGAGAGACCCCCGCCGCAGCGCGGCGAACCGGCCCGAGCCGGATCCGGTGGGGGCGGCCAGCGGGGCCGGTCCCGGTGGCAGGGCGGGGGGTCCGGGCGGTCCCGGCGGTCCCGGCGGTCCCGGTGGCAGGGGCTGGGCCTGGTGCGGCACCGGGGCGGCGGCCGGGGGCAGGGGGAGCGCGGTCGGCTCGGGCCGGGCGCGGGGCACCGAGAGGGCGGCGGTGGGCCGGTCGACGACACCGCTCTCACTGCCGGACGCGGTACGGGGCCGCCCGATGCGGGTGGTGCGGGTGTCGGGCTCGGCGGGCGTGGCCGGCGTGGCGGGCGTGGTGCCGGGAACGGCGTCCTGCGGTCCGTCCTGCGGCCTGTCGTCCTGCGGACCGTTCTCCGGTCCGCCGTCCGGCCCGTCCAGCGGCGTGTGCAACGCGTCAACTCGGGCGGCCTGTTCGGCGATTGAGGCGGACAGCACGCCGGGCAGCCAGCCGTTCGGTACGGCCGCCGCCGCGGCTGCCGCACCCTCCAGCGCCAGTTCCGCCGCGACGGCCCCGGCCGTCGGCCGCTCGCCCGGCTCCTTCGCCAGACAGCGCGCGACGATCGGCCGCAACTCCTCCGGTACGCCGTCGAGTTCGGCCGTCCCGTGCGCGATGCGTTCGGCCGCCGCGTCGGGCGGCCCTTCGGCGAGGGGCGTCGTACCGGTGGCTGCGTACGCGAGCAGCAGCCCCAGTACGAAGATGTCGGCCGGCGGCCCCGGCACCTCGCCGTCGAGCTGCTCCGGGGTGAGATACCCGAGCCGTACGGACAGCCGCCCGCCCGCCGCGGCCTCGGCCGACGCCGCCGCGCCCAGCGCCCCGAAGGCGGTGAGGCGCGGCCCGTCGGCGGCGAGGGTCACGGTGTCGGGAGCGAGCCCGTGCAGTACGGCTCCGGTCGCGTGGACCCGCGACAGCGTCTCGGCGAGCGCGGCGCCCAGTATCCGCACGGCACGCTCGGGCAGCGGCCCGGCGACGGCGACGGCCTCGCCGAGGGTGAGCGCGGGGACGTAGTCGGTCGCGGTCCAGAGCGTGTCCTCCTCGGACGCGTCCGTACGGAAGTCGAGCAGCGGCTGCACCCAGCCACCGGCCAGCCGCTCGGCGGTCCGGGCCTCGGCCTGGAAGCGCCGTTGGAAGGCGGGCAGCGCGGCGAGGGCGGGGCGGGCCACGGAGACGACGACGGTGGCGCCGTTCGCGCCGTACGCCAGATACTGCACGGCACTCGCCGACTCCCGGTACCGCGCCAGCACGGTGTAAGGGCCGACGAGGCGCGGGTCGTCGTGCTGCAGCGGTTCCATCACGCGAATGCCCCCTGGTGGCTCGGCCGGGAGGTCGTCTCCGGCTCGGTCGATCCTAGGTCGTGTCTGACAAATGGCGCTCTCCGCCCGCGCGCCGGGCGGGATTTGTCCGACACGGCCCAGGCTCTGCCCGTCGGATCCTCGCGGGCCCGAACACTGAAGTGACATCAGCCGCTGCCGCGGCGGGCGGCACCTCACCGCGTTGTGAAGATCCGCTGGGCACGGCCTCAATGGTGCCCGGCACATCCCGTCCGCCGCACGATATGTGACCGGGTACGGCCGGGGAGTTCGGCGATCGGGGTGTCTCCGGATCGTGTCTCCCGGATCGGATCGTGTCTCCCGGATCGTCGGCTCAGCCGCGGTCGGGCTTGGACCAGGGCCACTTGAGCGCGCGGCGCTCACGGCCCTCGGGGACGTACTCGTACTTCCAGCCGCGCTGCAGCCCGAGCCGCTTGCTGTAGCCGGCGGGGGCGCGCCGGTACGCGAACACGGTGGGCGGCCCGCCGGCGTCGTCCGGCACGGGGACCTCGTACCACTTCGGCGGGTGCCCGGTCGTTCCGGTCAGCACGGGCAGGACGCGACCGTCGAGCGGCCCGCCGACAAAAACGGTCTCTTCGCTTCTCACGCCGCAAGTGTCGCGCAGCGCCCGGCCGGGCGCGGACGCCGGTCACCCCTGCGGCGTACGGCTCCCTTCCCACCGCCCGTCCCCGGGCCACCGCCGCGACCAGCGGCTTAGCGGTCGGCGCTGGGCCGTTCGACGGAACCCGGCGGCACGCCTCGGCGCGCCGCTTGACGGTGCGTCTGCCTTTCATGAAGGCCACGGCTCGGTTTCCCGAGCGGGTGACAGACGCCCGCACCGCGCCTAAGGAAGCGGAGATCCCCACCATGCGCGTTGCTCGCATCCTCGCCACCGCAGCCCTGTCCTCCCTGGTCCTGGGCGCGGGTGCGACGACGGCCCAGGCCGGCGGCCAGTCGACCCTCACGGTCAGCCCGAGCCCGGCGACCCCCGGCTCGGCGGTCACGATCTCCCTCAACGGCGGCTGCCAGGCCAGTTCGGTGACGGCCTCGTCCGCGGCCTTCACGGGCTCGGTCACGCTGTCCTCGGGCTCGACGGAGGGCGTCTACCGGGGCACGGCCACGATCCGCAGCGACGCCCGCGCGGGCAGCAACTCGATCACCATCGCCTGCCCGAACGGCGCCCCGTCCACGTTCACCTTCCAGGTCGGCACGACGACCCCGTCGAGGGGTGCCCGAGGCGGTCTGGGCGGCAGCGTCACGGACATGGACGCGACGAAGGTCGCGACGGGAGCGGCACTGGTGACACTGGCGGCGGCGGGCACCACGCTGGTGCTGCGCCGCCGGGCGAAGAACTGAGCCAGGGTGGGCTCGGTGCTGCGGAACCCGTGACGTCCGTCGTACGGTGGGTAACCGTCGATGTCGGGAGCGCCGCATGTCCGCCGAGCACCACCCGGAGTACCCGCGGAAGACGCCGCCCCCGCCGAAGCGGCCGGTGCAGCCCCCACGACCGACACCGGACACGAAGCCGAAGTCCGCCGCGCCGGCCCCGCACGGCCGAGCGCGGATGAGCATGATCAACCGGCGTGCCGCGACCTGGGGGCTGGAGGCCGCCCCGTGGACCGCGGCCAAGGCGTCCAGCGCGGTCGTGGCCAGGCTGCACGACTGGGGCTACACGGCCACGGACCAGGCGGCCCGGGATCTGACCACGCTCCTCGTCTCGACCGCGGTGGCGGACGGTGGGCGGCGCGTGTCCGTGCACCTCGCCGATCAGGACCGCCAGGCGTTGATCGTCGCCCTCAGCCATCAGAGAGGGCTCACCGTCGCGGACGAGACGCTGCTGCCCCAACTCGCCTCCTTGGGCGCGGTGTCGTGCGGTACGGATACCGCGGTCGACGGCCGGCGCCTGTGGGCGGTCCTCGATCTGTAGCCCGCGCGTGCCGTTCCACCGGCCGACACCGGCTGCCCGACGTCGGCCCCCGGCGGACCGGTCCCTCACGCCAGCAGGCCGGACGCCTTCCAGAGCCGCCGTCCCGCTCCCCGCATGACCCCGATGTCGTCCAGGAAGTCCGTCAGGCGCTTCGCGCCCGACTGCATCACCTCTCGGCGGTGGCCGCTGGCGCGGACCTGGGTGACGGCTTCGCGGCGGTCCAGGCCCACGTTCTCGTAGACCTGGGGGTTCACGAAGCAGACCGAGAAGACGCGCGCCGCCTCGCCGGCCGTGAGACGGGTCAGTTCCTGTTCCCAGCGCGGGGACGTGACCATCTGGCGGCGCAACTCCTCCCGGGCGTAGCGGACATGGCGCGCCTCCTCCACCACATGGATCCGAGTCACGCCGCGCACCAGCGTCTGGACGCGCTCGTCCGGGAACGTCAGGCGCTGCATCCAGTCCAGGATCTCCTCGCCCAGGAGCGTCGCGGCGAACGAACCCGGAGTCGTGGACACCGTCTTCAGCAGGCGCGCGACATTGTGGTAGCCGCGGGGCACGGGGTACGCCGGGGCGCCGCCCTTCTGGATCATCCTCGCGAACATCATCGAGTGGCGGCACTCGTCCGCTATCTCCGTGAGCGCGTAACGGACGTGGTTGCTGGTCACCGACTTGTCGTAGATGTGCCTGACCAGCAGCTGCATCAGGATGATCTCGAACCAGATGCCGAGCGAGGCGAGCGACGCCGCCTCGTGGCGGGCCAGGTCCATCCGCTGCTCCTCGGACATCCGCCGCCACAGCGGGGTGTCGTAGAGGGAGATCAGCTCCGGCGGCCAGTACCACTTGCCGTCCTCCGCCGGGGCGTCCCAGTCGAGGTCCTTGTCCGGGTCGAAGGAGTGCTTGGCCGAGGCTTCGAGCAGGCGCTGCGCCACCTGCTCGCGGTCCCGGAGCGGGCCCAGCGCGTCGTGGAGGAGCTGGATGCCGTGCGACTCGGAGGACGGCGCGGAATCCGGCTCGGGGTGGAGTTCGGGGTGGAGTTCGTGCGCTGTTGTCATGGCTGAGGGCACCTCGTGTTACCGGGGGTACGATTCTCGACCCCCTTATGAGACTTCCTGTCAGCAGGTCTCGTCAATCCCCTTCGCACCACTTGTTGACTCGACGTCCAACAGCGTGTGAACCTGCCGAATGTCCATGGTTCATACGGGGGTTGAGGCGAAGGAGCCGCCAATGTCGAGCCGTGATCTCTACGTCCACGCCCCCGACCAGCCCGTCTGGGCCGTCCCCGCCACCGGCGTCGCCCGCTTCCAGTGGGACTACGACGACGGCCGCGAACGCCTTCTCGCCCTCTACCAGAAGGGCAAGGACAAGCAGTGGGACGGCGCGAAGCGCATCGACTGGGAGCTGGAGGTCGACCCGTACGACCCGCTCGGCACCCCCGACGAGGCCATCCCCCTGCACAACTCGCTCCACTGGGCGAAGATGACCGCGAAGGACAAGGGGGAGCTGCGCCGACACTACGCATCGTGGCAGTTCAGCCAGTTCCTGCACGGTGAGCAGGGCGCGATGGTGTGCGCCGCGCGGATCGTCGAGTCCGTGCCCGACCTCGACGCGAAGCTGTACTCCGCCACGCAGACGATGGACGAGGCGCGGCACGCCGAGATCTACGGGCGCTTCCTGCACGAGAAGGTCGGGATGCTCTACCCGATCAACGACAACCTGCAGGGGCTGCTCGGCGACACCCTGCGCGACTCCCGCTGGGACATCCCCTACCTCGGCATGCAGGTCCTCATCGAAGGACTCGCCCTCGCCGCCTTCGGCATGATCCGCGACACCACCGACAAGCCGCTGCCCAAGCAGATCCTGGCGTACGTCATGCAGGACGAGGCCCGCCATGTGGCCTTCGGGCGGATGGCGTTGCGCGACTACTACCGGCAGCTCTCCGACGCCGAGCGGCGCGAACGCGAGGAGTTCGTCATCGAGGGCTGCTATCTCATGCGCGACCGGCTGCGCGGCGTCGAGGTCCTGGAGAACTTCGGCATCCCCAAGGCCGAGGCCGACGAGCTGGCCGAGCGGTCCGAATTCCTGCATCTGTTCCGCAAGTTGCTCTTCAGCCGCATCGTGCCGTGCGTCAAGGACATCGGGCTGTGGGGCGAACGGCTGCAGAAGGCCTATCTCGACATGGGCGTCTTCGACCTCGGCGACTCCAGCCTCGATCTCCTCATGTCGCAGGACGAGGAGATCGCCGAACGCCTCGACCGCGAGAGGTTCGCCGCCGAGGAGCAGGCCAGGGTCGCCGAGGTCGCCGACGCCATCGCTCAAGGGGCCGAGGACGAGGCGGCGACTTCCGCTACGACGCCGGTGTCCCCGTCGTCCGGGTGAACGCCAGCACCAGCTCGGCCACCGCCTCCGGCTCCTCCAGCAACATCGCGTGCGTCGCGTCCACGTCCGCCGTCGCGGCCGTCGGACGCTCGCTCACCAGCGCGGCCAACTCCGCGTTCATCCGCCGCGTATGAGTGCCCATCAGCTTCTCGAACCACTCCATCCCCGGCATCGGAGGCTGCGCCCTGCGCGCCACGACCACGAGCAGCGGGCACCCCAGCCGGCGCATCGTCGGCAGCGGGTCCAGCCCGTCCAGGGCGTCGAGCAGCTCCAGCCACCGGTCCCGTTCGGGCAGCATCTGCCAGCTGCCGTCCGGGAGTTCTCGGGCGGAGGCCCGCGCCGACGCCTCCGCCCGCGCGGCCGAGATGCCGAACTGGCCCGCGTACGCGACCTGTTGCTCCACGTACTCGGGTGGCGCGACCTGCCCGCCCGTCGCCCGCGTCATCTCGCCGACGCGCTTCCGGCTCTCGCGCTCCTCGCCCGTGTAGCTGTCGACGGGTTCCCACCACAGGCCGTCCAGGTTCACCACGCCCGGTGTCACTCCGGGGTGCCGGTCGGCGTACACGGCGGCGAGCATCCCGCCCAGCGAGTGGCCGACGAGGATCGCGTCCGGGACGTCGTACGCGCGCAGCGCCTCCTCGATCGCGGCGACCGCCGCGTCGACCGTCCAGGGTGCGTCGCCGTCGGAGCGGCCGTGCGCCGGGAGATCGGCCGCGAGCACCCGGTGGTACGGAGTGAGGAGAGGTACGGCGGCGTCCCAGTCGGCGAGCGAGCGCCCGGCGCCGTGCAGCAACAGCAGGGGCGGGCCTTCGCCGCCGTGGTCATGGATATGAAGTGGCATGACCCAACCGTAGGCGCGGTGCGGGGCCTTCAAGATCATCCGTCAGGACGAAGGAATCCGCCCCCGTGGCGGTCCATAATGGATGAGGGGCAGGGCCCTCTCGGCGGCTTCCGCGACATCGAGAAGCGCCACGTCCGAGCCGCGCTCCGCGACGAGTTGGAGCCCCACGGGACAGCCGTCCGGTGTGAATCCCGCGGGCAGGCTCGCCGCCGGATGGCCGCTCAGGTTGAACGCCCACGTCAGCGCCGTCGAGTAGACGTCGGGACCCGGACCCTCGTGGCCGTGCGGACGGTTCGGCGTCACGGGGGTGAGCAGCAGCGGCGTACGCGCGAAGTACGCGTCGAGCCGCCGGTCGTTCTCCGCCCGAACATCCGTGCCCGTACTCGCATCCCCGCCCGCTCCGGGGGCACCGCCTCGTATCGCCAGCCACGCCTCGCGCGGGTCGAGCAGGTCGACACGTGCGGCGGGGGCTCGGTCGAGCCGTACGACCCCGGCCGCCACCAACCGGTCCACCGCCGCCCGTACCACCGCTTCCACCGCCGGATCGGTCCGTGCGAAACCGAGATCCGGCGAGTACGTGGCGGACACCGGCACCCCGGAACCGGCCGCCGCCTCCGCCCCCTCCGCCTCGTACTCGGCCGGCCCGTCCAGCACCCACCGCAGAGCGGCCCGCGCGTCCGTCACCCGCCGCGTCAGCACCCCCGCCGTCGCCAGCCCCGTCCGGTCCGGCGACGGCAGCAGCCCGTTCGTCGTCTTCAGACCGAACACCCCGCACCACGCCGCCGGGATCCGCACCGACCCCGCCCCGTCGCTGCCCGTCGCCAGCGGCACCAGACCGGCCGCGACCGCCACCGCCGAGCCCGCCGACGAACCACCGGGCGTGCGGTCGGCGCGGTAGGGATTGACCGTACGACCGTGGGCGCCCAGGCCCCAGGTCTGCCAGTACGTCCCCGGCCCCGGCACCGCCGTCGAACCGACCGGCACCGCCCCGGCGGCGATCAGCCGGCCCGCCGCGTACGAACGGATGCCCGTCGGGCCCTTCACCGCGAACGGCAGCCCCGCCAGGGGCAGTTGGCGGTCCACCGCGCGTGCCCGCTCCAGCGCCTCCGCGTGCCACACCTCGACGAACGCGCACAGCTCCGGGTCGAGCCGGTCGATCCGTTCCAGCGCCTCGGCCACCGTCCACCAGGGAGTCACCCCGACGCCCTTCCCCGGTTGCGGGCTCCCCGAACCACGCCCACGCTTGACGGGCGGCACGGATGTGCCGACGGCGCTGGTGAGAGGCGGGACGACCATGAGGGTGCTGCTGACGGTCCAGATGGACACCGAGAAGGCGAACAAGGCGATTGCGGATCGCACGCTGCCCAACACCCTGAAGTCGGTGTTCGACCGGATCAAGCCGGAGAGCGTGTACTTCGGGAGCCAGGAGGGCATGCGCACCGCCTACGTCGTCTTCGACCTCAAGGACGCCTCCGACATTCCGAGCGTCGCCGAGCCGTTCTTCCAGGACCTCGGCGCCGAAGTGAGCTTCCAGCCGGTGATGAGCCTCGACGACATCCAGACCGGCCTGGGCAAGCTCTGATCTGATCGGGCCCGACGCGACCCGACGCGATCCGACCCGCCCTAGTCGTCCCGCAGCGCCGCCTCCATCACCGCCCGCGCGATCGGCGCCGCGTCCCCGCCCCCGCTGATGTCGTCCCGCACCGCCTCCGCGTCCTCCACCACCACGGCCACCGCCACCGCCGGCCGCCCCGTGCCCTCCGCCTGCGCCCACGAGATGAACCAGGCGTACGGCGTACCGGAGTTGCCCACCCCGTGCTGCGCCGTCCCCGTCTTCCCGCCGACCGTCACACCGTCGATCCCGGCGCTCATCCCCGTCCCGGTGTCCACGACCTCCACCATCAACTGCCGCAGCCGGTACGCCGTCGACGGGGTCATCGCCTGCTCGTACGAGTGCTCGCCCGTACGCGAGACGACATCACCGTCGGCGTCCAGCGTCCGCTCCACCAGATACGGGTACTTGAGATCCCCGCCGTTCGCGACGGCCGCCGCGACCATCGCCATCTGGAGCGGCGTCGCCGTCGTGTCGAACTGGCCGATCGAGGAGAGCGCCAACTGGTCGTCGCTCATCTCCCGGTCGAAGTTGGACACCGCGACACCCGACGGAATCCTCAACCGCCGGTCGTTGAAGCCGAATTTGCCGACCGTCTCCACCATCGAGTCGAGCCCGACCTTCACCCCGAGACCGGCCATCACCGAATTGCAGGACCACTTGATGGCGTACGCCAGCGACTCCTTGTCGCAGCCCCGCGCGTCGTTCGGCAGCGTGGTGCGCGTGCCCGGCAGGACGTACGGCTCCGGGATGTCCGTCGGCTCGTCGACGTCGTCGACCACCCCGGCGTCCAGCGCGGCGGCGGCCGTCACGATCTTGAAGGCCGAACCGGGCGGATACGTCTGCCGGATGGCCCGGTTGAGCATCGGCTGGGCGTACGCGCCGTTGTACCGCCGCCACGCCTCGGCCACCGGCCCGCCCGTGCCCGACAGCTTTCCCGGGTCGTACGACGGGCTGCTGACCAGCGCGAGGATCCGGCCGGACGTCGGCTCGATCGCGGCGACCGCGCCGCGCCTGCCGTCGAGTCCGGTGTAAGCGGCTTGCTGCAACGCCGACTTGACGGTCGTGACGACCTTGCCGCCGGGCTCCTGGGCACGGGCGATGTCGTTCCAGAACGGCAGCGGGGCGAGCATCGGGTCGGTGCCGGCGAGGATGCCGTCCTCGGCGTTCTCCAGGAGGCTGGTGCCGTACGTCTGGGAGGCATAGCCGGTCACCGGCGCGTACAACGGGCCCTGGGTGTAGGTGCGTTCGTAGCGCAGTTGCTGACCGGTGTCCTTGGAGCCGGTGACGGCCCGGCCGTCGACGAGGATCTGGCCGCGCGGCTGCTCGTAACGGTCGATGGTCTTACGGCGGTTGGCGGGGTTGTTGTCGAGGGAGTCGGCCTGGATGACTTGGATCCGGGCCGCGTTGACGAGCAGCGCGACGAGGAGCAGCAGACAGAACGCGGCGGCGAGACGGATATGGCTGATCATCGCTCGCCGCCGCCCGGCGCGGATTCCGACGAGGACGGTCCGGGGCCCGTCGGCCGTACCGTCACCACCGTCGGCGCGATCACGCCCGTCTCCACCGTCTCCGGGCGCGGCCTGCGCGCCGAGTCGCTGAGCCGGATGAGCAGCGCCACGATGACCCAGTTCGTCACGACCGACGAACCGCCCTGCGCCAGGAACGGCATCGCCATGCCGGTGAGCGGGATCAGCCCCGTCACCCCGCCCGCGATCACGAACACCTGGAGCGCCACGATCGACGCCAGACCGACCGCGAGCAGCCGCCCGAACGGGTCGAGCAGAGCAAGCCCGGTGCGGTAGCCGCGGGCGACGAGCAGCGCGTACAGCAGGAAGATCGCCGTCAGCCCGATCAGCCCCAGCTCCTCGCCCGCCGTGGCGAGGATGAAGTCGGACTTGGCGGCGAAGCCGATCAGTACGGACCGGCCGAGCCCCAGCCCCGTACCGAACATGCCGCCCGCCGCGAACGCGAAGAGGGACTGGGCGAGTTGGCCGGGACCGTCGCCCGCGTCGATGGAGGCGAACGGGTCGAGCCAGTCCTGGACCCGGCTGTGCACATGCGGTTCGAGCCAGCCGACGGCGACCGCGCCGACCCCGGCCAGCACCAGCCCGACGGCGATCCAGCCGGTGCGGCCCGTGGCCACGTACAGCAGGATCACGAAGAGTCCGAAGAAGAGCAGCGAGGTACCGAGGTCCCGCTCCAGGACCAGTACGAGGACGCTGAGCAGCCAGATCGCGACGATGGGGCCCAGTACCCGGCCGGTGGGCAGCTGGAGCTTCCAGATCCTGCGGCCGGTGTACGCGAGCGCGCTGTGGTTCGCCGCGAGATAGGCGGCGAAGAAGACGGCGAGCAGGATCTTCGCGAACTCGCCCGGCTGGAAGGAGAGTTCGTCGATCCGGATCCAGATCCGGGCGCCGTTGACGGCGGGGAAGAAGATCGGCACGGTCATCAGCAGCAGCGCGGCGACCACCGACAGATACGCGTACCGCTGGAGCACCCGGTGGTCGCGCAGGAGCACGACGACGGCGATGAACAGCGCGACCCCGAGCGTGGACCAGATGAGCTGCGCGGGCGCGTCCCGCTCGCCGGGGGTCGACAGGTCCAGGCGGTGGAGCAGCACGAGCCCGATGCCGTTGAGCAGGACCGCGATCGGGAGCAGCAGCGGATCCGCGTACGGGGCGCGGAACCGCACCGCGAGATGCGCGACGAGGGCGAGCAGACCCAGCCCCGCGCTGTGCGTCAGGGCGTCGGGCGGGGCGGCGTCGTCGCGGGCGAGGCCGACGGCGACGTAACCGAAGACGGAGATGAGGACGGCGCACACGAGGAGCGAGAGCTCGACCCCGCGCCGCTTGCGGAGACGTAGTTCGGGCGGGGGAGAGTCCGCCGTCGTTGCGGTCATGGAGCGCAACGTAGCAACCCGACATGCCTTATGTCCGGTTATGTAAAGACATGAGGCATGTCGGGTCAGGTCAGGCTTCGCGCGGCGTCAGTATCGGCGCGGCGTCAGCACCAGCGGGGCGCCTGGCCGATGTTGTCGATGTACGCGGCCGAGCCCCAGGCCCAGGTGCCGTCCGTGAGGAGGTACCAGCGGTTGTTGCCGTTCACGTTGTCGCCCCGCGTCTTGCAGAAGATGTGCACGATCTCGCCGTACGCGGCGCTGCCGATGACCCGGCTGCTGCGGGTGGGCCTGTCGCGCAGCAGGAGCCCGGTCCTGGCGATGACGCGGCCCTTGTACTCGCGGGGGGCGGAGGTGGCCGCGGCCTCGTTCTCGGCGGTTTCGGCGGACTCGGTGACGCCCGTGCCGCCGGCCTCGGTGGCGTCGGCGGGCGCCGGGCCTTCGGTGGGGGTGTCGACGTGGCCGTTCCAGCTCACGGGCGGCGGGGTCGGAACCGCCGCCAGCGCGGGCGTCGCCGTCAGGGCCGCGACGGCGACGGCGAGGGCGGCGGCGTACGGGCCGAAGGAACCCCGGAGGCGCGGGGCAGAGGAACGCAGGGAACGCTGGGACATGCGTGACTCCTGATGTTCGGGAAGGGGGCGAGGAGTCGACGGAGAACTGCTCGACCCTCGCCCGATTTACCCTAGTTTCGTCACATTCTGTCCGCAACCGTAACTCTGCGTGCTCCGCCCGTCGTCAGCGCTGGTACGGGTTGCCGCCCTGGCCCGGCTGCTGCCCCTGGCCGCCCTGGCTGAACGGGTTCCCACCGCCCGGCTGACCGCCCTGGCCGCCCTGCGTGCCCTGCGCGAACGGGTTGGCGCCGTGCTGCTGGCCGCCGCCCTGCTGGGCCTGCGTCGCGCTCTGCGCGAGCAGCTGCTCCGCCTGCTCGTTCGGCACCTGGTGCTCCACGCCGCAGAACGTGCACTGCGTGTAGTGCTTCGTCGAGTACGGGAACAGCGGCACGAAGAAGAGCGTGAACTTGGAGACGCGCTTGCGCAGCGTGTGCGCCGACGGATTGCCGCACTGGCCGCACACGAGCGTCAGTATCGCCAGCTGGTAGATGTAGCCCTTGGTGCCGAAGATGATCATGCGTGGTTCCTTCTCTGCTTATGACGCTTCACGGCGCCCCGTCACGCTCATGATTGGCGTACCCCTATGGTGCCTGCCGCTGACGTCAACTGTCAGGGCAGACGTCCCGCACGGTTGAGATTGATGAGCGGGCCGAGAAGATCCCCGTACCGCTCCAGCCGCCCCGCGATGTCACCGACGCGGAAGACCAGGTCCTCCGGCGCCGCGCAGTTCCCCACCTCTTCCCAGGACACCGGGGTGGAGACGGTCGGTTCCGTACGGGCGCGCACCGTGTACGGCGCCGCCGTCGTCTTCGCCGCCGAGTTCTGGCTGTGGTCGACGAAGACCTTGCCGGGGCGCAGCGCGCGGGTCATCCGGTGGACCACCAGCCGCGGCAGCTCGGCCTCGGCCTCGACGGCGAGCGACTTGGCGTACGCGGAGACCTCGGGCGACGGCGTCGGCTCCAGCGGTACGAGCAGATGCAGGCCCTTCGAACCGGACGTCTTGGCGTACGCGCTCAGCCCGTCCACCGCCAGCCGTTCGCGCAGCCAGAGCGCGGCGGCGCAGCACTCGACCACGGTGGCGGGCTCGCCGGGGTCCAGGTCGAAGACGATGCGGTCGGCGCGGGCCGGGTTGTCGACCTGCCACTGCGGGGTGTGGAACTCCACCACCAGGTTCGCCGCCCACATCAGCGTCGCGAGGTCCTCCACCAGCACCTGCTTGGCGATCTGGCCCGCCGACCGCGGCACCGCCGCCGTACGCACCCAGGAGGGCGTGCCCGGCGGCGGATTCTTGGTGAAGAAGCGCTCGCCGGCGGGGCCGTCCGGGTAGCGGAGGAAGGAGACGGGGCGGTTGGTCAGATGGGCGAGCAGGGCGCCGGCGGATGTCGCGCAGTAGTGCAGCAGCTCGCCCTTGGTGGTGCCGGTGGCCGGGTAGAGGACCTTGTCCAGATTGCTGAGCGCGATCCGCCGCCCCTCCACCTCCGCGATTGGCGTCATACGATGAGAATCCCACGAATTCGGATGTAAGGGATTAACCGTGCGATCCATATGGAACGGCGCAATCTCCTTCGGTCTGGTCAGCATCCCGATCAAGCTGGTGAACGCCACCGAGAGTCACTCGATCTCCTTCCGGCAGATCCATTTGGCGGACGGCGGCCGAATTCGTTACCGGAAGGTCTGCGAGCTGGACGAGGAGGAGGTCACGTCCTCCGAGATCGGCAAGGCGTACGAGGACGCGGACGGCTCGATGATCCCGATCACCGACGACGACCTGGCGCAGCTCCCGCTGCCGACGGCCAAGACGATCGACATCGTGGGGTTCGTGCCGGAGTCCTCGATCGATCCGCTCCAGGTGGGCTCGGCGTACTACATCGCGGCGAACGGGGTGCCCGCCGCGAAGCCGTACACGCTGCTGCGTGAGGCCCTGAAGCGGAGCGAGAAGGTCGCGATCGCGAAATTCGCGCTGCGCGGGCGCGAGCGGCTGGGCATGGTGCGGGTGCTCGGCGATGTCATCGCGCTGCACGGGCTGCTCTGGCCGGACGAGATCCGCCAGCCGGAGGGGGTGGCACCGGAGACCGAGGTGAGCATCCGGGACGCCGAACTGGACCTGGCAGACGCCCTGATGGACACGCTCGGCGAGGTCGAACTGGAGTCGCTGCACGACGACTACCGGGAGGCCGTCGAGGAGCTGATCGCCTCCAAGGCGGGGGGTGGCGAGCTGAGGGCGCCGGAGGGTGCGGGGGAGCGGCGCGGGGGCAAGGTCCTGGACCTGATGGCGGCGCTGGAGGGCAGTGTGCGGGCGGCGAAGGAGTCGCGGGGCGAGGGCGGCGGGGATGGCGATCACGCCGAGGTGACGCATCTGCCGACGCGCAAGAAGGCGGCCGGCGCGAAGAAGGCCACGTCGAAGGCCACGTCGAGGACGGCGTCCAAGACGGCGGAGAAGAAGACGCCGGCCAAGAAGGCAGCGGCCAAGAAGACGGCGACGGGCAAGACCGCCGCGAAGAAGACGACGGCGAAGAAGACGACAGCGAAGAAGGCTCCGGCGCGGAAGCGCTCCGCCTGACGGGCGGTCGGCAGCACGGGCCGTGTGGGCGGCTCGTCAGGCGGACAGGCCCCAGGCCGTGTCTGACGGATCCGGCCTGGCGCGCGGCGCCCGGACGCGCGCTCTCCCCCCGCGGCCCTTCGGGCACGCGAGGTGCCCCCTGCGTTGTCGTCAGTCGCCCACGTGCGGTCGGGCCATCTACAACGGCGATCCTCCGCGCTTTGCGGTTGCACGCGACCGGCGGCGAGACACCTGACGCCGCGCGCCCCGCCCTGCGGGCGGACGGCGCTACTTGTCAGACACCGCCTAGCGGCCGGGCACTTCCCGCAAGGTGAAGTCGTCGGACAGCGGTGTGTTCAGCGCGTTCAGCGCGGCGACGAGCTTCTTCTCCTCGTACGTGAAGTGCGACTCCACCAGTGCGACGAGACCGTCCAGTTCACCTCGCACGCGACGTGCCTCGGCGTCGTCCGGGACGGGGCTGATGCCGTCGAGCAGAGCCTGGAGCCGGCCGAGGATGGCGGTCACCATGTGGTGGTCCTGCGCGAGCTGCTCCAGTACGGGGGCCAGTTCGGGGAACTGCCGCGCCAGTGCCGGGAAGACGTTGTCGTCCTCCGCCGTGTGGTGCCGGGTCAGGGCCGAGCAGAACGCGAGGCAGTGCGCCCGCAGTTCGCGCGGGCGCTCGCCGCTGCCCGCGAGATAGTCGTCGACGTCGTCCTGTAGCCGGGCCAGCTCCTCGCGGAGCCAGATGTGCACATCGACCAGTTGATTGCCGAACGCCGCGAGGCGGTCGCCCGGCGCGTTGTCCCGTGCGTTGTCCGGTACGGCGGAAGTCCCCATGCCCGCATCGTAATCGTCCGCGCGCTATGGATTCTGTTGGATTCTGTGCGACAGACCCTGGCGGATCCGGTGGATTCTGACGGACAATCCGGGGCGCGGGCGCCCCTTCAGGCTCAGCCCTGTCGTCACCAACTCGCGCCCCGTGTTTGCCCGTTGGGCCCGGCTCCGAGTGAGAGGGACAAGCGATGACGAACAGCGGACCAAGATCAGCGAATCGATGGCGCGCCGCCTGTGCGACCGCGCTCGCGGGGGTGCTCTGCCTGGGGACCCCGGCCGCCGCCCAGGACGGCGCGAGCAACCCCAGGCCCGGCGGCGCCGCCTGGACCGTGTCCCGTGGCGGGCCCACCGCCGACGTACGGCTCGACCCCGCCGCCGGCTCCGTCACCCTCGCCGTACGCGACGGGAACCGCGTCCTCGTCGAGCCCTCGCCCGTCGGCATCGTCACCGAGGACGCCGACCTGACGCGCGGGCTGCGCCTGGTGGAGCGCGCGGACCGCCGTATCGCGGAGCGGTACACCACCGTCGTCGGCAAGGAGCGGCGTCGCACCGTCGATATGGCCGAGTCGCGCTTCACCCTGGAGGGCGCGGGCGGGGCCCGGGTCGACCTGGTCGTGCGCGCGGCGGCCGACGGAGTCGCGTACCGCTACGTGCTCCCGGCGGGCAACGGCGGTGGCGCCGTGCGGCGCGAGGCGTCCAGCTTCGTGCTCCCGGGCGACGCGCCCGCCCGGCTGAGCGACTACTCGGTCAACTACGAGCAGCCGTACGACGGTTCGACCGCCGCCGGCGCGGAAAGCGGACAGTACGCCTACCCGGCACTGTTCCAGGTGGGCGACGACCACGTACTGCTCACCGAGGCCGACGTCGACGGCCGCTATCCCGCGAGCCGTCTCACGCACACGGCGGGCAGCGGCCGCTACGACGTGGCGCTGGCCGACCCCTCGGTGCCCGTGCCCTCCGACGGGCCGCTCGCGACCCCCTGGCGGACCGTGATCGCGGGCGATCTGGCGACGGTCACCGAGTCCACGCTCGTGGACGACCTGGCACCGCCCTCCCGCGTCGCGGACACCTCCTGGATCCGCCCCGGCACCGTCGCGTGGTCCTGGCTCGCCGGATTCGGGGCGGCGCAGCGCAGCCTGGAGACCCAGCAGCGCTTCGTGGACTACGCGGCGGCCCACGGCTGGGAGTACTCCCTGGTCGACGACGGCTGGAACACCACCGACTGGATGCCGCAGCTGATGGAGTACGCCGAACAGCGCGGCGTGGGCGTCCTGTTGTGGATGCACTGGACCGATCTCGACACCGCCGCCGAGCGCACCGCCCAGCTCGACAAGGTCAAGAAGTGGGGCGCCGCCGGGCTGAAGATCGACTTCATGGACTCCGACTCGCGCGAACGCATGGGGTGGTACGACGAGATCCTCGGGGAGACCGCCGACCGCGAGCTGATGGTCAACTTCCACGGCTCGACGCTCCCGCACGGCATCCAGCGCACCTGGCCGCATGTCATGTCGATGGAAGGCGTGCACGGCGCCGAACAGGGCAATGTCCAGGCCGACGACATGGCGACGCTGCCCTACACCCGCAACGTGGTCGGCTCCATGGACTTCACCCCCATGGGCTTCCAGTTCGGGCAGCGCAACAACACCGAGGCCGCCGAGCTGGCGCTCTCCGTCGTGTACGAGTCCGGGTTCCAGAACTACGCGGGCAGCGTCGAGGCGTACCGCTCCCGGCCCGAGGTCGCCCGGTTCCTCGAACAGGTCCCGACCGTCTGGGACGAGAGCCGGCTCGTCGCCGGGACGCCCGGTGCGGGGGTGACCTTCGCGCGCAGGAACGGCGACCGGTGGTTCGTCGGCTCGGTCAGGGCGGGTGACGGCGGTACGGAGCGGGTGCCGTTGACGTTCCTGGGATCCGGCTCGTGGCGGGTCGATGTCGTACAGGACGGCGAGGCCGGTCTGGTCAGAGAGAGTAAGGTGATGACCCGTCAAGACGCGATCACGGTGCCCGTGTTGGCGGACGGCGGCTTCGCCGCACAGATCTGCCGCGCCGTGCCGGGCCGCGACAGCTGCGACCTGCCGGTGGACGCCGTACCGGTCGGCACGCTGTCCGTCACCCCCACGAAGGCCGACGCCCGGCCGGGCACGACGGTCGATGTCGCGGCGAGCTTCGTGCTGGACGAGGCGGGCCCCGCCGAGGAGGTGACACTGAGCGCCCGTACACCCGAGGGCTGGGCGGTCGACGGCGCCGGCGCGACGGCGGACGAACTGGCCGACGGCGCCGAACTGACGGCGTCCTGGCGGCTCACGGTCCCCGCCGACCCGGCATACGGGGCGACGGAGATCCCCGTCACGCTGACCTACCGGAACCCGGACGCCGCACCGGCCGCGCCGCCGCTGACGGTCGAGCGCACGGTGCGTGTCTTCGTGGCACGCGAAGGCACGGTGTACGTCAGCTCGTTGCCGTTCACCGCCGAGAAGAACGGCTGGGGCCCGGTCGAACGGGACCTCTCCAACGGCGAGAACGCCCCGGCCGACGGCGGCCCGCTGCGCCTCGGCGACACGACGTACGACAAGGGGCTCGGCGTGCACGCGCAGTCCGAGGTGACCATCGACCTGAACGGCGCGTACGACCGCTTCGCGGCCCGGACCGGCATCGACGAGGAGAAGCCGGACAAGGGCTCGGTGACCTTCGAGGTGCTCGGCGACGGCCAGGTCCTGGCCCGCAGCGGCGTCCTGGGCCCGACGGACGCGCCGTACGCGTTCGACGTCGACGTCAGCGGGGTGCGGCAACTGACGCTGCGCGTCACGGACGGCGGCGACGGCATCGACTCGGACCACGCGGACTGGGCGGACGCGCAACTGCGGGAGAAGGGCGCGTAGAGCGGCACACCGTCCGGTGGTTGAGGGGTGCCCTCAACCACCGGACGGGCCGGACCGCTCCGGCCACCGCCGGGCGTACGCGCCCCCGCCCGTCGCCGCCGGCGCCGCGTTCATCGCGCCACGTCGTCCGGTACGAAGACACTCAGCCGGTACGTGCTCGGCAGCAGCGTCCGGCCGCAGAACTGGTCGAGCCGGAATCTGGACGGGTCCCGCACCTCGTGGTCCGCCATGCGGCGTCGGATCTCGGTCCGCCATGCCGCCTCGTCCGTGGTCTCGAAGACGACCGTCCAGCGCCCCGGGCCCAACTCGGCCGCGGAGGGTCCCCGTTGCCGCTCCTGGCTCCTCTTGCGCTTCCGTTGTCCTGGCATACGTCCAGCATCGCAATTCCGTGCCCCGCCGACAATTGCGGGCCTATGCCACTCGAATAGGATTCCACCTCAGTGTCACCACCGGCAGCACCGTAAACATCGACTGAATCGACTGAGTGGAGAGCCAGGTATGCGTGGAGGCAGCGTCGCCGTCGTCGGCGGCAGCATCGCGGGGTGTGCCACAGCCCTGGCCGTGTCTCGCGGCGGAGCCGAGAAGGTCACCGTCTTCGAGCGGGCCGACGCCGAACTCCGCGACAGGGGAGTCGGAATAGCCCTCCACAGCGACCGGTACGCGGAGCTCGAGAGCGCCGGATACGTGGCCGCCGAGATGCCGTGGGCGCCGCTGACCCGGCGGGTGTGGAGCGTGCGGGACGGCGAGGCGGAGTACGGACGGGCCGTCGGCGAGCAGCCGTTCCCGTTCCGCGCCTACAACTGGGGTTCGCTGTGGAGTGAGTTGCGGCGCCGGGTGCCCGAAGAGGTCGACTACCGGTCCGGCGCGCTCGTCAAGGCCGTCGAGCCCGACTCCGACGGCGTCACCCTCCAACTCGCCGACGGGCAGCGGGAGCGCTTCGACGCCGTGGTCGGCGCCGACGGCTACCGTTCCGTCGTGCGCGACGCCATGTTCCCCGGCCTCAGCGCGACGTACGCCGGCTACATCGGCTGGCGCGGCACCTCCGCCGACGTCGCCGACCTCCCGTCCGACGGCAACGACGCGCACAACGTCGTCTTCCCCGGCGGCCACTGCATGATCTACCGCATCCCGGACGGCGTCGGCGGCCACCGGCTCAACTGGGTGCTCTACACCTCCCCGCCCGAGTCCGAGGGTCTCCACGCGGACCTGAAGACGCCGACGTCGCTGCCGCCCGGCCGGCTCAACGAACAGCTCACCGCCCACCTCCGGGCCCTGGTGGCGGACAACTTCCCGCCGTACTGGGCGGCCCGGGTGCTGCGTACGCCCGCCGAGACCACGTTCATCCAGCCCATCTACGACCTGGAGGTGCCGCAGTACACCTCCGAGCGGATGCTGCTCGTCGGTGACGCCGCCAGCGTCGCCCGGCCGCACATCGGCGGCGGCAGCGTGAAGGCGCTCCAGGACGCCACCGCCCTGGAGGCCGCCGCGGTGGCCGGGGGGAGCTTGAAGGAGGTCATGGAGGCGTACGACACCAACCGGGGCGCCGTCGGCGCCTCACTGGTCGCGCTGGCCCGCAGGATGGGCAGCGCCCAGGTCGAGCACACCCCGGACTGGAGCGCCATGCGGCAGCCGGAGTTCGACGCGTGGTGGCAGGCACAGAACAGCGGCTCCGACCGCAACAGCGGCTTCGGCGGGCACCAGTTGAAGCGCTAGCCGACTGAAGGAACGTCAAAAGGCGCCGGGCGGACCGCACCTGCGG